>JAIXQM010000033.1 GCA_027485735.1 Sphingomonadales bacterium | reverse complement strand
TTTGTGTGCCTGCTCACCTGGTTCCACCATTGGAGTGTGGTTATGGCAAAGCGTTTCGCCGCCGGCGAACGCCCGGTGACCGAAAAGCGGCTGCGGCTCATGAATGAGATTCCCTCGCTGGTCACGCTGGCTGTGGCGGTGTTGGTGATCGTCAAACCCTTCTGATGCTGCCGGTGCTCGCCGTGCTGCCGCAGTTGCAGGCGGCGCTGGCTGGCAATCTCCCTGTGGCGCTGGTGGCACCGCCCGGCGCGGGCAAGACCACCGCTGTGCCGCCCGCCCTGCTTGGCGAAGACTGGGCCAAGGGCGGCAAGCTGATCTTGCTCTCTCCGCGCCGCCTCGCCGCGCGTGCTGCGGCCGAGCGCATGGCCGAGCAACTGGGCGAGCCGGTTGGTCAGACCATTGGCTATCGAACCCGGCTGGATGCGCGCACGTCGGCCACCACCCGCATTGAGGTGGTGACCGAAGGCATTTTCACCCGCATGCTGGTCAGCGATCCCGAACTGGCCGGTGTGGCCGGTGTCTTGTTCGACGAAGTCCATGAACGCAGCCTCGATTCCGATTTTGCGCTCGCACTGACATTGGAGGCTCGCGCAGCGTTGCGGCCTGATCTGCGTCTGTTGCTGATGTCAGCCACGCTGGATGTGACCGGTTTCGCCACCATCATTCCGGGACTTGTCCAGGTTGAATCGCAAGGCCGGATGTTTCCGGTCGAACTGCGATACGTTGGTCGCAATTCCGCTGAACGACTGGAAGACGCCATGGCCAGCGCTATCCGCGGCGCACTGGTCAGCGAAACGGGCTCCATCCTCGCCTTCCTGCCTGGTGTTGCCGAGATTGAGCGCACCGCCGAGCGCCTGGAAGCGCGGCTGCCCGCCGATACTGATCTGTTCCGTCTGCACGGTGCCCGCGAAGCCAGTGACCAGCGTGCCGCCATTGCGCCGCCACCGCCTGGCCGTCGCAAGATCGTGCTGGCGACAAGCATTGCAGAGACGAGCATCACCATCGATGGTGTGCAAGTCGTGATCGATTCCGGCCTGTCGCGCCGGCCACAGCTGGATCGCAGTGTTGGTCTCTCCCGCCTGGTCACCGTGCGATCGAGCCAAGCGGCTGTGACCCAACGCGCCGGCCGCGCCGGGCGCACTGCACCAGGATTGGCGATCCGGCTGTGGGAAGCCGCCGAAACACTGGGCCGGGTGCCCTTCGATCCGCCGGAAATCATGGAGGCTGATCTGGCTGGCTTGGTGCTGGATTGCGCCCGCTGGGGTGTGCCTGATCCTGCCAGTCTGCCCTGGCGGGACCCACCGCCGGCAGCAGCCGTGATCGAAGCGCAAGGCCGGTTACGGGCTATGTCGGCGATTGATGAGACCGATCGCGTAACGCCCCATGGCAAACGTTTGGCGGCGCTGCCAATGGCACCGGAACAGGCAAACATGTTGGTGACAGCGGCACAGCGCGGCCACGGCTTGCTCGCCGCCCGCATCGCCGTGTTGATGGGTGAGCGGGGACTGGGTGGGCGCAGTGATGACATTGAGCAGCGGCTCGCAGGCTGGGCGCGCGAACGCGGCCAGCGCGCCGAAGCCGCACGCAAACTGGCGCAGCGTTGGGCCAGAGCGGTGGGCGCAACAGAGACTGATATCAGCATTGAATCTGCCGGCGAAGTGTTGGCCTTGGGCTATCCCGACCGGGTAGCGAGGCGCCGGGGTAACGCATTCCTGATGGCCAATGGCCGCGCCGTCGCACCACCCCCGGACTCGCCGCTGGCGCGCTGCGACTGGATCGTCGTGGGCGATGCCAGCGGCAGTGCGGCGGGCGCACGGCTGCTGTTGGGCGCGCCGCTGCACGGCGACGTTGAGAAGATTCTCGCGAGCCGCATCGAGAATCGGGCGGTGTTTGCCTTTGATCCGGCGACCAGCGGCGTGACGGCGGAAACCCAACGCCGGCTCGGCGCCATCACGCTGGCCCGCCAGCCGGTCGAGCGACCCGATGCTGCCAGAATTCGCGCTGTCCTGCTCGATGCCGTGGCGGAACGCGGACTTGGCCAGTTGCCCTGGGGTGACGCTGCCATTGCGCTGCGCGCCCGTTTTGCCTTTGCGGCTGCCCACGGCCTTGATCTGCCGGCCAGCGACGATGATGCCTTGCTGGCCACCCGTGACGATTGGCTGGCACCGCTGCTCGGCCGCCGCTTGGTTGACCTGCAGGATGTCGCGTTGGCCGAAGCGCTGTTGAACCGGCTCGACTGGAGCCAGCGCCAGCGGCTCGACACGTTTGCGCCCGGTCGCTTTACCACCCCGGCGGGCAGCAGCCATGCCATTGATTATGCCGCCGATAGTGGCCCGGCGGTGGACATGCGGGTTCAGGCGCTGTTCGGTCTCGCCCGTCATCCCATGGTCGCTGATGGCCGAGTGCCACTCACGCTGCGGCTCACCTCGCCGGCAGGCCGGCCGATCCAGGTAACCAAGGATCTGCCGGGCTTCTGGACCGGCAGCTGGGCGGAGGTGAAGAAGGAGCTGAAGGGCCGTTATCCCAAGCATCCCTGGCCGGACAATCCGCTGGACGCACCGCCAACACTACGGGCAAAACGGCCTGGACAATGAGGGACATGGGTATGGACAATGCCGCGATCGCCGCCGCTCTGTTTGCAGCGCTGGCTGCAGATGATGCCGCAACGGTACGTCGCCTGTGCGCGGCGGATTTCACACTGGTACAGAACGGCGGCGCACCGATAGGTCTTGAACAGCTGCTGCGCTTCAATGCGGCTGTGCACCGGGTCGTGCCAGGCTTTGGGTACAGCGAGGCTGTCTGTTCGCCGACAACCACTGGTTTTGTCGAGGAGCACGTCGCTGGCGGCACCATGGCTGATGGGAATGTGCTGCGCCTCACGCTGTGCGTTGTCGCCGATGTGACCGGCGGGCGCGTGACCCAAGTCAGGGAGTATTTCGACAGTGTGGCGGCCGCACCCCTGGTGGCGGCACTTTCACGCGGTTAAGGGCTCAATCGGGCGGGATCAGGCCACCACGACAGGCTCTGCCGGTCATGCGCCGATGTCCAGATACCCGAAGGCGTGTAGCGAACCGCCCCGCTGCCGGTGACGGCGCCAAGGCGAGCGCGGATGGCCAAGGTTGCCGCATCAATCACCACCAGCGACTGCCCGGCCGTGGTTCTGAGCCAGATCTTGCCGCCGCCCGTATCAATGTCACCATAGTTGAGACTGGTATCGACCTTGATCCTGCCACTGACTGTTACGCGGGCCGGATCGACACGGGCGACGGTGCCATCGGCTTGTTCCTGGACCCACACGGCCCCTTCACCAGCCACCAGGAAACCGGGTTGGCGGCCCAGCCGTGTGTGGCCGATCACGCGATTGGTGGCCGGATCAATCTTCTGGATGAGATTCTTCGAGCCACTGACCGCCCAGAGCGCCCCATGGCCAAAGGCGAGATAATTGCTGCCAGGTGCCACGGTGATCCGCGCGTTCACCCGGCCCAGCGATGGATCGATACGCGAAATTAAACCACTGGCGGCGCTGGCCAGCCACACTGACCCTGCCCCTGCCACCACGTTCATCTCACCATCGGCCGCGGCAATCCCGGTGGCGATGACGGTGATGATGCGAGCCGTGCGCCGGTCGATGCGGCTCAGTGTCTTGTCGTCACAATCGGCCACCCACAGGGCATCAGCTGTCAGGGCCATGGTGCCGCACGGGTGGCGCATCGATACCGTCGCCAGCTTGCCGCGGCGCGACCAGCGCTCAACCCGGCCCTTGTTGGTCACCCACACGCTGTTGCCATCAATGGTCAGGAAATCGGCGAAACCGGGAACGGGGATAATCTGTTCGACAGGAGCAGCTGCCAGCAGGGCAAATGCGGCCAGAATTAATACGGCAAGGCGCAAGTGGGGCACGGCAGGGATCAGGCGCCTTTGGCCTTCCAGCGGCTGATCAGCGGCCGGAAGGGGAACAGGAACTGCTCGGCGATCGTCAGCCGCCGGCGTTCATCCTGGCCAACCACGGCGGACTCGCCTTCGCGATAAGTGCCAAAAATGCGATCATACAGGATCAGCACATTGCCATAGTTGCAGCGCGTGTCTTCATAGCTGAGCGCAGTGTGATGCAGGCTGTGATGGCGGATGGTGGTGAAGAAGAAACTGTACCACCCTGGCGGATCGGACCGCACGTTGGCGTGGGCAAAGGTCGAAATGGCGGTGCCCAGCGAGGCGGAGGCAAAGATGGCCACCTTGTCGAAATCGAACAGTGCGATGACGCTGAGCGAAATCAGGAACAGCTCGATCGGATTGCCAACATAACCCTTGGCCGCATTCAGCTGGGTGATGTGATGATGCGGCGCGTGGGTGGACCAGAACAGCGCATTGTTGTGCATCAGCCGATGCATCCAATATTGCCCGAATTCGAACAGAGCCATGACCATGAAGGTCTGCACGAGAAATGGCAGCGTCTTCAGCCATGGTGACGTCAGACCCAGCGTTTCCTTGGTGTTACGCAACGGACCTTCCGCGAACGTATCGGTCATCCAGCTGATCGCCGTAAAGCCCAGCACGACATAAAACACATCCGTGGCCAGCTCACGCCAGTTGATGCGCCAGCCTTCATGCCGTTCGAACCGCAATTCGAGCAATTGAACGAAGAGCACCACTGTCACGATCACGATGACCAAGGTGGCCCTGTTGTCGATCAATGCAGCGGGTGCATTGCCCCAGAACAACAGAAGTGCGGTTACCGTGACCGGCGGCAGCAGGTTCAACAGTCCCTGCCTCATGATATCATCCCCCCGGGCGACACTCAGTTCGGCCGAGTACATGACCGGTTGACGTCGCAACATCCAGAAGCTGCCAATGTCCGAAGTACATCATGTCTGGCCACATCTGGCAATGGCGGGGCTGGTGGGCGGCACCGCGCCGAAAAATGGTGCACCCGGCAGGATTCGAACCTGCGGCCTACGGTTTAGGAAACCGTCGCTCTATCCTGCTGAGCTACGGGTGCTCACGCTTTCCAAGGCCATGATGCGCGGCGGCGTTCAAGCAAAAACTTTGGCAAAATTTGCGTGTCAGGCGTCCGAACGCGCGCGCGGACGGAATGGCAGCGGCAAGAGTGAGATGCCATCCTCGCGCAAGGCCTTCACTTCGGCGGGCGTGGCTTCCCCATGGATGCTGCGCGTCTCGCCGGCGTCGTGGATAGCGCGGGCTTCGGCGGCAAAGCGATCGCCGACATAATCGCTGCTGGCTTCAAAAGCGCGTTGCAGCATCAGCAATCGGGCCATTGGATCGTCATTGGCCAGACTTTGCATGTCGCCCTTGCGGTTCGACTTGGCGGGGACGGCCGGTGCCATCACTGCCTTGGCCACCTGCGCACTGCTGCAGATCGGGCATTCGAGCAGGCCGCGCTGCTGCTGATCATCATAATCGCCGCTGGAACTGAACCAGGCTTCGAAGCGGTGGGCCATGGTGCAGACCAGATCATAGACGATCATGGGCCCACCACCCGGAACGGCCGGGCGTGTTCCAGCGCCGGTACCTTGCCGCGCGCGGTGGCAACTTGCCCCATGTCGACGCTGGCAATGCCGATGCCGGGTGCTTCGCCCATGTCGAGCACCACCTCCCCCCACGGCGAGATGACAAGGCTGTGGCCATAGGTGGCGCGACCATCGGTGTGTTCACCCGTCTGCGCGGCAGCGATCACCCAGCAGCCGGTTTCGATGGCGCGGGCGCGCAGCAGCACATGCCAATGGGCCTGGCCGGTGGGCCGGGTGAAGGCGGCGGGCACCGCGATGATCTGCGCGCCGGCCAAAGCCAGCGCCCTGTGCAGCGCGGGGAAGCGGACGTCGTAACAGATGGTCAGGCCCAGTGCGCCCCACGGCGTTGCCGCCACCACGGCCTCTTGGCCGGCGTCATAGGCGGCGGACTCGCGCCAGCTTTCGGTGCCGAGCGCGACGTCGAACAGGTGGATCTTGGCATAACGTGCGGTGATTTCGCCATCGGGGCCAATCAGGAAGCCACGGTTGACGAACTTGTTGCCGGTGCCCCGCAGGGCGAGGCTGCCGAGATGCACCCACACATGGTGCCGAGCCGCTGCTGCCCGCACGGCGGCCAGCACCGCATCATCGGCTTCGTCGCGGATATTGCTGGCGGCGCGGCTCCGGTCGCGATCGAGCAGGCCGCTCATTTCCGGCGTGAAGATGATCTGCGCGCCCTTGGCTGCGGCTTCGCCAATCTGTGCGGCCAGAAGTTCAGCCTCGATCACCGGATCGATGCCGGTGTTGGTCTGGATCAGGCCGATGCTGAGCATCATGCCGCGAGCAGCGGATCCAACCCGCCAGCGCGGTCGAGCGCCTGCAGATCGTCGCAGCCGCCGATGTGGCGGCCGTCGATGAAGATTTGCGGCACCGTCTGGCGGCCGCTGGAGCGTTCCAGCATTTCGGCCCGGCGCGGCCCCCCGGTGGAAATGTCGATCTCTTCAAAGCTGGCGCCCTTTGCTTTCAGCAACGCCTTGGCCCGGGTGCAATAGGGGCAAAGAAACTTGGTGTAGACTTCGATCGTGGCCATGGCATCCCATCCCTGTCGCAGCGATTTATCACACGCGCGTCATGCTCCCCTGCCCCTCGCGCAGGGCGTGGGCATAGGTCAAGACCTCCACTTGTCGCGCCCCTGCCTTGATCAGCTTCGCCGCGCAGGCGGAAACGGTGGCACCGGTGGTCATCACATCGTCCACCAGCACCACCGTGCGGCCCCTGATCTGCTCCGGCCGAGCGACACGAAATGCGCCCGCCACGTTCTTCTGACGGGCGCGGCGGCCTAGGCCCTTGGTGGTGAGCGTTGGCTTGATGCGGTCGATTGCGTCAACCGCCAATGGCCGCCCGGATTGGCGGGCTAACTGGTGGGCGATTTGCGCGGCCTGGTTGAAACCGCGCTGCCACAGCCGCCAACGGTGGGAGGGCACCGGCACAATCACCACATCTTCGGGCAGATCACCGGCCACGCGCAGCATGGCGCGGGCCATCATGCGGGCCAGATGCAGGCGGCGGCCATGTTTCAGGGCCAGCACCAGCTGCCGCGCCGGGCCACCATAAGCAAAGGGCGCCCGGGCACGGGCAAAGGGCGGTGGATCTGCCAGGCAGGAGCCGCACAGGGCAGCCGCATCGCCATCGTGCGGCAGCGGCACGCCGCAACAGGCGCATTGTGGCGGGCCAAGCGCCTGCAGATCGCCAAAACAGGCCGCGCAGAAGCGATCATCGCCATCGACGATCTCGCCGCAGCCGGGGCAGCGGGGCGGCAGCACCACGTCGACCACGGCGCGAAAGGGGGTTGTCACCAAGGCAAGCACAGCCACCATTACGGGAGTTTGCGCCCGCACTAGCGGCGCGTAAAGGGTAGGGTAATGACGGATGTCCTTCCCTTTGATGTTGCGCTGCGCCGCCGCCGCCATGCTGCTGCTGCGCTAGGTTTTGGCCGCGTATCCTTCCTGCATGATCTGATGGCCGAAGAACTGCGCGAACGCGTGGCAATGGTGGCGCGGCCGTTTGTGGATGTGCTTGATCTGGGCGGGCCGCGGGCAACCTGGCCGGGCGCAAGGCGGGTGGCGCTCGCTGCCAATGAGCCCGACGTGATTGTGGCCGATGAGGATCAGCTGCCCTTTGCCGATTCCAGCTTCGATCTTGTGGTATCGGCAGGAGCGCTCACCACGGTGAATGATTTGCCCGCAGCACTGGCCGGCATTGGCCGCGTGCTGCGCCCCGATGGTCTGTTCGTGGCTGCATTCATTGGCGGCATGAGCCTCGTGGAGTTGCGGGCCTGCCTGCTGGAAGCCGAAGCGGCGATTACCGGCGGTGCCGGCAGTCACACCGCGCCGATGGTGGAAGCCAGTGCCGCCGCCGGTTTGCTGGCGCGCGCCGGCTTTGCCATGCCGGTGGCCGATGTCGAGCGTGTCACCCTGCGCTATGCGACCCTGTTCGGCCTGTTCGATGATCTCACCGCCATGGGCGCGCGTTCCGTGCTCCGCCAACGCCGGCCTCTGCGCCGCGATGTGCTGATGGCGGCGGCGCAACGGTTTGCAGCGCTGGCTGACGACGATGGCAAGACTGGCGTGACCATCGAGATATTGCATGTCGCCGGCTGGGCGCCCGGGCCCGGCCAGCCAAGCCCCAAGGCTCCCGGCAGCGCCACCACCAGCCTGGCAGCCGCGCTCAAGAGCCGGGTGTAGCGCGGCGCGTGGAATCGCCCTACGCTGATGTGATGGATGCTGCCGCCACCTATCTGGTCGTGATCGACGACAGCCCGGAAAGCCGGGTGGCGATGCGCTTTGCGGTGCTGCGTGCCGCCCACGTGGGCGCCGATGTGCGGCTGGTGAGCGTGGTGCGCCCCACCGAATTCATGCACTTCGGCGCCGTGCAATCGATGATGGCGGCCGAAGCCCGCGCCGAAGCCCAGTCCCTGCTGGAGCAGCTGGCCGGCGAGGCAGAGGCAATGGAAGGTGCGCGGCCGGGTGTGCTGGTGCTGGAGGGTGACCCTGCGGCGCTGATCCTCGCGCATGTGAAGGACAATCCGGGTGTTCGCGCCTTGGTGCTCGGCACGGCCAGCCGGGGCACCCCGGGGCCGCTGGTCAGCTTCTTTGCTGGCGAACGGGCCGGCAGCCTGCCCTGCATCCTGATGCTGGTGCCGGGCAGCCTCGATCCGGACCGGCTGGCAACGATTGCCTGAATCACGACAGAAATTGTCTGAATTGACTTGAAGCGCGCCGGGCAGTGGGCCATATCGGCAGCGTAGCGCAAAGAGGCCCCACCCATGTTCATCGAAACCGAACAGACCCCCAATCCGATGACGCTGATGTTCCGCCCAGGCCAGAAGGTGACCGGCGCGGACGGCGTGGACATTCCCACCCCGGAAGCAGCCGAAGCCTCGCCGCTGGCAGCCGCGCTGTTCGCACTGGGCGATGTGGACCGGGTATTCCTGGGCCATGATTTCGTTTCGGTTACCCGCAATCCGGCCGGGGCCGACTGGCCGGCGATGAAGCCGCAGATTCTTGGTGTGCTGGTTGATCATTTCACCAGTGGTGCGCCACTGTTCACCGGCATCGTGCAGGAAGCCGCAACCGATGACGATCCCGCCGATGCCGATA
Organism: Sphingomonadales bacterium; assembly: GCA_027485735.1. Taxonomy (GTDB): domain Bacteria; phylum Pseudomonadota; class Alphaproteobacteria; order Sphingomonadales; family Sphingomonadaceae; genus Sandarakinorhabdus. The sequence goes on along the minus strand of JAIXQM010000033.1, from coordinate 43,769 downwards.
TCGTCATGCAGATCAGGGAGTTGATCGAAACCCGGGTGCGCCCGCAGGTGGCCGAGGATGGCGGCGACATCGTTTATCGCGGCTTCCGCCAGGGCACGGTTTTCCTGGAAATGCAGGGCGCCTGTTCGGGCTGCCCTTCGAGCACGATGACACTGAAAATGGGCATTGAATCGCTGCTGAAATATTATGTGCCCGAAGTCCTCGACGTGCGGGCAGTCTGATCATGGCCACCTCCCCGCTGGAAGGCGCTGCCCTGGCGCAGCTCTTTATCGATGCTCGCACCCATTATGGCTGGGACGCGACACCCGTTACCGAAGCCGATCTGCGCCAGCTCTATGAACTGGTGAAGATGGGGCCGACTTCGGCCAACGGTTCCCCTGCCCGGTTCCGCTTTTGCCATTCAGTGGAAGCCCGCGAAAAGCTGGCGGCGTGCGTGAGCGTGGCCAACCAGCCCAAGGTAAAGGCCGCCCCGGTCACGGTGGTCATCGGCTTTGATCCGAAATTCTATGACAAGCTACCTGAGCTGTTTCCGCATGTCGAAGCGCGGCCATGGTTCAACTGGAGCGCTGATTTTGCCCACGAAACTGCCTTTCGTAACAGCAGCTTGCAGGGTGCCTACCTGATCATGGCGGCACGCGCGCTGGGCTGGGACACCGGGCCGATGTCAGGTTTCGACAAGGCGGCGGTGGATGCCGCCTTCTGGGGCGACACGGGTATTGAGACCAATTTCATCTGCTCGCTTGGCAAGGGCAATGGCCAGGGCCTGTTCCCGCGCCTGCCGCGCTTGCCGTTTGAGGAAGCCGCGCAAATCCTGTAGCGGCGCGACCGTGACCGTCCTTGCCCTTTCCACGTCCTCGCCGGCGCTGTCGATCGCGCTGGTCGATGGGCGCAAGGTGCTGGCCCGCCATCATCAACTGATCGGGCGCGGCCACGCCGAAGCGCTTGTGCCGGCAATAGCGGCCCTGCTGACGGGTCGTCGGGCTGAAGCGATCGTCGTCGACATCGGGCCGGGCAGCTACACTGGCATCCGCATCGGCATCGCGGCGGCGCGCGCGCTCGGGGTGGCGTGGGGCGTGCCCGTGCATGGCGTCTCGGCGCTGGGGCTGGTGGCGGCGCAGGCCTTTGCCGCTGATCCGACCTTGGACGGCGTGTTTGCGCTGATCGATGCCGGGCGTGGCCATGCGGCCGGCGCACTCATCGGGCCAGACCTGGCGGCGCCGCTGCCGGCGGTGGTCACTTTGCTGCCGGCGGGTGCCGCCGCGGCGGGCGCGGGTGCCGGCCTGTTGCCGGGCGCTGCCGCGCTGCATCTGGATCACCCCGACGCGGCTTTTGCCGGACATTTGCCGCCCGCGGCACTTGGGCTGCCGCAGGCGCTTTACGCCGGCGATTGAGCCGATTATCCCGTCGCCTGTGGACAGCGCTGCCGCCCCGGAAATCGTTCTGGCCATTGTGCCGGCTGATGAGCGGCATCTTGATGCGCTGATGGCCGTGATGCACGCCGCCTTTGATCCGCGGTATGGCGAAGCCTGGTCGGCGGCGCAGCTTGCCGCCACCCTCACCCTGCCCGGTTGCTGGGCCCGCCTGGCGTTGCTGGGGTCGCAGGCCGTGGGTTTCAGCCTGTGCCGCGCGGCAGGGCCGGAAGTGGAATTGTTGTTAATCGCGGTCACACCGGCAGTTCACCGGCAAGGCATTGCCGGCCGGTTGCTGCTGCGCTGCCAAGAAGACGCCATGGGGCGCGGTGCCAGCGAATTGTTCCTGGAAGTGCGTGAGGACAATGAACCGGCCAAGTATCTTTATAATAGGGCCGGTTTTGTGCAGGTTGGGCGTCGCGCTGACTATTACACGGCCAACGACGGCAATCGGCGTGCGGCGATTACGATGCGATATAGTCTCGAACAGTTGGTCCGATAAGGATTTCGGGTTGCAAAATCCTTTACAAACGCCCAATATGACAATTGCGGGATCTAGAACCGCAAATGTTCACGGGTCAAGGACATAAAAATGACGGAAAATTCACAGTCTCACACCGAATTGCTGGCTTTGACGGCTGATATTGTCGCGTCGCACTTTGCCAACAACACGGTTGCGCCGGCCGAAGTGCCGGGCGTTATTGAAAGCGTTTACGCCACGCTTGCACGATTGGGCACGCCCGTCGTCGTGCCGGTGCCCAAGCAGGAGCCGGCCGTTTCGATCCGCTCTTCGATCAAGCCGGATCACATCGTCTGCCTGGAAGACGGCAAGAAGCTGAAGATGCTGAAGCGTCACCTGATGACGCGTTACGGCATGACGCCCGATGATTACCGCACCAAGTGGGGCCTGCCGGGCGATTATCCGATGGTTGCGCCCAACTATGCCGAACAGCGTCGTACGCTGGCCAAGTCGATTGGCCTCGGCACCAAGCGCACGTCCAAGCCGCGCGGTCGTCCGCGCAAGAACCCGGCCTGATTCATCAGGCTGCAATTGCCGGTGCTGGGGAGGGCCTGCACCGGCAATTGCCCCGCTTGCTCAAGCCCGCCTTGGCCCCTAATTGGGAAGCAGGGCGGACTTTGGTGCGCCCGGCGGGAGAATGATCGTGACCACGCCCATCGACATCGAGGCGCTGTGCCTGAAGAAGGGCCTGCGCATCACGGAACAGCGCCGGGTGATCGCCCGCGTGCTGAGCGAAGTGACCGACCACCCCGATGTGGAATCGCTGCACCGCCGGGTGGCGGAGGTTGACCCGCGCATTTCCATCGCCACCGTCTATCGAACGGTGAAGTTGTTCGAAGAAGCGGGCATCCTTGAACGCCATGAATTCCAGGGCGGCCGGTCCCGTTATGAAACCGTGGCCGATGGCCACCATGATCATCTGATCGATATCGACACCGGCGATGTGATCGAATTCCACGATCCTGAACTTGAAGATCTGCAGCGCCGCATCGCCGAGAAATTGGGCTATCGCCTCGTTGATCACCGCATGGAGCTGTATGGCCAGGCCCTCAAGAAGCCGGCCTGAGGCCATTATCTGATGCAACGCCGTCCGCCGCCGGCCCGGCGATGGGGCAAGACCCGCACCGCGCTTGGCGCCGCCGCCACCGCTGCTGCCACCGTGCCGGCCGAACTCCTGCTGCGCGCCATCACCTTGCGCAACCGACCCTATCTTCCGATCTGGTTTCACCGCGGCCTGTCGCGTTCCCTTGGCGTGCGGATCATCACCCACGGCGAGCCACCCCGGCGCGGCAAGGTGCTGTATATCGCCAATCACCTGAGCTGGACCGATATTCCAGTACTCGGCGCGCGCATTCACGCCAGCTTCGTCGCCAAATCGGAAGTGGCGGGCTGGGGGCCGGTGGGCTGGCTCGCCAGTTTTGCCCACACCGTCTATGTCGCGCGCGATCGCCGTTCCACAGCCGCCATCCAGAAGAACGAGATAGCCGATCGGTTGAATGCCGGCGGGTCGATCATCCTGTTTCCGGAAGGGACCAACAGCGATGGCACCGGCGTGCTGCCCTTCAAATCCGCGCTGTTCTCGGTGGTGGGCGACGTGCCCGGCCTGATCATCCAGCCGATCACCTTGGCCTATACGCGCGTCAACGGCCTGCCGGTTACCCGCCGGCAATTGCCCGATCTGGCCTGGGTGGGTGATACCGAACTGGCGCCCCACGCCATCACCTTCGCGGGCCTGGGCCGGGTGACGGCGGAAATAGTGTTCCACGATCCCATCGATCCGGCCGAACATGCCGATCGCAAGGCGCTGGCGCGGCACTGCCACACGCTGATCGCCGCCAGTTACCGCCGGCTGATGCGCGGTGGATGACAGCGGGGATGATAGCGGGGATGACCGGGCCGGGCAAAATCGCTATGAAAGGGCAACAACCCCTCGGAGCCGCAACTTGACGTCACCAGCCAGCCCCAAGACCTACCACGTCAAGTCCTTCGGCTGCCAGATGAACGTCTATGACAGTGAGCGGATGGGCGATCTGCTCAGCGCTGACGGGCTGACCGCCGTCGACACGCCGGAAGCAGCCGACGTGGTGGTGCTCAACACCTGCCACATCCGCGAACGTGCCGCCGAAAAGCTCTATTCCGACATCGGCCGGCTGCGCCAACCCCGCGCTGATGGCAGCCGCCCCACCATTGTTGCCGCCGGTTGTGTGGCCCAGGCCGAAGGAGCCGAAATTGGCAGGCGAGCGCCGGATGTTGACGTGATTGTCGGCCCGCTCGCCTATCACCGCCTGCCTGAACTGCTGAAGCTGGCGCGAACCGGCCGCGCCGTCGATATCGACATGCCGGCGGTGCCCAAGTTCGACAGCCTGCCCCAGCGCCGTATCGCGCAGGCATCAGCTTTTCTCACCGTGCAGGAAGGCTGTGACAAGTTCTGCACCTTCTGCGTGGTGCCCTACACACGCGGGCCGGAAACCAGCCGACCGGCGGCTGATCTGATCGCCGAAGCTGAGGCGCTGGTGGCGCGCGGCGTGCGCGAGGTCACCCTGCTCGGGCAGAATGTGAACGCCTATAATGGTGGGCTGACTCTGGCTGGCCTGATCCGTGCGCTGGCGCAGATCGATGGGCTGGAGCGCATCCGCTACACCACCAGCCACCCGCGCGACATGCAAGGTACAGGCGGAGATGATCTGATTGCTGCCCATGTCGAGGTGGCCAAGCTGATGCCCTATCTGCATTTGCCCGTGCAGTCCGGCTCCAGCCGGATCCTGAAGGCGATGAACCGGGCGCACACGCGCGAATCCTATCTGGCCACGCTGACGCGGCTGCGGGCAGCCCGTCCCGATGTCGCGCTGTCAGGCGATTTCATCGTGGGCTTCCCTGGCGAAACCGAGGCCGATTTCCAGGACACGTTGTCGATCGTGCGGGAGGTGCAGTACGCTGCCGCCTACTGCTTCAAATACAGCATCCGCCCCGGTACACCGGCCGCCGCCATGGCCGATCAGGTGCCCGAGGCGGTGAAGGATGAACGGCTTGCCCGTCTGCTGGCCGCCGTTGCCGAAGGCAGTCTGGCTTTCAACCGCTCCACCATCGGCCGCCGCTGCACCATTCTGCTGGAACGGCCGGGTCGCAAGCCGGGGCAATTGATCGGCAAGACGCCGTGGCTGCAATCGGCGGTGGTTTCCATCCCCGGCGCCGCCATCGGTGACCTGGTAGAGGTCGACATTGTCGATGCGCACCCCAATAGTGTCGAAGCCGTGCCTGTCGTTCCCTCCAGCCAGGAAAGTGCTGCCGCCTGATGTCGAAAAAAGCCCCGCGTGGCCCGCTCGCCGCCACTGACCGTGTCCGGCTGGAAATCGAATTCGACAAGGTGCAATTGCTGGGGCCGTTGTTTGGTCAATATGATCAGAATCTGATCGCGCTCGAAGGCCAGTTGGGCGTCTATATCAGCGCGCGCGGCAACCGCGTGGTGGTGGAAGGCCATGCCGATGCCGCCGCCCGGACCCGCGATGTGCTCACCGGTCTCTACAATCGCCTGCTGAAGGGCGAAACCATCGATACTGGCGATGTGATGGGTGCCGTCGCCATCGCGTCCGACCCGTCGCTTGATGGCCTGGAGCAGGCCGACGGCGGCCGCCCCAACGCCACAGCCGCCATCCGTACCCGCCGCAAGATCATCGTGGCGCGTTCGCCCACGCAGGTCCGCTATATCGAAGCGCTGGGCTCGTCCGACGTCATCTTCGCGCTGGGCCCGGCCGGCACCGGCAAGACCTATCTGGCCGTCGCGCAGGCCGTGAGCCAGCTGATCGCCGGCAGTGTGGACCGGCTGATCCTGTCGCGCCCCGCGGTGGAAGCCGGTGAGCGGCTGGGCTTCCTGCCCGGCGACATGAAGGAAAAGGTCGATCCCTATCTGCGCCCGCTCTACGACGCGCTCTACGATATGCTGCCCGCCGAACAGGTTGAGCGGCGGCTGGCTTCGGGCGAGATCGAGATTGCGCCGCTGGCCTTCATGCGCGGGCGCACATTGGCCAATGCCTTCATCATTCTGGATGAAGCGCAGAACACCACGCCGCTGCAGATGAAGATGTTCCTGACGCGCTTTGGCGAACGCAGCCGTATGGTGATCTGCGGCGATCCCAATCAGGTCGATCTGCCGGTGGCGGGTTCATCCGGGCTGGCCGATGCCGTGCGCCGGCTGGACGGGGTGGAAGGCATCGCCACGCTGCGCTTCTCGGTGAAGGAAGTGGTGCGCCATCCGATCGTGGGCCGCATTGTCGAGGCGTATGAAGGCCCGGCGAAAGACGGCTGATGCTGGTTGTTGAAACCGATGTGGTGGCGGGTGAGTGGCCAGCGGCGGATTGGCCGGCGCTGACGCGCGCTGCCGTGGCGGCTGCGCTGGCTGAAACCCCCTATGCCGATCTGGCCGATGCATCGATGGCGGTGGAAGTGGCCGTGCGCCTTTCCGACGATGCCGAAGTGCACACGCTTAACCGCCAGTATCGCGACAAGGACAAGCCGACCAACATCCTCTCCTTCCCGATGCTCGCTCCTGACATGCTGGTGAGTCTGGCCAACAGCGACGACGGCGAAGTGCTGGTGGGCGATCTGGTGCTGGCGGCTGAGACCGTGGTGCGCGAAGCCGCAGAGAAAGGCTGGAGCGTGGCGGACTATGTTGGCCATCTGGTTGTCCACGGCACACTCCACCTGCTAGGGTATGACCACGAAACCGGTGATTGGGATGCCGAGCAGATGGAAGCGCTGGAACGCGCCGCCTGCGCCCGGCTGCATCTGCCCGACCCGTATGAGGAAGACCAGTAACCATGCCCGAGGGCGACAGTAGCGGCGACAGCCATTCTCGATTGCGCGGCAGCCGCTGGTGGCGGCAGCTGCGCCAGTTGATCAGCCGCACCCCCGAACACAGCTTGCGCGAAAGCCTGGAAGAGGCGATCGACGAAGCCGAAGACGCGCCGGCCAATGGCAAGGGCAGCGATGATCTTGGCCCGGTGGAACGCGCCATGATGCGCAACATGCTGCACCTGGGCGATGCCTGCGCCGGCGATAGCGCCGTGCCGCGCGGTGATATGGTGATGTTCGATGCCGATGCCGGCTTCCCGGCGTTGGTCGCCCGCTTCCGCGATGCCGGCCATAGCCGCATGCCGGTGTGGCGCGGCGACCGCGACAACATCATCGGCATGATCCACATCAAGGATGTCTACAGCCGCATCGCCGATACCTTCGACGACACGATCAGCTCTGCCCCGCTGCACGATCTGCCCATCGAGCCATTGCTGCGCGAAGTGCTGTTCGTGCCGGCTTCCATGCGCATCGTCGATCTGCTCGCCCAATTGCGTGCCGGCCGCACCCACATGGCGATCATTATCGATGAATATGGCGGCGTCGATGGCCTCGTCACTATTGAAGATCTGGTGGAAGAGATCGTTGGCGACATCGAGGACGAGCATGACGAAGTCGAAGCGGCGCTGATTCAGGAAGTCGGCGAACGCCTCTGGGAAGCCGACGCGCGGCTGGCTATCGATGATCTTGAACAAACCCTCGACGTCAACCTGGCCGACGACGAAGTGGGCGAAGATGTCGACACGCTCGGCGGCCTCGTCTTCATGCTCGCCGGCCGCGTGCCTGCCCCGGGTGAGTTCGTCGACCACCCGGCGGGCTGGCGCTTCGAAGTGATCGACGGCGATCCGCGCATGGTGAAGCGCCTGCGGATTCAGCCCCTGGCGGTCTGATTTTCGGGAAGGAAGTCGGCCTCTGGCGGGCAGGGGCTACGACACTGCTCGCCGGAGGCCGTTTATCTGCTGCCGAACAGCGCGCTGCCCACGCGAACCACGGTCGATCCCAGTAGCGCTGCCGTCTCGTAATCGCTCGACATACCCATTGAGAGTCCGGCCAGCCCCAGCCGTTTGGCGTGTTCGGCGAGCAGGGCGAAATAGGGGGCGGGTTCGACAGCGGCCGGCGGCACGCACATCAGTCCGACCACGTTGAGGCCGGCGTCGCGGGCCTGGGCGAGCAGGGCGGGCAGGTCGACAAGTGCGCAGCCGCCCTTTTGCGCTTCGTTGCCGATGTTGACCTGCAGGTAGCAGGCCGGGTGCTTGCCGGCGGTGGCTTGGGCCTTGCCCAGCGCAGTCATCAGCGACGGGCGATCAACGCTGTGGATCACGTCGAACAGTGCCACCGCTTCGGCGGCCTTGTTGGATTGCAGCTGGCCGACGAGGTGGAGTGTGATGCCCGGCGTTTCGCCCAGCATCTCCGGCCATTTTGCAGCCGCTTCCTGCACGCGGTTTTCACCGAAGTGGCGTTGGCCGGCGGCGATCAGCGGGCGGATGGCATCGGCGTCGAAAGTTTTGGAGACGGCGACGAGCAGCGGCGTGTCGCGGCGGCCAGCGTCGCGGCAGGCCCGGTCGAGGCCTGCCTGCACGCTCGCAAGCCGCTGTTCTGCGTCGCTCACGTGATCAGAAAGCGATGTTGGTGCCGAAATAGACGGCCTGATCGTCGCGGTTGGGCAGCACCAGCGATGGCGGTTCCGGCGCGATGCGATAGCGCAGGCCGCCGGTGACCGAGAAGCGCGGTGCGACGCGATAGGCGCCGCCCAGTTCCAGGCCATAGCGGCGGGTGAGCGGCGCGAAGGCCAGCGGCTGGCTCTGTTCGGCCGTGCCCTGCAACGACGTGCGCCAGTTGCGGCCACCATAGGACAGGCCAAGGCTGAGTTGATCGGTCATGCGGCCCGACAGTGGCGACATCAGCAACGGTTCAGCGTGGCTATAGCCAGTATCGACTGCAAAGCCCTTCCAGCCCAGCGACAGGTTCAAATTGTAACCGGCGGGCACCACGAAGCGATCGGCTGGGGCGGCGGCGCGCGAACGATCGACCACGGGGGTGGTAACGCGGGCGGCGACGCCCAGCGAGAGCGCGCGGCGGTTATCGGCCTGGCCCGACGGGGTGAAGCGGAAACCGCTGCCCAGCGATTGCGGCATGGCCGGAGCGCCGGGGGCGGTGAAAGCGAAACGGCCGAATTCGCCAACTTGCGGCTGGAACGGCGTGAGCGGCGTATCAACCACCAGCCGCTGTTTGGCCGACTTGGGCTTGGCGGCCAGCGCCGGGTTTGCCATCACCGCCACGCACAGTGCTGCCACCGCCAGCCAGGACTTGGCTGGATTCTGCGGCGCGCTTGACAGCGCGAGCGAATCGGCACGCGATTTCATACAATTCTGTCCTATCAACACCGGACCATGAATCCCATATGACAATAAGCGTAGCATTTGCCTGAACGGCCGTGCGCCACGCGTTTTCACCGCGCCTGTGGCGGCATGTACACAGTTGCAGGCCGCTGCCTCGCTCCTCCGTCGATTTCCGTGGGGCTGCGGGCTTGGCGGGGCGGGTGCAACATGCCAAAAGGCAGGCCGGACTGTGGCCGGTTCCGGCCCGAATTTCGTGATGAAGGTTTTGCCATGCGGCGAATTTCTACCCTGGTCTTCCTGTCGGCGCTGGCCGTGCTGTCGCCGGCCTGCGGCAAGAACAAGAAGCCCAGGCTGTCGGCCGAGGCGCCGGCCCGGGTCACCACGCTGGGCATTAACGCTTATCTGTGGCGCGCCGCGCTCGATACCATTGCCTTCATGCCGCTGGCCCAGGTCGATTCCAACGGCGGCGTGATCATCACCGATTGGTATGTTTCCCCGCAGAGCGCCAACGAGCGGGTGAAGGTGACGGTGACCGTGCTCGATACCGAGTTGCGCGCCGATGCCGTGCGCGTGGCCGTGCAGCGCCAGACACTGGGCGCCACCGGCTGGACCGAAGCCACGGTGCGCGCTGGCACTGTGCAGCGCCTGGAAGAAACCATCCTTGGCAAGGCCCGCGACCTGCGCCGCAGTGCCATTTCCCCGGATCGCTGAGTAACTGCATGTCCCGGTTTGACCACCAGGCCGCCGAAGCGCGGTGGCAAGCGCTTTGGGACGAACGGCAGAGCTTTGCCGCGCACGACGACAGCCCCAAGCCCAAATCCTATGTGCTGGAGATGTTTCCCTATCCATCGGGGCGCATCCACATGGGCCATGTGCGCAACTACACCATGGGAGATGTGGTGGCGCGTACGCGGCGGGCGCAAGGTTTCGAAGTGCTGCACCCAATGGGCTGGGATGCGTTTGGCATGCCGGCCGAAAATGCCGCGATGGAAAAGGGTGTTCACCCCGGCGGCTGGACACGCGCCAATATCGCCGCGATGCGCGCCCAGCTGAAGCGGCTGGGCTTTGCGCTCGATTGGTCACGCGAGCTGGCCACCTGCGAGCCGGATTATTACGGCCAGGAACAGGCGCTGTTCCTCGACATGCTGGCCGCCGGGCTGGTGTACCGCAAGGAATCGGCGGTGAACTGGGATCCGGTCGACATGACCGTGCTGGCCAACGAACAGGTGATCGATGGCCGCGGCTGGCGATCGGGCGCGCTGGTCGAACGCCGCAAGTTGAACCAGTGGTTCCTGAAGATCACCGATTTCGCCGACGATCTGGTCGACGGGCTCAAGACGCTCGATCAGTGGCCTGACAAGGTCAAACTGATGCAGGAAAACTGGATCGGCCGCTCCACCGGGCTGCGCTTCACCTTTGCGGTAGCGGGCGGCGGCAGTTTCGACGTGTTCACCACCCGGCCCGACACGCTGTTCGGCGCCAGTTTCGCCGCCATCGCCGCCGATCACCCGCTGGCGCGCCAGTGTGGTGAGGCCAACCCGGCATTGGCGGCCTTCATCGCCGAATGCCAGGCCGGCGGCACTGCAGCTGCCGATATCGAAACCCAGGAAAAGCTGGGCTTCGATACCGGCCTGAGCGTCATCCACCCGCTCGATGCCAGCATCCGCCTGTCGGTGTTCGTCGCCAATTTCGTGCTGATGGATTATGGCACCGGCGCGCTGTTTGGATGCCCCGGTCACGATCAACGCGACCTCGATTTTGCCCGCAAATACCAGCTGCCGGTGATCCGCGTCGTCGCTGCCGAGGGCGAGGAAAACGCCCCCATTCATGACGAGGCCTATACCGGCCCCGGCCGCATGGTGAACTCGCGCTTCCTCGACGGCATGAGCGCCGACGACGCCCGCGCCGCCGTGATTGCGCGGGCCGAGGCCGAAGGCTGGGGCGAAGGCGTGACGCAATATCGCCTGCGCGATTGGGGGGTGAGCCGCCAGCGTTACTGGGGCACGCCGATCCCGATCATCCACTGCGAGATCTGCGGCGTCGTGCCGGTGCCGAAGAAGCAGTTGCCGGTGATCCTGCCCGAAGACGTGACCTTCGATGTGCCGGGGAACCCGCTCGATCGCCACCCGACGTGGAAGCATGTGGATTGCCCGCAATGCGGCAAGCCGGCCCGTCGCGAGACCGACACACTCGACACCTTCACCAATTCGTCGTGGTATTTCATCCGCTTCGCCAGCGCGCCCGATGATCGCCCGTTCGATCCGGCGGTGGCGGCGAAGTGGCTGCCGGTGGGCCAGTATATCGGCGGGGTGGAGCATGCCATCCTGCACTTGCTCTATGCCCGTTTCTGGACGCGTGCCCTGCAGCACATCGGCATGCTCGATGTGGCCGAACCGTTCGCCGGCCTCTTCACGCAGGGCATGGTGACCCACGAGACCTACAGCCGGCCGCAGGGTGAAGGCCTGCCACCCGTTTGGTTTACGCCGGACGAGGTGGAACGCACCGGTATCAGTGCGACATTGAAGGATGACGGCTTGGCCGTCGAGATTGGCCGCGTCATCAAGATGTCGAAGTCCAAGAAGAATGTCATCGATCCCGATGCCATTCTGGGCCGTTACGGTGCTGATGCCGTGCGCTGGTTCGTGCTGTCTGACAGCCCGCCGGAACGCGATCTGGCGTGGTCGGAAGCCGGCATCGACGGTGCCTGGCGCTTCGTGCAGCGCGTCTGGCGGCTGGCCGAAGACACTGCGACCGCGGCCGATGGCGCCGCCGACGTGAAGCTGGATCGCATCGTCCACCGCGCCATCGCCGCCGTGACCAGCGATATCGAAAAGCTGCAGTTCAACAAGGCTGTCGCCCGGCTGTATGAGTTGGTCGGCGCGCTGGAGCGCAGCACGGCCGGCCCCAGCCGCCGCGCCGGGGTGATCACGCTGGTGCAGCTGGTGGGGCCGATGGCCCCGCACCTGGCCGAGGAAGCGTGGGCATTGCTCGATCAACCGGGCCTGGTCTGCGATGCCGTTTGGCCCGTCGCCAACCCGGCGCTGTTGGTGGACGATGAAGTGACCATCGCTGTGCAGGTGAATGGCAAGCTGAAGGGCGATTTCACTGCAGCCAAAGGCAGCGACAAGGCCGCGCTGGAGGCCGCCGCGCTGGCGTTGCCGAATGTGCAGCGCACCCTTGACGGCGCCGTGCCAAAGAAGATCATCGTTGTTCCCGATCGCCTGGTGAACATCGTTGTCTGATGCCCGCCGCCTTCTGATCCCCGCCGCGCTGGCGCTGCTGGCGCTGCTGGCGTTGCCCGGCTGCCAGCTCAGCCCGGTCTATGCCGGCGGCAATGCGTCCGCCCCGGCAACGCTGCTGGCCGATATCGCCATCGCACCCATCCCGGAACGCGCTGGCTTCATGGTGCGACAGGCGCTGGAAGACCAGTTCGGCCTCGCCGTGGCAAGCCCACGCTATCGCCTTGAAATCGCTCTGGATGATCAGATCACCGCCTTTGGTGTGCGCGGCGATTCCTCGGCGGCGCGTGAACGGCGTACGTTGCGTGCCCGCTATCGGCTGGTCGATGCCGCCACCGGCACCGTGCTGGTGGATGATACCGCTGCGGCCGACGCTGGCATCGATCGTGTCAGTTCCAATTTCGCCGTTGTCGCCGCTGAAACGACAGCGCTGGAACGTCTCTCCGTCGATCTCGCCCGCCAGATCAGCGCGCGCCTGGCCCGCTACGCCCGCGCCGCCAAAGGCTGATGAAGACGGACGCGGCCCGGATAGCGGCCATCGCCCGCGCCTGGCCCGCCGATGTGCGGCTGGTGGTGCTGCACGGCCCCGATGAATCCGCCTCGCGTGACATGGCGGGGCAGGTTACGGCCGGTCTGGGCGCCGGCGTGACCATCACCGAACTGGCGGGCAATGCGCTGAAGTCCGACCCCCAGGCCCTGATGGCGGCCGCCACCAGCCTTTCCATGTTCGGGGATCGGGAACTGGTGCGCGTCGATGGATTGGATGATGATGCGCTGGCGGCTATCGAAGCATTGCTGGAAGGCCCGCCCGGCCATCCGGTGCTGGCCGTGGCTGGTAGTTTCAAGAAGGGCAGCAAGCTACTGACCTTGGCCGACAAACACCCCGCTATTGCCGCCTGCATCAACTATGAAGCCTCCTTGCGCGATGCCGGCCGGTTGCTCGCCGAAATGGCGGCGCCGCTCGGCTTGCGGCTCGATCGCGGTGTGCCCGAGGCTCTGTTCGAAAGCGCCGGCGGCGACCGCATGATCATGCGCCGCGAGCTTGAGAAATACGCCCTCTACAAGGACTCAAACCCGGAAAGCCCGAAGCAGCTCGGCGCCGAAGATCTTGCCGCACTGGGCATTGCCACCGGTGAAGCCGAGCTGTTCGCACCCATCGCGGCCATCACGACCGGCGACGTGGCTGAAGCCACCGACCTCATTGGCCGCCTGCCCGATGGCACCGCTATCCCGCTGTTGCGCGCCCTCGAGCGCCGTTTCGCGCAACTCACCCTGTTGCGCACCGAAGTCGATGGCGGCGACACGCCGGCCGCCGTCGTTGAAGGCCAGGGAAAGGCCATCTTCTGGAAAGAAAAACCCATCATCATCAAGGCGTTGTCGCTGTGGAGCCAGCCGGCCCTCGCTGCGGCCATGGGCGACATCCTTGCCGCCGAGCGGGCGGTGAAAGCCAGCGGCAGCCTCGCCGATCTCGGCGCGCAGCATTTGTTGCTTGATCTCACCCGCCGCGCGGCGGTCGCTGGCCGCAGGCGTTAAAAGGAGCCTCCGGCGGGCAGGGGCTGAGCCCCTGCACCCGTTTTCGTTTTCGGTTGGCACCATTTTTGTTCGGGATCGCCGGAAAGCAATCGGGAGCATGGTCTGCGACTGTGCCCGCCGGAGGCCATTCCTCCTTAAGCCACGCCGAGCTTGCTGCAGAGCAGGTCGAGTTGGTCGAGGTCCGCGAAGCGGATAGTGAGGCTGCCACTCGAGGCACCTGGGGCGACCTGGAGGGCGACCGGCATGCCGAGGGATTCGGCGAGTTGTTCTTCCAGCGCGTCACTGTTGGGATCGTTGGCCGCGCTTGGCGGGGGGGTGCGCGGGGCCTTCGGCTTGGCCTTGCCGCCGGAGACGAGGGCCTCGAGGGCGCGAACTGAAAGGCCTTGTTTTACAGCCCGTTCGGCCAGGGCTTCGACATCGGCTGCACCAACGAGGGCGCGTGCGTGCCCCATGGAGAGAGCGCCCGATTCCACCAAGGTTTGCACCGAGGCGGGCAGATCGAGCAGGCGCAGCAGATTGGTGACATGGCTGCGTGATTTGCCGACGATATCGGCGAGCACAGCCTGGGTGTGGCCGAAATCGGCAATGAGTTTCTGGTAGCCGCGGGCTTCTTCGATGGCGTTCAGATCGGCGCGCTGGATATTCTCGATCAGCGCAATTTCAGAGACTTGCCGGTCGTCGAGTTGGCGGACGACCACCGGGATTTCGTGCAGGCCGGCAGCCTGAGCCGCGCGCCAGCGGCGTTCGCCGGCGATGATCTGGTGTCGGCCAATGAAGCGGCGGACAAGGATAGGCTGCAACACGCCGTGAGTTTTCACCGAGGCGACGAGTTCCGCCATCGCCGTTTCATCGAACTGGCGGCGGGGTTGGCCTGGGTTGGGAACGATATCGGCGACGGGCAGGCGCACAACGCCGGGCGCAGCGGCGGTGGGCGGCGCCGCGATATCGTCGAGTAGTGCCGAAAGCCCGCGCCCAAGGCCGGATTTGCGTTTATTGTCTGTCATTTATCCCTCTTCATCCGGCGAGTGCCAGCGGGCCTTCGATGCGTTCCAGCAGCTCGCGGGCCAGCGCCAGATAGGCTTCCGAGCCGGCGCAGCGGCTGTCATAGATCAGTGCCGGCAGGCCGTGGCTGGGCGCTTCCGACAGGCGAACGTTGCGTGGCACCATGGTCTTCAACACCTTGGCGCCCATTACCGCCCGCACGTCGGCGCAGACCTGATCGGAAAGCCGGTTGCGGCGATCGACCATTGTCAGCACGATGCCAAGCAGTTCGAGGCGGCGATTGAGTCCGGCTTTCACCCGTTCGATCGTACCGAGCAGTTGGCTGAGCCCTTCCAATGCAAAGAACTCGCTCTGGAGTGGCACCAGCACGGCATCGGCGGCGACCAGCGCGTTGACGGTGACGAGGCCCAGCGACGGCGGGCAATCGATGATCACGAAATCCTGCGGCGGCAGGCTGGCCAGCGCGTCGGCGAGGCGGTGGGAGCGGCGGTCAGCATCGACCAGCTCCACCTCTGCGCCAGCCAAGGCGGCATTGGCCGGCAGGATCGACAGGCCCGGAATGGCCGTCTGGCGCAAGGCTTCAGTGGCGGGAATGCCATCCACAAGCACTTGATAAATTGAGGGATCGCGATCCTTACGGCCGATGCCCAGCCCAGTGGACGCATTGCCCTGTGGATCGGCATCAACCACCAGCACGCGCTTGCCAACGGCAGCCAGCGCCGTAGCAAGATTCACGGCTGTGGTCGTCTTGCCAACCCCGCCCTTTTGATTGGCGACCGCGATGATCATCGGCGTTTAACCCCTTTCGCGACCACGATGCGGGCATCGGAATCGGTGCGGCTGGGAATCAGCTCATGGGCAAAGTGGAACTGCTTGGCCGCGCTGGCAAGCTCTTCCTGCACACGGGCGCCCTTTGGCAGGATCCAGCGCGTGCCAGAACCGGCGAAACGCAGACCCCAATCAAACAAGGTCTCCAGGCTGGCGGCGGCTCGGGCGGTAATGATGTGATATTTGCTGCCGGTCAGTGCCTCCACGCGGACATTGGCGACGGTGACGTGACCGGCGGTGTCCGTTTCGTGGGCGACGGTGTCCAGAAAGCGACATTTCTTGGTGATGGATTCGACGAGCGTGATGTTGGAATCGGGATCGAGGATAGCGAGGACCAGGCCGGGGAAGCCGCCACCGGCGCCGATATCGAGCCAGGATTTGCCGGGGCCAGCGATTGCCAACAGCTGTGCCGAATCACGGAAGTGGCGATCCCAGATATGGGGCAGGGTCGATGGGCCGACCAGGTTCATGCGCTGCTGCCATTCGGTGAGCAGTTCAGCGTAACGATCGAGCTTGGCCAATGTTTCACGTGAAACATCGAATTCGGTCGCAAAGGCGTCGCGGGCGTCTTGGCTCATTTCAAGCCGCCCGGCGGGTGGTGTGGGGAAGCAGAGCGATCAGTGCCGCCGGGGTGATTCCTGGCACGCGGCTGGCGGCGCCCAAGGTGAGCGGGCGTGCGCGGCTGAGGCGTTCGACCATTTCCTTGGACAGTCCGGCCACTTCGGTGAAGTCGAGGCTGGTGGGCAATGTCAGCCCTTCGTCGCGGCGAAGGGCTGCGACCTCTGACTCCTGCCGAACGATATAGGAGGCATAGTTGGCGTCCACCGCCAGGCTGGCGAGCAGGTCGTCCGGCACCTGTGCCAGTTCTGGCCACACGCGGCGAGCGGCTTCATGAGTGACAGCGGGAAAGCGCAACCAATCGAACAGCGAACGCAACTGGCCATCCTGGCGTACTTCGATTCCATGGGCCGCAAGTTGGTGCGGCGTGGCCGACAGGCTGTCGAGCAGGGCCCGGGCGGCCTCGCGGGCCGTCTGGTCCGCATGGAAATCAGCGGCTTGCGCGGTTGGGATGAGGCCGAGATCAAGGCCCAGCGGGGTCAAACGCTGATCGGCATTGTCGGCCCGAAGGCGAAGGCGATACTCAGCGCGACTTGTGAACATGCGATAGGGCTCTGCCACGCCGTGCGTGGTGAGATCGTCGATCATCACGCCGATATAGGCTTGGGTGCGATCGACGATGAGCTCGCGCAGCGCCAGCGCGGCTGCGGCAGCGTTGGCACCGGCCACAAGACCTTGTGCAGCGGCCTCCTCATAACCGGTGGTGCCGTTGATTTGGCCGGCGAGGAACAGGCCCGCCACATCCTTGGCGGCAAGACCGGGCGTCAATGCCCGCGGATCGACATGGTCATATTCGATGGCATAACCGGCGCGGAGGATGCGGGCCCGTTCCAGGCCCTTGATCGAGGCGATGAACTTTTCCTGCACATGCAGCGGCAGCGACGTTGAGAGACCATTGGGATAGATGGTGATGTCATCATAGCCCTCTGGCTCCAGGAAGATCTGGTGGCTGTCGCGATCGCCAAAGCGCACCACCTTGTCCTCAATGGACGGGCAATAGCGTGGGCCGACCGAATCAATGTGGCCGCCATAAAGCGCAGACTCGCCAAGGTGGTCGCGGATGATTCGATGCGTCTCCGCATTGGTCCGGGTCACGGCACAGGGAATCGGCGGCCGACCGTTAGCCTTGCCAAAGCGGCTGAACCGTGGGTCGTCCCTATCACCGTGCTGCCACTCGAGCATCGCCCAATCGATGCTGCGGCCATCAAGCCGCGCCGGCGTACCGGTTTTCAACCGACTTACTGGTAGGCCCAAGGCCCGCAGCGCTTGGCCCAGATCGCTGGCCTGTGCGCCGACCCGGCCACCCGCTTCGCGGGTCGATCCGATGTGCATCATGCCGCCAAGGAAGGTGCCGGTGGTGAGAACAACCGCGGGGGCAGTGAGACGGCCCTGCGCCGTCCCAACACCGGTGATGCGGCCCTGCTCCAGCACCAACCCTTCAACGGCGGTGGCGACGATGGATAAAGTGGGGAACTCCGCCAGCACCTCAGCCATGGCGGCACGATACAAGGCGCGGTCAACTTGGGCGCGCGGGCCATGGACGGCTGGGCCCTTCGAGCGATTCAGTAATCGCGATTGCAACCGTGCCGCATCTGTGACTCGCCCCATGATGCCACCCAGCGCGTCGATCTCGGTGACAAGATGGCCCTTGCCAATGCCACCCACCGCCGGGTTGCAACTCAACGTGCCAGGATCATCCACGCGCAATGTGACCAACGCGACACGCGCGCCGCGCCTCGCGGCGGCAGCAGCAGCCTCGCAACCGGCATGGCCGGCGCCGACAATGATGACGTCGTAGGAAGACATGCGGTCTCCATAGCGATTCGTGGGCGATGTTTCACGTGAAACATGGGGGGAAGTACAAGGAAGCCTCCGGCGGGCAGGGGTTGAGCCCCTGCACCCACTTTCGATTTTGGCGGGGCCTATGGTTTCAATGGCCTGCGCCGCAGGCTGTCATCATTGCCTGCGGCGCTGGAGTGCGCTTCTGGTGCGCGGGCTGCACGAAAACAAATGGGTGCAGGGACTGCGTCCCTGCCCGCCGGAGGCTCCCTTTTTACCAGACACGATGGAATCAGGGAGGATTACTTTCCGATGCAGAAGCGGCTGAAGATGCGGTCGAGGACATCGTCCACGCCGATGCGGCCTGCGATGCGCCCGAAGGCATGGGCGGCGGCGCGGAGGGATTCGGCGCGGAGGACCGGTTCCGAGGCGTGAGCGGCGTCGCCCAGGGCGGCTGCGGCATCGGCGAAGGCGGCGCGGTGGCGGGCGTGGGCCAACAGGGCCGGTTCGCCAGGGCGGGTAGTGGTGTGGGCCCAGGTGGAGAGCCAGTCACGCACGGCGGTCATGCCGGTGCCGGTGGTGGCAGAGACGGCCAGGACGTCCGGTGGCAGATCAGGCTGCGCGAGGTCGCATTTGTTGAGCAGCAGCAGTTGGGGCGGGCCGTTGTCGGGTGGTGTGGGCCAGTGTGGGGCGTCGGCGCTGGCGACGCTGATGACGAGATCGGCGGCGGCGGCGCGGCGCCGGGCGCGGGCAATTCCTTCGGCTTCGATCGGATCGGTTGTGTCGCGCAGGCCGGCCGTATCGATCAGGACGGCAGCGATGCCGCCCAGGTCGAGCGGGACTTCGATGGCGTCGCGTGTGGTGCCGGCGATGGGCGTGACGATGGCCGCGTCGCGCATGGACAAGGCATTGACCACGCTGGATTTTCCAACATTTGGTGGCCCGGTGACGGCAATGGAGAGGCCCTCGCGGATGCGCGCGGCGCGGGTGGAATCGGCAATCAGGCCGGCGAGTTCATCGGCCATGGCCAGCAGCTGGTGGCGGGCGGCTTCGTCGAGGCGCTCGGCGACATCGGCTTCGTCTTCAGCGAAATCGAGGCCGGCTTCGGCCTCGGCCAGCAGCATCAGGCAGCGCTCGCGCCACTGGTCAGCCAGGCGGCCGAGGGCGCCGCCGGCCAGGGCGAGGGCCTGATCGCGTTGGCTGGCGGTTTCAGCGCTGACGAGATCGGCCAGGCCTTCGACTTGTGCGAGATCCATGCGGCCATTGGCGAAGGCGCGGCGGGTGTATTCGCCGGGTTCGGCCAGCCGGATGCCGGACAGTGCAGTGAGGGCGGTGAGCACGCCTGAGACGACGGCGGGGCCGCCGTGCAGGTGGAATTCGGCAAGGTCTTCGCCGCTGGCGCTTGTGGGGCCGGGGAAGACGGCGACGAGGGCCTCATCGAGCAAGCTATCGCCCGCGTGCAGCTGGCACAGGCTGAGGCGGCGAGGCGGCGGGATGCGGCCGGCCAGGGCCTGGACCGCGGCAAAGGCGGCCGGGCCAGACAGGCGAATAACGGCGAGCGCTGCCGGCGGACGGCCGCTCGCCAGCGCCGCAATTGTATCGGTCATGGCAGGATCGTTCAGCCTTGCGACTTGCCGGCGGCGGCGCCGAGCCCGGCCATCATCAGTTTCTGCCATTGTTCGAAACCGCCGGCGATGCCGGGCGCCCAGTTCTGCATCATGCGCTGCCAATCGGCGGCGTTGATGCCTTCGGTCATCGCCGTCTTCATGCGATCGAGATAGACATCGTGCAGGGGCTGCAGATCGGGCAGGCCAAAGAAGGTGCGGGCTTCTTCGGGGGTGCAATCAATGTCGAAGCTGATCTTCATGGCCGCAATGCCTCTTTTCCTTGGCTCGGTTCGCGCTAGTGTAGCGGTGGGAAGTGGCAATCGGCAAGGCGATGCTGAGTCGAACTGTCATTCAAGCAAAAACAAACAGTTACCGCGCAACATAAGTGCAGCATGAAGGGGAATGGTCATGAAAGCGATCCGGATCGATGCCAGTGGTGGCCCGGAAGTGATGCAGTGGCAGGACATCACGCTGCCGCCGCTGGGGCCGGGGGAGGTGCTGCTGCGCCACACGGCGATCGGGCTGAATTTCATCGACACCTATCACCGTTCCGGACTGTATCCGATTGCCTTCCCATCAGGGCTGGGGCTCGAAGCGGCTGGCGTGGTGGAAGCGGTGGGCGAGGGAGTGACGCTGAGCGTTGGCACGCGCGTGGGCTATTGCTGGGGGCCGATCGGCGCCTATGCCACACACCGCAACATTGCTGCGGCGATGCTGGTTCCGTTGCCTGATGGTGTGTCGGACGAGATGGCAGCGGCCGGGCTGTTGAAGGGCTGCACCACCGAATTCCTGGTGGAACGCTGCGCGAAGGTTCGGCCAGGGGACTGGGCGCTGGTGCCGGCGGCGGCGGGCGGTGTGGGCCTGTTGCTGGTGCAATGGCTGAAGCTGGCGGGGGCGACCGTTATTGCGGTTGCCGGCACGCCGCAGAAACTGGCGCTGGCCGCCGCGCACGGGGCGGATCATGGTGTGCTGGATGGCAGCGATGTGGCGGCGCAAGTGCGGGCGCTGACCGGTGGACGCGGTGTAGACGTGGTGTTTGACGGGGTGGGCAAGAACAGTTGGGAATCAAGCCTGGACAGCCTGAAACGGCGGGGCCTGATGATCAGTTTCGGCAATGCCTCCGGCCCGGTTTCGGGGGTGGATCTGGGCATATTGGCGCGCAAGGGATCGCTGTTTGCGACGCGGCCGACGCTGTTTGATTACTATGCGACGCCGGAAGAGCGGCTGCAGCATGCCGGGCGCGTGCTGGGCCTGATGGCATCGGGTGGGCTGAAGCTGGCGATCAACCAGCGGTACAAGCTGGCCAATGCTGCCAAGGCGCATGAGGATCTGGCGGCGCGGCTGACGACGGGTTCGACGGTGCTGGTTCCGTAAGAGGGCTTACATGCCCACCATCGGTTGCACGATGGGGGCGACTTCGTTGAAGCCCTCCCAGATCATCTTGAAGGCGACATAGACGATCACGACCAGGCCGACATAGGCGATCCAGCGGTAGCGCTCGATATACTGGGCGATGATGTTGGCGGCGATGCCCATCAGCGCGACCGACAGCACCAGGCCGGCGATGAGGATATCGGGATGTTCGCGCGCAGCACCGGCGACGGCGAGCACATTGTCGAGGCTCATCGACACGTCGGCCAGCGCAACGCTCCACGCGGCGGCGGCGAAGCTCTTGGCCGGCGGCGGTGCATCGGTGGCGACGAAATCATCGCTGTCGCTGCCCGGCGCGTCGATCAGGGCGCTGCGCGGGTTGATTTCGCGCCACATGCGCCAAGCCACCCACAGCAGCAGCAGCCCGCCGGCGAGGATGAGGCCGACGATCTGCAGCAATTGGGTGACTGCCAGGGCAAAGATGATCCGCAGCACCAGCGCAGCGATGATGCCGATCAGGATGACCTTCTTGCGCTGGACCGCCGGGAGGCCGGCTGCGAGGGCGCCGACCACAATGGCGTTGTCGCCGGCCAGCACGACGTCGATCAGCACGACCTGGCCAAACGCGGACAGGGCTTCGGGGCTGAGCAGGTGGGCGATGTCCATGGCGGGCATGTAGGGTGTTGCGGGCCGGAGTGCCAGACTATTTGGGATTCGCCAGCACCATCACCAGATCGGAGAGATAATCGCGGCCCTGCATCAGGCTGCGCACACTGATGCGTTCGTTCAAACCGTGGATGCCATTGCCATCGGCATCGATCATCGTGCCGGGGGCGCCGTACACCGGGATGCCGATCGGGGTGATGTAGATGGCATCGGTGGCGCCCGTGCTCATCATCGCCAGCATCGGCACGCCGGGGAAGTGCCTGGCGGCAACGCTGGTCATCGGGCCGATAATGGCTGGGTTCATCGGGGTGGGCTTGGCCACCGGGCGGATCGGCGGTTTCAGGCTGACGTTTACCTTGGCGTTGGCGATGACCTTTTCCAGATCGGCTTTCAGTGCATTGGGATCGGTGCCCGGGAACATGCGGCAGTTCACGTTGGCGCGGGCGCGCTGGGCCAGGGCATTTTCGGCGTGGCCGGCTTCCAGCAGAGTGGTGACGCAGGTGGTGCGCAGCACACTGTGATTGGTCGGGTCCATCGAAACGATGCGATTGGCTTCCGCATCATTTGGGTTGGTGAGCAGGCGGGCCATGGCCGGGCCAACCGGATTGGGCATCACCTTCGCCAGCGTGGTGAAATAGGTGCGGGTGGTATCGGTGAACTGCACCGGGAATTCGTGCCTGTTCACGGCGACCACGGCGGCGGTGAGATCGGTGATGGCGTTATCAGGGCGCGGCACGCTGCTGTGGCCGCCGGGGTTGGTGGCTTCGATCCAGAAATTCTGCACCGTCTTTTCGCCCACCTGCACGGCCAGGCCCTGCGGCTTGCCATCGGGGCCGTTGCGGCCGCCGCCGCCTTCGTTCAACGCGAATTCGGCCATGATCAGTTCGGGGCGATTCTTCGCCAGCCAATCGGCGCCGTTGAAGGCGTAAGTGGTCTCCTCCCCGCAGGTCAGCGCCAGCTTGATGGTGCGTTTTGGCGCCTTGCCGGCCTTCATGCGGATCAGGAGATCGGCCCAGATGCTGGCCTGCGCCTTGTCGTCGAAGGTGCCGCGGCCATAGAAATAGCCGTCTTCCTCGATCAGTTTGAACGGGCTGCGCGTCCAGTCTTCCGGCTTGGCGGCGACCACATCGAGGTGGCCGAGCAGCAGCATCGGCTTCACCTTGGGGTCGCTGCCCTTCAGATGGACAACGATGCCGCCATCCTTGGGGAATTCCGGCACGTTGAACTGGGTGATTTCGGTATCGCTAAAGCCGGCCGCCTTGAAGCGCACCGCCAATTTGTCGGCCGCCGCTGTGCAGCTGCCGGTGGTGACGCTGGTGTCGGTCTCCACCATCTCCTTGAACAGGGCTCGAAATTGGGCCTCGCCCGGCTGCTGGCTGACATATTGGGCCTGAGCTGCGGTGCCAGCGAACAGGGCTGTAGCGAGGAAGAGCGCGCGCATCGGTTTATCCTTATTTGGCAGCGTAGGCGTTGATCAGATCGAACAGATAATCGCGCGTGGTGTAGAGATTGGTCACGCTGATCCGTTCGTTGAGTCCGTGAACATTGTTGAGCGTCTTGTCCGCCACCATGCCGGGCACACCATAGGTGGGGATGCCGCCGGCGCTCAGGAAGCGGCCATCGGTGGCACCTGTCACCATCGTGGGCAGCAGCGGCACACCGGGGAAGTGCTTCCTCGCCAGCGCCACCGCCGGATCATAGATGGCGGCTGTCAGTGGTGGTGGCGGCGGTGTCGGGCTCACCTCGGCATCGGTGACCAGCGTCAGGCCAGGATCAGCAATGGCGGCGATGATCTGGCCGCGCACTTTCTCAAGGCTGTCGCCGGGGAACATGCGGCAGTTGATGTTGGCCGAAGCGCGCTGGGCCAGCGCGTTGTTGGCATGGCCGGCATCCAGCCGCGTTGCCACACAGGTGGTGCGCAGCATCGAATGCCAGTTCGGGTCGCGCGACACGATGGCGTTGGCCGCCGCATCGGTCGGATTGGCGAGCAGCGCGCGCATGGCGGCGCCCACCTCACCGCCCACCTGGCCGGCCATGGCGGTGAAATAGGCGCGGCTGGCATCGGTGAACTGCACCGGGAATTCTGTTGCCGCCAGCCGGTTCAGCCCGGCGGTGAGCTGATAGATGGCGTTGTCGGGCCGCGGCTGGCTGCTGTGGCCGCCGGGGTTGCGGGCTTCCAGCCGGAAATCCTGATAAACCTTCTCGCCAGCCTGGAAGGCGAGTTTCAGCGGGTTGCCCTTGTCGTCCGAAACGCCGATGCCGCCTTCGTTCAGCGCGAATTCGGCGTCGATCCAGTCCTTGTGCTCCTTCACCAGCCATTCGGCGCCGTTGAACACGGCCGGGCTTTCCTCGCCGCAGGTCAGCGCCAGTTTCAGCGTGCGCTTCAGCGGTTTGCCGGCGGCTTTCAGGCGGATAAGCGTGTCGGTGAAGATGGCGGCCTGGGCCTTGTCGTCACTGGTGCCGCGACCGTAAAACCAGCCGCCTTCCTCGATCAGGGTGAACGGGTCACGCTCCCAATCGGCGCGCTTGGCTTCCACCACGTCGATATGGGCGAGCAGCAGGATCGCCTTGGACTTGGCGTCCTTTCCGGCCAGCGTTGCCACCAGCCCGCCATCCTGCGGCCGATCCTTCGGCCCGTTGAACAGCTTGATATCGGCATCACCAAAGCCCGCCGCCTTCAACCGCGTCGCCATGCGTTCGGCCGCCAGCGTACAGCTGCCGGCGGAAACGGTGGTGTTGGTCTCGATCAGCTCCTTGTAGAGCCCGCGAAACGCGGCCTGATCGGGGCGCAATTGGGCCGACGCGGCGGTGCCGGAAAGCAGGGCGGCAGCGAGGAAAAGGGCGCGCATTGCTGGCGTCACTTGGCAGCGTAGGCAGTGATCAGATCGAACAGATAATCGCGTTCCTTCATCACGCCGGCCACCGAGATGCGCTCGTTGAGGCCGTGGACGCCATTGCCGTCGGGCATGCCGAAACGGCCGGGCATGCCATAGGTCGGCATGCCGGCAGCGTTCAGATAACGACCATCGGTGGCGCCGGTGGCCATGGTCGGGATGAGCGGGATGCCGGGGAAATGCTTGGTGGCGAGCGCGACGGCAGGGCCATAAACCATGTCCGACAGCGGCGGCGGCGGCGCGGCCTTTTCCGGGTTTTCGCTGGCGCGCGGGGTGACGGTGATCGTTGGATCACCCAGCCGCTCGGCGATCTGGCCGCGGACTTTTTCGACGCTTTCACCGGGGAACATCCGGCAGTTCACATTGGCCTGGGCGCGCTGCGGCAGGGCGTTGCGGGCGTGGCCGGCGTCCAGCATGGTGGCGACGCAGGTGGTGCGCAACGTGCTGTGCCAGCCCGGATCCTTCGACACGATGGCTTCGGCAGCCGCGTCGGCCGGATTGGCCAGCAGGGTGCGGATGGCAGCAGCGGTGGGCGCATCGCTCATCTTGGCCATCTCGGCGAAATAGGCGCGCGTTGTGTCCGACAGTATCACCGGGAAATCATTCTTTGCCAGGTTCACCAGACCGGCGGCGAGTTCATTGATCGCATTGTCCGGGCGCGGCCGGCTGCTGTGGCCGCCGGGGTTGCGGGTTTCCAGGGTGAAATCCTGATACACTTTCTCGCCGGCCTGGAAGGCGAGGCTGATCGGCTTGCCGGTCGCATCGGCCTTGCCGCCGCCGCCCTCGTTCAGGGCAAATTCCGCATCGATCCAATCGCGATGCTCTTCCACAAGCCACTTGGCGCTGTTGTAGGGCCCGCCCTCCTCACCACAGGTCAGCGCCAGCTTCACGGTGCGCTTCGGCGCCTTGCCCTGCTTCAGCCGGATCATGGCATCGGTGAAGATCGCGCCATGCGCCTTGTCGTCGCTCACACCGCGACCATAGAAAAAGCCGCCCTCCTCGATGAAGGCGAAGGGATCGCGCTCCCAATCGGCGCGCTTGGCCTCCACCACATCGAGGTGGGAGAGCAGCAGGATCGCCTTGGCCTTCGGATCACTGCCCTTCAGCGTGGCCACCATCCCGCCATCCTGCGGGCGTTCTGCGGAACCGGGGAACAGCTTGATATCGGCATCGGTGTAACCGGCTGCCTTCAACCGCGTCGCCATCCGCTCGGCGGCCAGATTGCAACTGCCAGTGGACACGGTGGTGTTGGTCTCCACCAGCTCCTTGTAGAGCGCGCGGAACGCCTGCTGGTCGGGTCGTAGCGCCTGAGCGCTGGCCGGAACGGCGATGGTGGCGGCCAGAAGTGCGGCGATGAATGTGCGCATGATGTTTCCCCTTGTTGCCGGCATCAAAGCGGGGCGGCTGCGGGATGGCAAGGGGCAAAGGCGATAGGAAGAAATGGCCTCCGGCGGGCAGGGCCTGAGGCCTTGCACCCACTTTCGTTGTTTCAATCCTGTCGCACGAGGTCCTAATCGTACTGGCTGTGAGAAATGGGTCGCCCGAAAACAAACGGGTGCAGGGTCTGCGACCCTGCCCGTCGGAGGCCCCGACTTTTCCTTTTTCCTTCAGCGCACAAATACACGCTGGGACAGGCTGCCCGGAATGCCGGACGAACATCGCCGGCCGTTGGAACTTCTGCGCGCGGCACGGGTTTGATGGTCATGGGAAAAGGAGAATTCACCATGACGGATACAAGCGCACGCACGATGGGACGGAAGATGACGATCGGCAACGGCGGCACATCGGCCTTGATGGCCGGGGTGGCTGGTTTCGGGCTGGGCATGATGGTTTCGGCGGGTCGCAAGGCGGCGTCGCAAGCGGCGACCTTTGCCGCGGGTGACTGGTTCGAAGGCCTGAAGGCCGAGCATCAGGCCGCGCGAACCCTGCTGGAGCAGCTGGCGGCCACGCGGGAAGAGGATGTGGCCAAGCGCGCCGCGCTGGTGCTCGAACTGCAGTACGCCATGGGCAAGCACCAGGTGCAGGAAGAATATGTGATCTACTGCGTGGTGGCCGAACATGGCCAGAGCGATGTGGCCGAAGCGCTGAACACCGATCATTTCGAGGTGAAGCAGGGCCTGTATGCGCTGGAAATGATCGGCAAGGCGAAGGGTCCAGGCTTTCTGGAAAAGGTCGCCGCCATCCGTACCGCCTTTGAATCGCACGTGCGCGAGGAGGAGGACGTGGTGTTCCCGACCTTGCAGGCGATGCTGACCGACGATGAGAAAAAGGCGCTGACCAGCCGCATGAACCGCGAAGGGTTCAAGGTGGCCTGAACCGCCGTTCGCAGACGACATGTGGGGCGGGGACTGATCCCCGCCTCATAATCATGTTCAGTCGCGCAGAAGCTCGTTGATGCCGGTCTTGCTGCGGGTTTGCGCGTCCACCGTCTTCACGATCACGGCGCAATAGAGGTTGGGGCCGGGCGTGCCGTCGGGAAGCGGCTTGCCGGGCAGGCTGCCTGAGACGACGACGGCATAGGGCGGCACCTTGCCGATGTGGATTTCGCCGGTGGCGCGGTCGATGATCTTGGTTGACGCGCCGAGGTAGACGCCCATCGAGAGAACCGCGCCTTCGCCGACGATGACGCCTTCGGCCACTTCGGCGCGGGCGCCAATGAAGGCGTTGTCGCCGATGATGACCGGGTTGGCCTGCAGCGGTTCGAGCACGCCGCCGATGCCGGCACCGCCGGAGATGTGGACGTTTTCGCCGATCTGGGCGCACGAACCGACCGTGGCCCAGGTATCGACCATGGTGTTCTTGCCGACGCGGGCGCCGATGTTGACGAAGCTGGGCATCAGGACGGCGCCGGGCGCGATATAGGCACCGCGGCGGACGACGGCACCGGGGACGGCGCGGAAGCCGGCGGCGCGGAATTCGGCGTCGCCCCAGGCGTCGAACTTCAGCGGCACCTTGTCGTAGAAGCCGGCGTGACCGAAGCCGGGCATCACCACATTGTCGTGCAGGCGGAAAGACAGCAGCACAGCCTTTTTCAGCCACTGGTGGGTGGTGCCGTCCGGCTCCGCCACGCGCAGTTCACCGGCGTCGAGCGCCGACAGCGCCGCGTTGACGGCGGTGCGCAATTCACCGTGGGTGGCGCTGGTAACGGTCGTGCGGTCTTCCCAGCCGGCGTTGATGATGGCTTCGATGTTCATGCGGTTTCCACCTGTTCCAGCACCTGCCCCAGGAAGGCGGCGAGGTCGTTGATGATGAAGTCGATGTGATCGCGGTCGCTGCCCGGCCCTTGTTCGCTGCCGTTGTCGATCCACACGGTTGTCATGCCGATCGCCTTGGCAGGCGTCAGGTTGCGCGCCATGTCTTCCACGAACATCGCGCGTTTCGGGTTGATGCCGTGGGCGGCGCACATGTGGGTGTAGGCCGGCGGCTGCGGTTTCGGCACATAATCCAGCGCGTGGATGTCGTGCATGCCGTCGAACGCGTGAGTGAGGCCCAGGCGTTCCAGCACGCGCTCGGCATAAGGCGCATCGGCGTTGGTGAAGATATATTTGCGCCCCGGCAGGCGGGCGATCAGGTCACCCAGTTCCGGGTGCGGGCGCAGCACGTCGATATCGACATCGTGGACATTGGCCAGGAAATCGTGGGGATCGACATTGTGCAGCGCCATCAGGCCGGGCAGCGTCATGCCGTGGCTGTGATACAGTTCCTTCTGGATGCGGTGCGCCTCGATCGGATCAACGTTCAGCAGGCGCTGGATATAGAGGCCCATGCGCCGATCGATCTGCGGGAACAGCGCCGAGTGCGCCGGGTACAGCGTGTTGTCGAGATCGAAGATCCAGTGATCAATATGGGACAGCGCGGCCATGGCGGCTGGCCATAAGCGCAAAGGGCGGCGCTGTCATCGTGGCAATTTGGGTGGAAGCCGGACCGCCCGCGTGAGGCGGCAGGGGGCGTGGGTGCCGAGCAAGCGGGTCGGATCGCTGGAACGGCACCCATGCCAACCTGAACGGAGGAACAGGCGTGCGCCGCTATGGACCCTCCTGTTTCTTTGTGCACTGCGGCAAGACCGCCGCGCTTCAGTGTGTCGCGGGTGTCAGGCGCGGCGGCTGGCGCGCGGGTCGCTGCCGGACGGGCGCATGCGCAGCACATTCAAGGGCCGCAGGGCACCGGCCAGCGGATCGGGGACAGGCACGGCCAGCGCCCCGATGCCGGCCAGCCCGTGCGCCACGGCCCGATAATGGGCATCGCCAACAAGGCCGCTGTTGTCGGGCCACAGCGCATTGAACCGGCCGGCAAGCAGATCCTGTGCAGCCAAAAGGCCATCGACCCGGATGCGGCGGTGATTGTCCCACGTGAGGGTGAAGCGCGGATGGTCGGGATCGTCGAGCGGATCGACGGGCGCATCGCGGCGGAAGCGGCACGCCAGAACGCTGCCGGCAAATGTGCCCTTGTCGCTCAGTGCAGTGATGGTCTGCGCCGGCATGCTGAGGTTGAAGCCGCCTTCGTTGCCAGCCAGGCGGACATGGATGATGCGATCGCGCATGCCGACCTGGTTGTAGAGGCTGACATCCCCCCAGGTGCGGGCGGTTTCCACGACGCGCAGGCCCAGCCCGGCCAGTTGCGCCAACGGCGTGCCCGCGGCCGGTTCCTTGTAGAAGGCGACGCGATCGCCATCGGCAAAGGGCATCATCAGGTCGTTCAATTGCAGGCTGCCGGTATTGGCGCGGGTGCCGCCCAGCGTGCGGACATTGCCGGGCACCGCCTTGCCGCGCATCGCTGCGCTGTCGAGCACGCCATATTCCTCGATGGAAAGATCGTCATCGGGATAGAGAAGATTGATGGCAAAGGTGGGCCGGCTGGGCACCACGGCATCGAACAGGTGGATGGGGAAGTTTGAGGTGATGCCGCCATCGGAGAGATAGAGGCGTGAGAGGAACGGCGTGCGTTCTTCCGGTACTTCCGGTTGGCCGACCCAGCGCAACACCCACAGCGGCAGCGGCGTGAACAGGCCGGGAAAGGCCATGGAAGCGCGGGCGCCGACCAGGATCGGGATGTGCCGGCCCTTGGGCAGCAGCCGCAGCCGCTGGCCCAGATCGCCAAGGCGGGCCACGGCCGTTTCCACCTCGCCGCGGCCATAGCCCAGATCATCAGGGATTTCGGTGTTGCTGGCCACTGCCCAGGCGTTGGCGTCCAGCGCCTGCAGCACCGGTTCGGGAAACAGCTGCGCCCATTCTGCAGGATCGTAGAACAGCCGCTGGTTGTCGAACAGGAAGGGGAAGCTGGTGGATTGCACGCGGTTGAGATCGCTGCACACCAGCACCAGATCGATGGCGCGCGGATCGAGCGCGCTGGGTTCGGGCAACAGGCCCAGCGACCACAGCTTGCCGAAGGTCAGCACTTCGCTTGTGCTGTCTTCATCAAGGCCGGCCAGTTGCTGGATGATCTGGTGCAGCCACAGGGTGAGCGAAGGCAGCTGGCGCTGGTTGATGGTGTGAGACGGCAGGGCGAAGCCGGTGGCAAGGCCCAGGCCGTTGGCCACGATCGGCTGCAGCAGCCGGTTGAGACTGTCGAGCGAGAGTGGCACCGCCTGCAACAGGCTGGCCTTGAGGTTCCACCAGCCCGCGAAGGCAAGGCTGGCGACGGCGGCCAATGCGGTGGCGAAGCCCTGCACGCCAGGGCTGCAGCCAGCGGTGAGCAGCCAGCCGAGGCCGGCACCGGCGAGCATTTCAAGGGCCGTGGCCCCGGCGGCGAGCCACAGCGCGCGGCGGGCGTTGCCCGGCAATGTGGGGAGTGCGGCCTTGATCAGGCCCAGGATCGCGGCGGGCTGGCTGTTGAGCGCGCCCTTCAGTGCATCGAGCAGCGGCGCGGTGCCCGGATCGCCGCAGAACATGGCATCAAGCCGGGAAGCGCCCTGATCGGTGCGCTGGGCCAGTTCCTCGTGCAGCCAGGCCATGCGTTCCCGGGCCTTGGGGTTCCTGCCCGTCCGCAGGCCATATTCCATCGCAGCGGCCGCCACCGCGCCGATGGCGCCGGCCGATGTGCCGCCAATATTGCGCAGGCGGAACGTTTGAGAAAGGGTGGCGATGGCGCCGGGATAGACGAGGCCGCTCGTCACCCCGCCCTTCATGATCAGATCGCATTCCTGGGGCCGGCTGGCGGCGTCGATCGACTGGATGGTGTGCGGATCGGTCATGACGGCGCCTCCCCCTGGAAACAGCGGTTCGCGACCCTACCAATCAGTGTGCCATCACGGCATCGCAAAGGCCAAGCACGAACTTGGCAAACCGTGGCTCAGGTGAAACGCTGCTTCAGTGCCACCATGGCCAGCGCGGCGGCGGCGGCTTCGCCGCCCTTGTTCTTCTGGGTCTTGTCGGCCCGGGCGATGGCTTGGGCCTCGTTTTCCACGGTCAGGATGCCGTTGCCGATGGCGAGGCCGTCGAGCGTGAGCGCCATGATGGCCCGCGCGCTTTCACCGGCGACGACTTCGAAATGATAAGTCTCACCGCGGATCACGCAGCCGAGCGCAACATAGCCATCATATTCGCCGCCGGCATCGGCAAAGGCGATGGCCGCCGGCACTTCCAGCGCGCCGGGCACGGTGATCACGTCATAGGTGGCGCCGGCGGCCTTCAGGGCTTCGGTCACGCCGTCGCGCTGCATATCGGCGATGTGGGTGTAGAACGGGGCTTCGACGATCAGGATGTGCATGAGATTCAGCTCCGGGGGGGAATGGCGCGTTCGCCAACAACATGCAGGCCATAGCCTTCGATGCCGACGATGTTGCGGTGCTGGTTGGTGAGCAGGATCATGTCGGTCACGCCAAGATCGACCAGGATCTGCGCGCCGATGCCGTAATCGCGCAGCACGATGGATTCGCCCTGGCCCTTGGCGCGCATCTGTTCGGAAATGGCGGTGGGGCTGCCATCGCGAATGATCACGATGACGCCGGCGCCTTCTTCGCCGATGGCGTCCATGGCGCGGCCGAGCTGCCCGGCGCGCTCACCCTTTTCGGCGAACATGTCGGTGAACATGGATTGGGTGTGGACGCGCACCAGCGTTGGCTTGCCGGGTTCGATGCGGCCCTTCTGCAGCACCATATGCTCGCCATATTCGGCAGTGTTGGCATAGGTTTTCGCTGTCCATTCGCCGCCGTGCCAGCTTTCCAGCTTCGTTTCGGCGACACATTTCACCAGCCGGTCGTGGGCGTGGCGATAGGCGATCAGATCGCGGATGGTGCCGATCTTCAAGCCGTGGCGGCGAGCGAACGGGATCAGATCGGGCAGGCGCGCCATGGTGCCATCGTCGTTCATGATCTCGCAGATCACACCGCTGGGGCTGAGGCCGGCGAGGCGCGAGATGTCCACGCTGGCTTCGGTATGGCCGGCGCGCACCAGCACGCCGCCATCGCGGGCGACAAGCGGAAACACGTGGCCGGGCGAAACGATATGTTCCGGGCCCTTGGCGGCATCGATGGCGACCGCGATGGTGCGGGCACGATCCGCGGCCGAAATGCCGGTGGTGACGCCTTCCTTGGCCTCGATGGACACGGTGAAGGCGGTGCTGTGGCGGGTGCCATTGTGCTGCGCCATCAGCGGCAGGCCCAGCGCCTTGACGCGTTCCGACGCCAGGGCAAGGCAGATCAGGCCGCGGCCAAACTTGGCCATGAAGTTGATGGCATCGGGCGTCGCCATCTGGCCGGGGATGATCAGATCGCCTTCGTTTTCACGGTCTTCATCATCGACGAGGATATACATCCGGCCGTTGCGGGCCTCGTTGATGATATCCTCGATGGGCG
The DNA here is from genome assembly GCA_027485735.1 of Sphingomonadales bacterium. Classification (GTDB taxonomy): domain Bacteria; phylum Pseudomonadota; class Alphaproteobacteria; order Sphingomonadales; family Sphingomonadaceae; genus Sandarakinorhabdus. The sequence continues at coordinate 11,324 of JAIXQM010000033.1, read as the reverse complement.
AAAGTGCCGGGCCACTGCTGCGATCGGCCAGCCAGTTTTCCAGTTTCCGGAGCGTGTCTGTGGTCGGGTTCCACTCGGCTTCGTCGAGTGTGCGCAAGCTGTTGGCGTGCAGGCCGGCGGCGCGGGCCATGCCGGCTTTCGATTCCTCACCGCTGGAGACCAGGTCACGCAATCGGGCAATCAGGGATTCGCTCATCAGGGCCTCACATCGAAATGTGAAACCGCGATGCGCTCATCACATTATGCTGTCAAGACTTGAGCTGGTTCATCCGGAACAGATAGCGGGCGAGCACATCGATCTCGATATTCACCTCGTCGCCCACCGCCGCCGTGCCGAAGGTGGTCCATTCGGCGGTGTGCGGGATGATGTTCACCGTGAACCAGTGGCCCAGATCATCGTCGCTGACCTCGTTCACCGTCAGCGACGCGCCGTTCAAACAGATGCTGCCCTTGGGCGCCACATAGGGCGCGACGCTGGCCGGCATCTGGAAGGTGAAGCGCTTGGAATCGCCTTCCGCGGTGATGGCGGCGATCTGGCCGACGGCATCGACGTGCCCGGTGACGATATGGCCGCCGAGTTCATCGCCTACCTTGAGTGCGCGCTCAAGATTGAGCCGCGCGCCTTGGCTCCACATGCCGCTGGCGGTGCAGCGCAGGGTTTCGGCGGACACGTCGAAGCTGATGCTGTTCGCGGTCTTGCTCACCACCGTCAGGCACACGCCGCTGTTGGCAACGGACGCGCCGATGGCGATGCCGGTGGTGTTATAGCCCGTCTGCACGGTCACGCGCAGATCGCCGCGCTCCTCCACATGGGTGATGATGCCGATGTCGGTGATGATGCCGGTGAACATGGGGCTGCCCTAACGTGTCCGCGTGTAACGTTCAATGTGGTCGGGGCCGAGCGTCATCGCTGGCCCGGCGACCCAGCGGCCGTGGGCGTGCGGCAGATCAGCCAGGCCAATGTCGCTCAGCGTGCGGCCCGCTCCGATCAGGATCGGCGCGCGCATCAGCATCAGCGTATCGACCAGATCGGCGGCGAGCAGGCTGGCGGCCAGCCCCATGCCGCCTTCGACCAGAACAGACAGCGCCGGATCGGCGGTGAGCGCAGCGAGATCGGGGAAATGGCTGACATGGTCCGGCAGGCCGTCACTGCGCCCGACAACGCCGATGCGCGGGCTACGGGTTTCAAGGCCGGGCAAGCGCACGTCGAGCCGGGGGTGATCGGCATCCCAGGTGCCGCGACCAACCACGATCAGATCGGCGCGGGCGCGTTCCAGATGTGCGGCGGCAGCGCGGGCGCGCTCCCCGGTGATCCATTGGCTGCGGCCATCGGCCATGGCGATCGCGCCGTCGAGCGACACCGCCAGTTTCAGCGTGATGTGCGGCCGGTCCAGTTTGAGGCGCGTCAGGAAGCCGGCCAGTTGCACTTCAGCCTCGGCAGCGCGCACGCCCGTTGTCACCGCGATGCCGGCGGCCCGAAGCCGCGCCGCGCCATCGCCATCGGTGCGTGGATCGGGATCGTGCGCTGCGATCACCATCCGCGCCACGCCGGCGGCAATCAGGCTGTCGGCACAGCTGGGCCCGCGAGGGCTAACATGGGCGCAGGGTTCCAGCGTCACATAGGCTGTGGCGCCGCGTGCGGCCTGACCGGCCTGGTTCAACGCGACGGCTTCGGCATGCGGACGGCCGCCCGGCTGCGTCCAGCCGCGCCCGATCACGCGGCCATCACCCACAATCACGCAGCCGACTGATGGGTTGGGAAAGGTCGTGCCGATGCCGCGGCTGGCCAGCGCCAGCGCCGCGCCCATGAACCGCCAATCGTCGCTGCTCGCGCTCACTCGATCGGCGGCTCGGCCGGGGCCGGCACGCGCACGATGGCCTGCACGGATGGCTCGGCGGCGACATAGGGCAGATCCCGCTTGAAGCCGCCGCCCTTCACATAGTCATCATATTGTTTTTGCGCGTCGATCTTCGCCTGGCCAGACAGCCCGGCAATGGCAGCGCGGGCTTCGACCAAGCGGGCTTCGCGCGCGGCCTTTGTCGCCTTCACATCGGCAATGGCATCATCCCGGCTCCGGTCTGCCTTCCAGCTTTGCGCATAGATGATCACCGAATCGGGCTTCATGTAGCCCCAGCGCGATTCGAGCAGGAACATCGTCATCAGGATGGTCGTGGCCAGCACGGAGCCGGCGGCGATCCAGTAACGCTTGCGGCGCTGGGTGGCATCAGGGGGGTCAAGAAAGGCCATAGCGGCCAAGATAGGGGCGCGGCGCGCGCTTGGCCAGAGGGGCGTCAATTCGACTGGGGGGCCGTCAGCAGGGCGATGATGCGGGCAGCGGCGTCGGCGGGCGCAGTGTTGGCGGTATCGATGATCAGCGCCGATGCCGGCATGGCAGCTTCGCAGGCGGCGAAGTCGGCGTGGAGTTGTTCGAGCAGGGCGGTATCGCGCAGCTTGCCGAAACGTGCACGATCGTCATTGGCAATGCGGGATATCTGCCCGGCCAAATCGAGGCGCAATTGCACGAAGATGGTCTCGCCGCCGCCAGCCGCCACGATGCCCGCCACCTGTTCGGGAAAGCCCGGAGAGACGCTGGATTCGGGCTGGAAGGTGAAGATCAGCGAGCGATTCTCGGCGACGGCGGCGCGAATCACGTCGATCCAGAAGCGTTCTCGCAACGCCACGAAGCCCGGCGAGCCGAACGGAAAGACGGCGTGCACTGCATCGACGATCAGGTGATTGTGAAACAACGGCAGCCCGGTCGCATCCGCCACGGCCCTGGCGATGGTGTATTTGCCGGCCGCCGGTGGCCCGTGGAGGAAAAGCAGTTTCACGGGGCCAAGCGGCGCAACGCTTCGTCGCGGCCGATCAACGGCAGCATGGCCGCCATTTCCGGCCCGTGCGGCTGGCCCGTGAGCGCGAGGCGCAGCGGCAGGAACAGCGCTTTGCCCTTGCGGTCGGTGGTGGCCTTCAGTGCGTCGATCAGGCGGGTCCAGATATCATCGCCCCAGTCCAGGCCGGCCAGCGTGGCGGCGGCGGTGGCCAGATAGTCGGGTTCATCAGTGGCCGCAGTGATTGGTCCGGCGATGATCTGGTGCCAGGCTTCGGCTTCATCAAGACGGGCAAGATTGGGCCGGATCGCCAGCCATTCGCGTTCGCCAATGCTGGCGGGCAGGCGGGCGGCGACGTCGGCGTGTTCCATGTGGTGGATGCAGCGGGCCGACAGGCTGGCGAGATCGGCCGGATCGAAGCGGGCAGGCGCGCGGCCGAAGTGGCTGAGCGCAAAGCCGGGCAGCAGATCAGCAAGGCGAGCCATCGGCTCAACCGGCTGCGAGGTGCCCAGCCGGGCGAGCAGCGCTGCGACCGCCACCGGCTCGATACCCTGTTCTGCCCAAGCATCGACCCCTTCGGAACCCAGCCGCTTCGACAGCGCCGCATCCTTGCCGGTGAACAGCGCCATGTGGGCGAGACGCGGCGGCGCAGCGCCGAGTGCGGCAAACATCTGCAGCTGTACGGCGCTGTTGGTGACATGGTCTTCCCCGCGCGCAATGTCGGTGATGCCCAGATCGATATCGTCCACCACCGACGGCAGCATGTAGAGCCATGAACCATCGGCGCGGCGCACCACCGGATCGGCCAGCGCGGCGGCGGGGAAATGGCAATGGCCGCGAACGCCGTCCTGCCACTCGACATCGGCGGTTTCATCCATCCGGAAACGCCAATGCGGCTTGCGACCTTCGGCTTCCAGCTTTGCCTTGTCGGCATCGCTCAGCGCCAGTGCGGCACGGTCATAGATCGGCGGCAGCCCGCGCGACAGGGCAACGCGGCGCTTCAGCTCCAGCTCTTCGGCGGTTTCATAGCAGGGATAGGCCCTGCCCTGCGCGGCGAGGCGGGCCAGTGCGTCTTCATACCGGTCGAAGCGGTCAGACTGTTTGACCTCCATGTCAGGCGTCAGGCCCAGCCAGGCGAGATCGTCCCGGATGGACTGGGCCGATTCCGCGGTGGAGCGCGCCAGGTCGGTATCATCCAGCCGCAACACAAAGCGGCCACCAGCGGAACGGGCGAGCAGCCAGTTGACCAGCGCAGTGCGGATATTGCCGGCGTGGAGCCGGCCAGTGGGCGAGGGAGCGAAGCGGGTGACGATCATGGCGGCGGCATAGCGGGTTGAGGCGCGGAAATCACCGTCCGATTGTCGCCAGCCCAGTCGGGAGCCTGTGTGGCAAGGTTGCGCTATGATCACGCTCCTCATCGCACTTGCAGCCGCAACGGCACCGCCTGGTGCTGTCGTCATCACGCCCGCCACCATTCCGTGGGGGCCGACTGCGGCGGATGGCAGCCGCTTTGCCCTTCTCGATGGCCAACGCGAAGTGGCGGGGCAGAATTTTTCCTATGCCTTCGCTCTGCCTGCCGGCGCGTGGGACAAGCCCCATCGCCACAGCACGACCGCGCGCATCTTCGTGTTGAAAGGCGTGTTGAAACTGGGATGGGGTGGCACGATGGACAAGGCCCGCGCGCAGGCCTTCCCGGCCGGCAGCTTCGTGGTGGTGCCGGCGGGTGCCGTGCATTTCGACGGGGCCGATGAGGAGACGATCATCCTCGGCGTTGCCAGCGGGGTGTGGGAAACGCGTTACGAGGATGGCAGCGCAGGGTCGGCGGGGACGCCTACTTCGCCCTGATATGCCGTGCGACCGTGCGTTCCTTCACCTGGGCGCCGTAGATCACGCCAGTCTTGTCCACCCACAAGCCTTCGGCGCCGCTGGTGGCGCCGCCATCGGGGTTGGGATCGGGATCAGGGATGAAGGCGGTCACCTTGCCATCCTTCACGGATCCGATGCGGATGCCGCGCTGCCAGCCAGGGTTGTAGCCATAACCGACCGGGCGACGGCTTTCCGAATCGCCGCTGTACATGATGTCGTTGGCATCGATGAACAGGCCGGACGGGCGGCCGAACTGGGTCCAGCTGTTCAGCAACTTGCCCTTCTGGGTGTAGACCTGCACGCGGTTGTTCCAGCGGTCGCCCACGTACAGCAGGCCCTTTGAATCCATGGCCAGGGCGTGCGGTACTTCCAGATCGCCCTGGCCCTTGCCGGGCTGGCCCCATTGCATCAGGAACTTGCCGGTCTTGTCATACTTCAGGATGCGGGCAACGCCGCGATCGGCCTCGTGGCCATCGGCAACGAAGATGTCGCCGTTCTTCGCCACGATCACGGCGTTGGGCTCGGTAAACACGTCGGTGCCCTTGCCCTGCACGCCGGGTTTGCCGAGCGTCAGCAGCAATTTTCCGTCAGGGCTGAACTTCATCACTGTCGCGCCCTTGCCCGCCGCCACGCGCGCATCGGTAAGCCAGACATTGTCTTCGCGGTCGATATAGAAACCGTGCGGGAACACAGTGAGGCCACCGCCGAAGGCCTTGATGAAATTGCCGGCCGCGTCGAATTCCATAATCGGATCGATGGTGCTGGTGGCGCACAAATTGGCCCCACAGCGTTCCGCCACCCAGATGTGGCCCTTGCTGTCCACACCCACTGCGCTGGTGGAGCCCATCACGCGCCCTGCGGGCAGCTTCAGGAAGCCCAGTTCGCTCCGATAGGGGTTGGGCTGTTTGTTGGTTTCGGCGGTCAGCGGCGCTGGCTTGGGCAATGTCTCCACCGCCCACACCGGGCGGGGTGGGCTGGTCGCCTGCTGTGCGTTCACGGCGCTGCCGGCCAGCAGCAGCGCCAGCATCATCATCCGCGTCATGGCCAATTCCCCCAAGTGGTTCAGCGGCCGCTATTGGCCGGTTTTTCTGCCGTGATGCCGATGGTCGCCAGCACTTCCGAACGCCTGTCGAGCGGCTGGGCGCCGGCCGGGAAGCCGTTGCTCTTCAACAGAAAGGCCAGCACATCGGCATATTCTTCGCGCGTCATCGATTGCGGATCATTCTGCGGCATGGTGGTGCGCACGCGGTCATACAGATCGCCCACTGTCATCGTGTCCCAGTGGGAAACGAACTCACCGCCGATCAGCGGCGGTGCTTCGCCGGTGCCATTCAGTGCCGCGCCGTGGCAGGCGCCGCAGCGCTGGGCATAGACGCCCCCACCACGGTCGGCCTGTTCCGGCGTGTAGATGCCCTGCCACACCGATTTGCCGGCATCCTGGGCCACAGCGGCACCAGCAAGGCCGAACGCAATCAAAAGGGGCAGGGCAATCTTCACAGGTCAGGTCCTTATCGCTTGCTGGGCAGGGCATAGGCGAGGAATTCGCCAGATGCATTTCCGCCGCTGGTCGGCACGATGATATACTGCTTGCCGTTCACCATATAGGTCATTGGCGAGCCGGATTGGGTGGAGGGCATGAACACCGCGCCCACTTCCTTGCCGGTCTGCTTGTCGTAGGCGCGCAGCATGGCGCCGCGCGGCCGGTCTTCGGTGCGGGTGAACTGGTTTTCACCGGCGACCACCAAGCCCTTCGTCACCAAGGTGCCAATCTGATAGGTGGACTGGCCAGTGCGCGGGATGCCGCCCATCGCCTTGATCACCGGGTGATTGCGCACGAAATCCGGCGTTTCACCATGCGCGACCTGCCACTTGATCGTGCCATTGTTCACATCGATGGCGCTGATCGTGCCATAGGGCGGCTTCACCAGCGGCAGGCCATCAACGGCCAGGCGCGGTGGGCCGGCGTTGCCGCTGCCGGGTGCAGCAGCCGGGGCCGGGCTGTCGGCACCGGCGCCTTCGCCCGGGCCCTTGATCATCACCACCGGCTGGCCGGCAACGCCAACCACCAGCGGAATGTCAGACAGGCCGGCCGGCGGCGGCAGCAGTCCGGTCGAGGAAATGCAGGCGCCGCAGGCATAGACATAGGCGATGCCGCTTTCCGGATCGAATGAACCGCCCGGCCAGTTGGTGCCGCCTTGCGCCCAGTTGTTGATCACCCCGAACTTCTCCGGCGTGGAGACGATCGGCGGGGTGTAAACCGGGCCGAGCACATATTTCGAGGTCAGTTCCAGCGCCTTCTTCTTCATGTCAGGCGTGAAATCGATCAGGTCCTTTTCTTCGACGCCGTTGCGGGCATAGACCGGCGGCTTCGACGGGATCGGCTGGGTGGGCGAATACCATTCGCCGGGCACATTGCCCTTGGCGACCTTGGTTTCCTTGATCGGCCACACCGGCTGCCCGGTGGCGCGATCGAAGACGTAGAAGAAACCCTGCTTCGACGGCAGGCCGACGACCTTGCGCGGCTTGCCATCCACGGTCACGTCCATCAGCAGCGGGGCGCTGCTGTTGTCGAGATCCCAGATCTCGTGGTGGATCAGCTGGAAGTGCCAGCGGCGCTCACCGGTCTTCAGGTCAACGGCGACAAGGCTGTTGCCGAACAGATTGGGTCCGGGGCGCTTGCCGCCGAAAAAGTCCGACGTTGGCGATTCCACTGCGAGATAGGCGAGGCCAAGGTCTTCATCGACGGACACCTGCGTCCACACACCGGTGTTGCCGTTCACATCGGCCGAATTGTTCAGCCAGGTCTCATAGCCGAACTCGCCTTTCTTCGGCACGGTGTGGAAGGTCCACATGCGCTTGCCGGTGCGCACGTCGAAGGCGCGCACATAGCCCTTGGTGTTGTTGTGGGTCTTGGGCGTGAAGCCTTCGCGGAAGGCGGCGCCGATGATGATGGTGTTGCCCGAAACCGCTGGAGCGGAGTGGACGCCGACTTCGCCGGTATCGAGATCGCCCAGATCTTGATCATAATCGGTCTTCAGATCGACAACGCCGTTGGTGCCGAACTCCGGATCAGGGCGGCCGGTATCGGCGTCGAGGCTGACAAGGCGATAGCCGATGGTGACATAGAGGATGCGGCGCCTGGTGCCGTCGGTCCAATAGGAGAGGCCGCGGCCGGAGAGGGCGCGCGGGCTTTCGGCCGAGCGCTTGCCTTCGTGTACGGCATATTGCCAGAGCAGCTCCCCGGTGGCGCCGTTCAGCGCCACCACGGCGCGGCGGGTGCCGCCAGTGGTGTAGATCACGCCATCAACGGCGAGCGGGGTGGATTCCAGTTTGTATTCCGGGCGGCTGCCCAGAATGTCGGTCTTGAATCGCCAGGCGATTTCCAGATCCTTGAAATTGCCCGGGTTGATCTGATCGAGCGGCGAATAGCGGCTGCCCTTCAGATCGGCATTGTAGGTGGTCCAGTTGGCGACCCCATTGGTGGTGCGCGCGGCGGCAACGCCTTCCTTGCCCGGCGTCTGAGCACCAGCGGCGGTGGTGAGCAGCAGCGCTGCAGCGATTGGCAGAATGATCTTCATGGTTTTGCCCCTTGTTTCGTCGTTCACGCCGGCATCATTTGTTAATGCCGACGGTCAAGCCGCCGGCATGGCCATGACCTTGTCGAGACCCGCCTTCAGGCTGGCCTTCTGCGCATCGGTCAGCTGCGGATAGGGCGTGCGCGCATACATCATCGGGCCGCCCATACGCAGGGAGAGCACATACTTCATCGCGGCATAGGTGTTGGCGCCCATGTTGTGATCGCGCATGATGCCGCCGGCAGCGCGCAGATGGTTCAGCTTGGCCTTCCAGTCGCCCTTGGCGCGGTAGGTCTTGAAGATGTCGGCGCTCTTGTCGCTGAACATGTTGCCGTCAGCCAGGATGGCGCCCATGCCGGCTTCCACGGCCGGGATCAGGTTGTTCGACGTGCCGCAGCGCATGTTGAGTTCCGGGAAGCCCTTGAGGAACTCCGCAAAGCCTTCAGCGTTGCCCGATGAATCCTTGATGCCGGCCAGATGCGGATATTTCATCATGGCCTTGAGCAGCTCCATGGTGATCGCCACCTCAGACGTGCCGGGGATGTGGTAGAGGTTGATCGGGATCGACACCGCTTCGAACAGCTGGGTGTAATAGTGAATCAGGCCTTCGGTGGGCGGCTGGTTGAAGTAGAACGGCGGGATCACCAGCAGGCCATCGGCGCCCACGCTTTGGGCGTGCTTGGCCAGATCGATGGTCTCCACGATGTTGGGCGTGCCGGGGCCCACCATGATGTTCATGTTGCCCTTGTGCTTCATGGCGGTTTCGGTGACGAGCTTGCGTTCCGCGACCGAGAAGCTGGGGAATTCACCCGAGGTGCCGAGCACGACGACACCATCGGCGCCGCATTTCTGGTGCCATTCCATCACCGCCTTCATGGCGCCGGGATCGAACTGGCCGCGGGCATCGCAGGGGGTGACGGTGGCGACCCAGTAGGCCACCTTCTCCTTGGAGCCGAGGCGGCGCGCGCCGCCCATCTGCGCGGCGGCCGGTGCAGCAGCGCCCAAAGCGCCCCCGGCTGCCACCACGCCTGCGGCCAACGCCAGCGATTCCCGACGGGTGATATCCATGATGTTCCTCCCCAAAGCGGCCATGCTGGCCTGTTATTGTTGCTTCATCATCGCGCCAAGGGTTCGATGCGGCAAGATATTTGCATGAGGAACTGCCCTCATCATTGAAGGGGGTCAACAGATCAGTTCGAACCGGCCGCGTTCCGGATCGTTGGCGTTTCGCTGCCAGCTGATGCTGGCGCAGCGGCCCAGCACATCGCGGCCCAGTTTCAGAATCGGCCAACCGCGCTGGCGGCCGCGCTTGCCGGTGACCAACGCCGCCTCGTCGCCTTCGGCATCGGGCGGCAGTTCGGCCTTGCCGGCCCAATCGAACAGCCGCACGTCCACCGTGGTCAGGATTACGCCGGCAATCGCCAATGGCCGGTCAAGCACGAGACTGCGCACCGGGCGGGCGACGCCAAAGCCGATCAGTACCCGACGCGGTGGGCCAAACAGCTTGCCATTGCCCACGTCGGCCAGGCGGCTGGCGGCAGCGACGCTGGCCACGCTGACGGGTCGCAGAGGGTGGAGTTCCACCTCGATCGCTATGCCCTTGGGCAGCGGCCAATCGAACTTCGTGCTGCTGCTGCGCGCGCCGGGCTCCGCGGCCACCGTCACCACCCGGTCAGATGGCTGGCGTGGTCGGAAGTTGAGGCGCACCCCATCGTGGGGCAGCAGAGGCAGACCGATGACGCCATCGCTGCCGGCCACGGCTTCGGTCGGTGCGGTGGCCGGGGCCAGCACGCGCACGCTGGCGCTGCGTCCGGCGATGCTCACCTGTTCCTCGCTGTAGGGTACGGCAACGCTCACCTGTCCCACGGCGACGCGGAAGCGGCCGCGGTCCACGGTGTCGCCATCGGCGCGGGTGTCGGCGGCCAGGTTCAGCCGCGCAACGGCGGCTGGGCGAAGCATGATGAGGGGGTCGCTACCGAAATCGACTGTCAGCCGCACCGGTTGGCCAGCGATTTGCGCCTCGATCACCGGCGCGGCGCCGGGCAGCACCAACGCCGGCAGCGGCGGCGGCGGAACCGGCTTTCTGGCGGCCAGCGCCGGGGCCGCCAGCGCAAGCAGCAGGCTAAGCCGTGCGAAACGCATTGCTGATCGGATAGCGCCGGTCTCGGCCAAAATTGCGGCGGCCGATCTTCACGCCGGGCGGGGCCTGCCGCCGTTTATATTCGGCGATGTAGAGCAGCCGTTCGATGCGGGCGACGGTGGCAGCATCCAGCCCTTCGGCGATCAGATCGCTGGCCGAACGCTCTTGCTCCACCAAGCCATAGAGGATGCGATCGAGCAGATCATAGGGCGGCAGGCTGTCCTGATCCGTCTGGTTCTCGCGCAGTTCGGCAGTCGGCGGCTTGGTGATGACATTGGTCGGCATCACCGGTCCGGCGGGGCCCAGGCCAAGCCGCGGTTTGTGGGCATTTCGCCATTCGCAAACGCGGAATACGGTCGTCTTGTAGAGATCCTTCAACACCGAATAGCCGCCGGCCATGTCGCCATAGATGGTGGCATAGCCAACGCTCATCTCGCTCTTGTTGCCGGTGGTGAGCAGCATCGGCCCAAACTTGTTCGAAAGGCCCATCAGCGTAAGGCCACGAATGCGGGACTGGATATTTTCTTCCGTGGTATCGCGGGCCCGGCCCTCGAACAGGGGCGCCAGCATGGCGTCAAACGCCGTCATCGCCGGCTCGATGCGCACTGTGTCGAGCCGGCAACCCAAGAGCCGCGCGCATTCGGCGGCATCATCGAGGCTGTCCTGGCTGGTGAACGGGCTGGGCAGCATCACGCACCACACGCGGTCGGCGCCGAGCGCATCGACAGCGACTGCGGCCGACAGCGCCGAATCGATCCCGCCCGACAGGCCAAGCACCACGCCGGGGAAGCGGTTGCGGTTCACATAATCGCGCAGGCCCACCAGCATGGCGTGATAGACATCGGCGGGATCATCATCCTGCTGGCTGAGCTCGCCGGTCGCGCAGGTCCAGCCGCTTTCCCCGCGTGCCCACT
>JAIXQM010000067.1 GCA_027485735.1 Sphingomonadales bacterium | reverse complement strand
GATGGGCACGGCCGCGAAATTGCCTTCGGCATGGATGCCGCGGAATTTGCCGCCGCCGTTATCCATGTTGAAATAGGCCGCCAACAGATTGTAATCGGCCTTCTTTTCGATCGGATACTGGCCAAGTTTGAAATCATAGGACAGCCGGGCCTTCACCGGATCCGGGTTGGCCGGCCGGCTGGCGAAATGGCGTTCGATATAGTTGGCCGAACCATAGAGGCCCTGCTCTTCGCCTGACCACAGCGCAAAGCGGATCGTGCGTTTCGGCTTCACCTTCAGCGCCGCCAGGATGCGCGCGGCTTCCATCACCACGGCCGAACCGGCGCCATTGTCGGCCGCGCCATCGGCCGCCACCCAACTGTCGAGATGGGCGCCGGCCATCACGTAACCGGCCTTGGCGTCACTGCCGGCGATATCGGCCAACACGTTGTAACCATTGGGATCGCTGTCGTCGAACTTGACCTGCGAATTGATGGTCAGCGTCACGTCGCCCTGCGTCGCCAGGCGGGCGAGGCGGCGATAATCCTCGGCGGTCAGCTCCAGTCCGGGCAGCTTGGGCGTGTCGCGGTGCTGATAACCTTCGCCGTGCAGCAGGCCGTTGTCCCGGTAGCTCATGCGCACCCAGCCCACGGCGCCTTCTTTGGCCAGGAATTCGTCAAGTTGCTTGCCGAACTGGATGAACTTGAACCAGCCGTCACCGTCGTCGGATGCGGTCACCGGCTGTTGAAATTCGTCGAGCTCACCGATTGCCTTGTCGTCCATCCGCACAAAGGCCGGCTTGGTGGCATCGGCCGGCGGGCGCGGGAAACTGATGGCAACAATCTTGCCCTTCAACTTGCCGCTCCATTCGGCAAAATCGCGCGGCTTCTTCATTGGTGCAACGATGAGCGGCGCGGTGATGCCGCCGGCCGGCGTGCCCGGCGTCCACGCCACCGGAATGGTCCGCAGGCTCATGCGGCGCGGCGATTCCAGCGTGACGCTGGCGCTTTCGATCGACCAGCCGCGGCCGAAATCAAAGCCTTCGGTGCGCACGTTGGTCAGACCCCAGCCCTTGAACTTGTCCTGCGTCCAGCGTTCGGCCACGCGCATGCCAGGCGAATTGGTCATGCGCGGCCCGATCCGGTCGGTCAAATAGGCCACGGTATCCACCACTTCGCCGTGGTTCATGGCTTCATCGGTAATCCGCGCCACCATCGCCAGATCAGGCGCAGCCAGTGTTGGGGCGGCAACGCCGGCAAGCAGCAGGGCAAGAAGGGCGCGCATCAGGCAGTCTCCAGATCGAGGAACAGCTGATGTCTAGCGACCGGCAGTTTGCATGGCAACGCGCGCGCGGGCCCGGTGCCGTCAGGCCGAAAGGGGTTGCCGCCAAGGATGTAATAATGTAACACCAATGAAGTGTCGTCCTCTAGCAGCCTCCTCGATCGAATCGCCATCGGCTTGTCGGGTCTGTGCCTGCTGCATTGCATGGCCGGATTCGTGCTGCTGACCGTTTTTGCGATGACCGGTGACTGGCTGGATCATCGGGTTCACTTTATTGGTCTGATGCTGGCCATGCCTTTGGCGGCTGTGGCACTGTGGCGCGGTTGGCGCCGGCATGGCCGCAGCGACATCGGCATGATGGGCGTGATCGGGTTGGCGGTGATGGCGATCTCGCTGGCGGTGGAACATGGCGCCGTTGCCGAAATGCTCGTCTCGGTGGCCGGCGTGGCTATCCTGGCGTTTGCGCACTGGCAGAACATGAAGGCGCTCCGCGTCGCCTGACCACCCACCGTCTTGCATGGCGGGCCGCAAAGCCCGATATGCAGATCATGGCACATCCCGCCCACAGCCACGGACAGCATCACAGCCGAGCCGATCTTGCCGCCGCCGCCCAGGCCCGGCTGAAAAGCGCCGGCGAGCAATGGACGCCCCTGCGCGCAACCGTGTTTGCTGCACTTGCCGGATATGATCGCCCGGTTTCGGCCTATGATGTCACCGATGCGGTCTCCACGGCCAGCGGCCGCCGCATTGCCGCCAACAGCGTCTATCGCATTCTCGATCTGTTCGTGGCCAACAACGTGGCCAGCCGGGTCGAAAGCGCCAACGCCTTCATTGCCAATGTCCACCCCGATTGCCCGCACGATTGCATTTTCCTGGTGTGTGACCGCTGCGGCGGGGCGACTCATGTTGATGATGACCGCATTACCGGCGACGTGCGCAGTGCAGCGCTGGCAGCGGGCTTCACCCCGGTGCGTCCGGTGATCGAAGTGCGCGGCCTGTGCGCAAACTGCGCCTGAAATCAGCATGATGCCGTGCTGCGGCAATGAAACTGTCATGTTGGATTGACACTTCGGATGACAGGCCCCGCCATTCTCGCTAAGGGCAATTACTAAAGATTCATCGATTGCGAGCCGTTCTCATGACGCTTGAAACCCCGCTTCTCGACCAGGTCAACATTCCGGCCGATCTGCGCCGGCTGGAACCCGGGCAGTTGCGGCAATTGGCGGATGAACTCCGCCAGGAAATGATTCACGCCGTTTCGGTCACCGGGGGGCACCTCGGTGCCGGCCTTGGCGTGGTCGAGCTGACCGTCGCGCTCCATTATGTGTTCAACACGCCGGACGATAAGTTGGTGTGGGACGTCGGCCACCAGGCCTATCCGCACAAGATTATTACCGGCCGGCGCGAGCGCATCCGCACCCTGCGCCAGGGCGGCGGCCTCAGCGGCTTCACCAAGCGCACCGAGAGCGAATATGATCCGTTCGGCGCCGCGCACAGCAGCACCTCCATCTCGGCGGCGCTGGGCTTTGCCGTCGCCAACAAGATGATGAACAAGCCAGGCAAGGGCATCGCGGTGATCGGCGATGGCGCCATGTCGGCCGGCATGGCCTATGAGGCGATGAACAATGCCCGCGAAGCCGGCAACCGGCTTGTGGTGATCCTCAACGACAACGACATGTCGATCGCGCCGCCGGTGGGCGCGCTCTCATCTTACCTGTCGCGCCTGTTGTCGGGCCGCAAGTTTCTGGAACTGCGCGAATATCTGAAGCAGGTTTCTGGCAAGGTGCTGCCGCCGCCGCTGCAGAAGGCGGCTGCGCGCATCGATGAATATGCCCGCGGTTTCGCCCAGGGTGGCGGCACGTTGTTCGAGGAACTGGGCTTCTATTATGTCGGTCCGATCGATGGCCATAATCTCGATCACTTGCTGCCGGTGCTCGAAAATGTGCGCGATGCCGCGGAAGGCCCGATGCTGATCCATGTCGTCACGCAAAAGGGTAAGGGCTATGGCCCGGCCGAAGCCAGTGCCGACAAATATCATGGCGTGGTGAAGTTCGACGTGGTTTCGGGCACCCAGCACAAGGCGCAGCCCAAGGCGCCGGCTTATCAAAATGTGTTCGGCGACATGCTGATCGAGGAAGCCAAGCGCGATCCGAACATCGTCGCCATCACCGCTGCCATGCCATCGGGCACCGGTGTGGACCGCTTTGCCAAGGCCTTCCCGGAACGCAGCTTCGACGTTGGCATCGCCGAACAGCACGCTGTCACCTTCGCGGCCGGCTTGGCTGCGCAGGGCATGCGGCCGTTCTGCGCCATCTATTCCACCTTCCTGCAGCGCGCCTATGACCAGGTTGTGCATGATGTGGCATTGCAGAATCTACCCGTGCGCTTTGCCATCGACCGTGCTGGCCTGGTCGGCGCCGATGGTGCCACCCACGCTGGCTCGTTCGACGTCGCCTATCTCGCCACCCTGCCCAACATGGTGGTGATGGCTGCGGCCGACGAAGCGGAACTTGCGGACATGGTGCACACTGCGGCCATGCACGACGATGGCCCGATTGCCCTGCGCTATCCGCGCGGTGAAGGCACCGGCGTCGCCATTCCCGAAACCCGCACCCGCCTCGAAATCGGCAAGGGCCGCATCGTGCGGCAGGGCAGCAAGGTCGCCATCCTGTCGCTCGGCACCCGCCTCGCCGAAGCGCTGGCCGCCGCCGACACGCTCGACGCCAAGGGCCTGTCGACCACGGTGGCCGACATGCGCTTTGCCAAGCCGCTCGACATGGCGCTGATCCGCAAGCTCGCTGCCACCCACGATGTGCTGATCACCATCGAGGAAGGCGCCATCGGCGGTTTCGGCAGCCATGTGCTGACGCTGGCCAGCGATGAAGGGCTGACCGATGCCGGCCTGAAGGTCCGCACGCTGCGCCTGCCCGATATCTATCAGGACCACGACGCCCCGGCGAAACAATATGCCGATGCCGGGCTGGATGCTGCCGGTATCGTTCGCACCGTGCTCGACGCGCTGCGGCATAACAGCGTCAACACTGTGGATGAGGGCGCGGCGCGGGCCTGAGGCCTGCGCCATTCGCGCGCTTCCCTTCAGGCGTCTGGCAGCCTAAGCGCTGCAGCGTGCATGCCCCAACTGCCTCAATTCGCCAGCCCAGTCTGGGTGAAATCCTGCTGCTGGGGTCGCTGACGGCGTTTGGCGCCGTCACCATCGATCTCTATCTGCCCACGCTGCCGGCCATCGCCCGCGATTACGGCACCTCGGCGGCGGCGGTGCAGTTGACGCTTTCCACCTTCTTCGTCGGCATGGCGCTGGGGCAATTATTTTTCGGGCCGCTCAGCGATCGGATCGGGCGGCGGCCTACGATCCTGATCGGCTGCGGCGTCTATGTCGTCGCCAGTCTTGCCTGCGCGCTGGCACCCAGTATCGAGGCGCTGGTGGTGGGCCGCTTCTTTCAGGCGCTGGGCTGTTGTGCCGCCATGGTCACCTGCCG
>JAIXQM010000124.1 GCA_027485735.1 Sphingomonadales bacterium | reverse complement strand
GTGGTTGCCGCGCTTGCATCGGCAGGCACCTTCACCGTGGGGGCGGCGCTGCCGCTGCTGCTCGCCGTGCTGCTGCCGATGAACATGATGGCGCTGGGGCAGGGTGGCGGTTCGATCCTGTTCCTTGCGCTGCTGGGTTATGTCGGCGCCAAGGCCGGTGGCGCGCCGCCGCTGCGGCCGGTGGTGCGCGTGGTGTTCTGGGGCGCGCTGGCGATGGCGCTGACGGCAGGAATTGGCAGGCTGGTTGGCATGGCGGTGTGATGCGTCTAGAGAGCGGGCGCAGCCAAGGAGTCGCCCCCCGTGTCGCGCATTGCACTTGCTTCCGATCACGCCGGATACGCCCTGAAGGCGCTGCTGGCCGATGAACTGCGTGCCGCAGGGCACGATGTGCTCGATCTGGGGCCCGGCAGCGAGGCCAGTGTCGATTATCCCGATTTCGGCCATGCGCTGGGGGAGGCGGTGGCGCAGGGCCGCGCCGCAAAGGGCATTGCCGTGTGTGGCAGCGGCATCGGCATTTCCATCGCCGTCAACCGCATTGCCGGCGCCCGTTGCGCGTTGGTGACCAGCGGCTTGATGGCGCGGTTGGCCCGTCAGCATAATGATGCCAATTGCATCGCGCTGGGCAGCCGGATAATCGGCATCGAGACCGCCCGTGATTGTGTGGCCGAATTTCTGAACACGCCGTTCGAAGGTGGCCGCCATGCCGGGCGCGTCGCCAAACTGGGTTGAGGAGAAGCAGAATGAGCACCCGTCCCGTTACGGAAATCCGCCCCGATGGCTTCTTCGAAACGCCGGCTGCAGTGAGTGATCCTGCTGTGGCCGCTGCGATTGCCGCCGAGCTTGACCGCCAGCAGAACCAGATCGAACTGATCGCGTCTGAGAACATCGTTTCCCGCGCCGTGCTGGAAGCGCAAGGATCGGTGTTCACCAACAAATATGCCGAAGGTTATCCCGGCAAGCGTTACTATCAGGGCTGCCATCCCTCTGATGTCGTGGAACAGCTGGCGATCGACCGCGCCAAGGAGCTTTTCGGCGCTGCCTACGCCAATGTGCAGCCGCATTCGGGCGCGCAGGCCAATGGCGCCGTGATGCTGGCGCTCACCAAACCCGGCGACACCATCCTGGGCATGAGCCTGGATGCCGGCGGCCACCTTACCCACGGTGCCAAGGCGGCGATGAGCGGCAAATGGTTCAACGCCATTCAATATGGCGTGCGCCGTGAAGACCATCTGATCGATTATGACGAGGTCGAGCGCCTGGCCGTGGAACACAAGCCGGTGCTGATCATTGCCGGTGGTTCCGCCTATCCGCGCATCATCGATTTCGCCCGTTTCCGTGCCATTGCCGACAAGGTGGGCGCCCGTCTGCTGGTGGACATGGCGCATTTTTCCGGCCTCGTGGCCGCGGGTATCCATCCGTCGCCGATCCCGCATGCCGACGTGGTGACGACCACCACCCACAAGACGCTGCGTGGGCCCCGGGGCGGCATGATCCTTTCCCGCGATGCCGAACTGGGCAAGAAGTTCAACAGCGCGGTGTTCCCCGGGCTGCAAGGCGGTCCACTGATGCACGTTATCGCCGCCAAGGCGGTCGCCTTTGGCGAAGCGCTGCAGCCGGGCTTCAAGGATTATTCGAAGGCCGTGATCGCCAACGCGCAGGCGCTGGCGGCGCGGCTTGTGGAGCGCGGCTGCGCCGTGGTGGCTGGCGGCACCGATACCCACCTGGCGCTGATCGACCTGACGCCCAAGGGCATTACCGGCAAGCAGGCCGATGAAGCGTTGGAGCGCGCCGGCATCACCTGCAACAAAAATGGCGTGCCCTTCGATCCGCTGCCGCCCACGCAAACGAGCGGCATCCGCGTCGGCTCGCCGGCCGGCACCACCCGCGGCTTTGGCATTGCCGAGTTCCAGGCCATTGGCGACATGATCGCTGACGTGCTGGACGGGCTGGCCGCCAATGGGCATGATGGCAATGTTGAAGTGGAAAAGGCGGTGAACCAGCGGGTGCGGGCGCTGTGTGCGCGTTTCCCGATTTATCCGGTCTGATCCGCTTCGCCATTTCGGGGGAGAAACGCGGATGCAGGGGGATGAAGCAGGCGGCCCAAAGCCGGAGCCTGACAAGCTGACCCAAGCCGCTGAGGATGCAGTGGCTTCGGCCAAGCGCGCGCTCGACAACGAGACCGGCAAGCAGATTGCCGATATTGCCGATGCCGGCTTCACCAAGGCGGGCCAGGTGGTGGACGATCTGCTCGACAATCCCACTGGCGCGAAATTCAAGCAGGGCGCTGACGATCTGTTTGCCAAGGCTGGCCCGGTGGGCGGCACCGATGTGGGCCGCAACGTGATGGCGGGCGCTGCGGTGGGCTTTTTCGTCGGGCTGATTTTCTCCTTCATCGGCCTGTTCTGGGGCACGCTGATCGGCGCCGCGCTCGGTTTCCTGCGCACCATCACCAAGAGGCCCTGATGCGCTGTCCCTTTTGCGGCAATGACGACACCCAGGTGAAGGACAGCCGTCCCACCGATGATGGCGCGTCGATCCGGCGGCGGCGGCAGTGCCCGGCCTGTGCTGGGCGCTTTACCACCTTCGAACGCGTGCAACTGCGCGAACTCACCTTGGTCAAGAAGAGCGGCAAGCGCGAGCCGTTCGACCGTGACAAGCTGGCGCGATCGATCGAGATCGCCTGCCGCAAACGCCCGGTGGAGCCCGAACGCATCGAGCGGCTGGTCAACGGCGTCGTGCGCCAGCTGGAATCGCTGGGCGAGGCCGAGATCGAAGCCGATACGGTGGGTGAACTGGTGATGGCAGCGCTGAAAGCGCTCGATCCGGTGGCCTATATCCGTTTTGCGTCTGTCTATCGTGATTTCCGTGAAGCCAAGGATTTCGAGACGTTCGTAGGCGGGCTGAGCGAGGCCGTGAACGGCGTGAAGGGCAAGCCCGACTGACAAGCGCAGACAAACCGGCTAGGGCGACCTCATGAGCCTGCCCCTCAATCCGCCCGCGATCATCCTCGTGCGCCCGCAACTGGGCATGAACATCGGCGCTGTGGCCCGCGCCATGCTGAATTTCGGCCTGACCGAATTGCGCTTGGTGCAACCACGTGACGGCTGGCCCAATCCGGATGCCGGCCCCTCTGCGGCTGGTGCGGACAAGGTGATCGAGAACGCGCGCGTGTTTGACAGCGTGGCCGAGGCGATTGCCGATTGCCATCTGACCATCGGCACCGCGCAAACCACGCGCGACATGGTTCGCCGCGTGACGTCGCCCGCTGGCTGTGTGGCAGAACTGCAGGCGCTGCCCGGCAAATCCGCGCTGTTGTTCGGGCCGGAGCGCACCGGACTGGTGCGCGAGGATCTGCTGAAGTGCCACGCCATCTGCACCATTCCCAGCAATCCCGATTTCGGCAGCCTCAACCTGGCGCAGGCCGTCGCCGTGCTAGGCTATGCCTGGGTGATGGGCCATGACGCGCCGCCACCCACCTGGCTGGTCAATAGCGACGGCCCGGCGGCCCAGCATGAACTAGCCGGGCTGATCGCGACGATCGACTCGCGGTTGGAAACCAATGGCTTTTTCAATCCCGCGCCCGGCAAAACCGAAACCGCACGGTGGATGCTGCGCAATGTGCTGACGCGCCCGGGATTTACCGGCGCGGAAGTGCAGTTCCTGCGCGGCGTCGTGCGCCATTTGGTGCAGGCACGCCGGCCATCCTGACAACCAAAAAGGCCGCTGGTTGCCCAGCGGCCTTCGTGGAAGAAGCGTGCCGTGACCTGATCAGGCCACGGCAGGATATTCACTGGGTTCCGGGTCGCGTAGCGCATAGCCGCGGCCCCAAACGGTTTCGATGCAGCCGGACGACGGCGCACCGGCCTGGTGCAACTTCTTGCGCAGCTTGCACACAAACACGTCGATGATCTTCAGTTCAGGCTCGTCGCGGCCACCATAAAGATGGGTCAGGAACATTTCCTTGGTCAGCGTCATTCCCTTGCGGAGCGACAGCATCTCGAGGATCGCATATTCCTTGCCGGTCAGTGCCACGCGCTTGCCGTCCACCGACACGCTTCGGGCCGCCAGATCAACCGCTACCGGACCGGTGACAATGAGCGACTGGCCATGACCCTGGCTGCGCCGCACGAGGGCGTGCAGGCGGGCCATGAGTTCCTGGCGGTCGAAGGGCTTGGTGACATAATCGTCGGCGCCCGCGCCGAAGCCGGTCACCTTGCTGGTGGTTTCGGCATCACCCGACAAGATCAGCACCGGCGTATTGATGCGCAGTTGGCGCAGTTGGCGCAGCACTTCGTGACCGCTGATATCTGGCAGCGTGAGGTCCAGCATGACCACATCGAATTCATAGGTTCGAGCAAATTCGAGCGCGAGCTCCCCTGTGCCCGCAGTTTCGTGCTCGATGCTCGCTTCGTCGAGCATGCGCTCAACGCTGCGAGACATTGCACGGTCGTCTTCAATCAAAAGAACGCGCATGCATACGTCTCCGAGTTCGGATTGACCGCCGGGCGCAACAAGCCCGGCACACACCCCTGCGTATTCTTAACCTGATTTATGAGCATCCGTAAACACCTCTTTAGAAAATTCTCCAAATTATTCTAAATGTTGACTCATTATTTACCATATGATTCATCCGATTCAAACAGTGGACGATAGATCTGCACCCGAGTCACCCGCAGGCCAGGTGTGCCCACCTTGTCCACGGCGCGCTGCCAAAGTTGAATCTCTTCAATGCTTAAGCGCCAACGCTTGCAAGCGTCTTCTAGGCTGACGTGGCCATCCCGGATCGCCTTGAGCACGGCGGCCTTGCGGCTGGGCACCCAACGCACCGTATCATTGGGAGGCAACGAATCGTCAGCGAATCCGGGCGGGGGTGGAGACATGAAAGACACGGATTTGCCTCCTGTCGGCGCGCGGGGCCGATGAAACGGGATGAACCATTCATCATGACGGCAGCGCGCGGCCCGACTTTACCGGGCGCGCCCCTTGACGATAACCGGCCGCATGCCCATTGCGCCGCCTGAGCCCATGAACATGCCCGCCGCCTTTCCCCTCGATCTTGACGCGCTGCCCGCCAGCGTGCGCGACGTGCTGGCGCCTTTGGCTGGCCGGCGAGTGGCCGTCGCCATGTCGGGCGGGGTCGATTCGTCGGTGGTTGCGGCACTGGCAGCCGCTGCCGGCTGCCACACGGTGGGCATCACGCTGCAGCTCTATGATCAGGGTGCCGCCGCACGCCGGCCAGGCGCCTGCTGCGCCGGGGCCGATATTCGCGACGCGCGTACTGTGGCCGAGCGGCTGGGCATCGCCCATTATGTCATCGATATGGAAAGCCGCTTCCGCGAGGCGGTGATCGACAATTTCGTCGACTCCTATGCCAAGGGCCTGACCCCGGTGCCGTGCGTTGAATGTAACCGCACGGTGAAGTTCACCGATCTGATCGCGCTTGCCCGCGATCTGGGGGCCGAGGCGTTGCTGACCGGCCATTATGTGCAGCGCATCGATGGCCCGGATGGCGCCGAACTGCATCGCGGGGCTGATCCCACGAAAGACCAGAGCTATTTCCTGTGGACCACCACACAGGGTCAGCTCGATTATCTGCGTTTCCCGCTGGGCGGGCTGGCCAAGACCGAAACCCGCGCGTTGGCTGAAGCCTTTGGCCTGATCGTGGCGGCCAAGCCCGACAGCCAGGATATCTGCTTCGTGCCTGGCGGCGATTATGCGGCTGTGGTGGAGAAGATCCGGCCGGAACTGGCTCGGCCCGGCGAGATCGTCGATATCGCTGGCCGGGTGCTTGGCGGCCACAATGGCATCCACCGTTTCACCGTTGGCCAGCGCCGCGGTCTTGAACTGGGTGGCCAGGCCGAGCCGCTGTATGTGATCGGCATCGATGCCGCGCAGAACCGTGTCATCACCGGGCCGCGCCGGGCGCTGGCGGTGCGCGCGGTGCAACTGGATGGCGCCAATCTTCTCGGCCCGATTGATGGCCCGCTGATGGTGAAGGTGCGATCGATGGCACCGCTGGCGCAGGGCTGGATCGAAGGCGACATGCTGCGCTTTGCCGAACCGCAGTTTGG
>JAIXQM010000104.1 GCA_027485735.1 Sphingomonadales bacterium | reverse complement strand
GGCGAAGCGCGCGACACACCGGATGACATCGTGTTCGATCATCTGCAGGAAGCCGCCTTCCCGGAACAGGCGCTGGGCCGCTCCATCCTGGGTGATGAAGCCAGCCTGGCGCGAATCACCCGCGATGATCTGCTCGGCTGGCAGGCCGATCACTATGCACCGCAGCGGCTTACCCTCGTGGCTGCCGGCAAGGTCGATCATGCCGAACTGTGCCGGCTTGCGCAGGCCGCGTTCCCGGCAGCGGCCGGCAGCAATCCGTCACCGGTCGGCGACGAAGTGCGCTTCCATCCTGGCCGCCACCACGATGCCCGCCGCATCGAGCAGGCGCAGCTGACGGCCGGTTGGGCCGCGCCCGGTCATTATGATCCGGCGCAGGATGCCGCGCTGCTGTTCACGCTGGCGGCCGGCGGTGGCATGTCCTCCCGCCTGTTCCAGCAGGTCCGCGAAGAACGCGGGCTGGCCTACACCGTCTCGGCTTCGTTGCAGCCTTATGTCGATGCCGGCCTGATGAGCGTCCACGCCGCCACCGATCCCAAGCAGGCGGCCGCCGCGCGCGATCTGATCATGACGGTGCTGCATGAAACAGCGGCGGGCCTTGAGCAGGCGGAACTCAATCGCGCCCGGGCGCAAGCTGTCGCCGGGCTGTTGATGGCGCTGGAAGGTCCGCAAGGCGCGTCCGATTATCTGGGCCGCAGCCTGATCGTGCACGGCCGGTTCCTGCCGCCCGCCGAACTGGTGGCCCGCATCGACGCCGTGACCGTGGATGCTGCCCGTGCCGCCGGTGCCGCCATGCTGGCCAACGCCCCGGCCCGCGCCGAGATCGGGCGGCACAAGGCGGCTGCATGACCGCGCTTGCCACCCTCGTCACCGAACCCTGGGCCGATTTCGGGCTGGTGGATTCGGGCCACGGCCGCAAGCTTGAACGTTATGGCCGCTTTCGCTTCATCCGCCCGGAACCGCAGGCGATGTGGGCGCCGGCCAGTGCCGACTGGAAGGCCGATGGCGAGTTCATCGGCGGCAGCGATGAAGACGGCGGCGGCCGCTGGCAGCTTTCGTCCAATGTGCCCGAGCGCTGGGCCATGAAGCGGCCATCGCCGGGAGGAGAGATCAGTTTCTGGGCCAACAACACGCCCTTCCGCCACCTCGGCTTCTTTCCCGACATGGGCGCCCAGTTCGATTGGCTGGCCAGCCGCATCAAGCCCGGCGATCGGGTGTTGAACATGTTTGGCTATACCGGTGTTGGTAGCCTGATTGCGGCCCGCGCCGGCGCGCAGGTGACCCACGTTGATGCCAGCAAGAAGAGTGTGGCGGCCGCCCGCGACAATGCCGCGCTGTCGGGCCTGGGCGATGCGCCGGTACGCTGGATCATCGATGATGCGCTGAAATTCCTGCGCCGCGAGGTTCGGCGCGGGGCAAAATATCACGGCCTGATCTTTGATCCCCCCAAATATGGCCGCGGCCCCGATGGCGAAGTGTGGCAGCTGGAACGCGATCTGCCGGAACTGGTCGATCTTGCCCGTCAACTGCTGGCGGATGATGCGCGCTTCTTCGTGCTCACCGTCTATGCCATTCGCATGTCCGCCCTCGCGCTCCACCCGCTGGTGGACCAGGCAATGGGCGAGCGCGGCGGCAGCATCGAAGTGGGCGACATGGCGATCCGGGAAGAAACCCGCGGGCTGCTCCTGCCCACCGCCATCTTCGCGCGCTGGAGCGCCTGAGTCCGTCCTACAGCGCCGTGGCCGGTTACGCTCGGCGTTCGGCGCCCTTTGAAAATTCGGTATGGTTGCGGTCGAAAGCGCACGAAATGCGGAGAAACTGTCAACAGCGGGCCGATTCAGCCCTGCAAGGCGGCCTGCCAGCCCAGCGCCGCCACCGCGCCGGCAGTGAGCAGCAGCCGCAGCCGTCCATACCAGCCTGGCAGGGTGCGGGATGTCCAGTCCCACAGGAAATGCACCAGCAGCGCGGCAGCCAGCGCCAACAACTGTGCCACGCGATACTTTGGCGGCGCCAGCAGCACCAGCCAGCCGATGATGCTGGGCAGCATGGTCAGCCCGATCAGGCCGGGGGCTGGCTGGGAATTCTGCACTGATGCGCCCCAGCGCGCGCCGCCCAGGAAGGACAGGATGATGGCGGCCCACCACAACAGTGCTTCGGTAAACTGCCAGCGGAAATCGGGGAAGGCGAGGGTGGCCAGCGGCGGCGCCAGGAACGGGATCAGCCCGGCAAGGCCATAGAACAGCACGATCGGCGGGGTTTTCGACATGCGCGCTTGCCTGTCATGCCTCACGCTGGCCGCAAATGCGGCAAGTCGCCCCCTCAGCCGCGGCAGGCCTTCACGGTTTCGGGGCGCGGCCGCACGCCGGGGCGAAACATTGCGACATAACCCTGCTTTATGTCGGTCATGCTGATCAGTTCATAGCCCACCGCCTTCACCTCGCAGGCGAGCAGCGCCTTTGGCATGCCATGCTCTTCGGACGGGCGATCGAGATCGACGACCACGATGCGGCCGCCCGGTTTCAGGCTGCGGCGCAGGCGATCAAGCAGCAGATAGGGCTGCTCGATCTCGTGATACATGTGGATCATCAGCGCCACGTCCACACTGGCGGCGGGCAGGCGGGCATTGGCCTGGCTGCCTTGTACGAAGCGCACATTGGTGAAGTTGGCGGCGCGGGTGCGCTGGCGCACCCGTTCGAGCACGCCCGGCGACAGATCCTGGGCAAAGACCCGGCCCTGCGGCCCCACCACTGGTGCCACGCGCATCACATAATAGCCGCCGCCAGTGCCGATATCGGCCACCGCCATGCCGGGCTTTATGCTGGCGATGCGGATCACGTCGGCGGCTTCCCCCGCCTTGTCGCGCGCAGCTTCCTCACCCCAGGCTGAAGATACAACCTTGGCCACAGGTCGCTGCGGGCGCGGCAAGGGGCCGGCGGCTGGCAGAAGCGGCAGCACGGCGATCAGGGCGCAGATGCGGGTGACGGGGCTCACATTGCCCCTTTGGCAGGCCAGCATGGCCAAAAAATGTCAGTCGGCGGTGACGGCCTTCGGTGCAGCGCCGGTGCTGTCCAGCGCGCGCCAGCGGTTCATCTGGCGCTGGAAGTCATTCAAGTCGCGGCCACCCAGTTCGGCGCCGCCGATGAAGCGCAGGCTTACCGGGTTCACCGCCTTGCCGCGCAGCCAAACCTCGTAATGCAGATGCGGCCCAGTCGAAAGCCCGGTGGAGCCCACCGCGCCGATGCGCTGGCCCTGGCCAATGCGCTGGCCCGGCCGCACATCGATGCGGCTCATGTGGGCATAGGCCGTGGCGAGATCCTTGTTGTGGCGGATCATCACATATTTGCCGTGGCCGCCGTGCCAGCCGGCAAAGCTGACCGTGCCGCCGCCGGCCGCCATGATGGTCTGGCCATGGCCGGCGTTGAAATCGACGCCCTTGTGCATCCGGGAAAAGCCCAGCACCGGGTGCAGGCGCATGCCGAAGCTGCTCGTCATGCGGGCGCCATCAACGGGCGTCTTCATCAGGCCCTTCTTCACGCCTTCGCCGCTGGCTTGGTAATATTCGCCTTTCCACAGGCCGATTTCCACCGGATCGCGGCCCTTGCGGGCCAGCGCACCAAACAGCAATTTGCCGTGGCGGATCTCGCCGGTTTCAGCGCGGTCCTGTTCGATGATGATGTCGAACCGGTCGGCCTTGCCCAGGCCACGCTGGAAATCGACGACGTGGCGCATTTGCTTGATGAACTCGGCGGCCTGCCCGGCGGGAATGCCGGCACTGCGCAGGGCGCGGTTGAGGCTGCCGCTCACCGGTGCGCTTACCCGCAGCGGGGTGGAATCAACCCTGATAGGAATGCGCTTCAGGATAAGGCCGCCGTCGCTGCGGCTGATTTCCACCCGAAGATCGAACGCGGCCCGCAGGGCCAGGCTTTCGAGCGGGCGCGGCACCGATTTGGTTTCGCGCCGGCCCAGCACCAGTTCGGCCCGGGCGCTGCCGCCGGGGTTCAGCCCGGCCAGTAGGCGGGTCACTTCGGCTACCTCGGCTGCGTCAACGCCGGCATTTCGCAGCGCGCCCGCCAGCCCGCGCCGGCCGATGGTGACGCTGCGTTCGACGCGCGGCCGTTCCGGCGCTTCCGCAAGCGGGCGCAGCTGGCGCGGATCAACCCGCGGGCTGGCCCCTGAAACACCACCAAACACCAGCGGCGCGACACTGTAGGCCCGCGCTTCGTCGCGTTGGGCGGGCGTCAGCGGGGCGGGTGCAGCCTCGTACAGGGGGGGCACGACACTGCCGGCCAGCATGGCACCGCCCACCAGCGCCGTGCAGGCCGCCAGTTTCATCCACCAGCGGCGGCTGCCGATGGCGGAACCAAGGTCCAGATCAATGTCGCCTTGCGCGGCGGCGCGGCGCAGGCGCTGCCAATCATCGGCAAGGCGCAAACGCTCTGCATCTGCGGCGCGGGCGAGCGCCCGTCCAGCGCGGGCCAAGCGCTCGCCGGGCGCAGACAGCGAGCCCGGCAGCGCAATGCTGCCTCCGGCTGCCGGCTGAAATCCCGGTTGATACAAGCCCGATCCCCCAGTGCCGACGGCCAATCCGTCTTTACGAACGGTTAACTATCTACTCTTGCCGGATAAATTCGTTTCCGGCGTGTCTGTGGTTGATTTGCCTCTCGCGAGTCGCCGTGTCAATCCGACAACAATCTGGGGACAAGTCAACTGGGACGAGCCGCCGTCATTATACGGTCACTTGCGCCGCCGATTCACTCGTGTCACCTTCATGTCCATGCACAACCGCGCAGGCTGTACATGATGGGGTGGCCGCAGCGTCACCGGCAACGGGTGGGCCCGCCGGGCCCAGATCCTGATTGTTCCGGGTCCGATTGCCACAGGCCCTTGCCGCTGCGCCTGCCGCGCTTCAGGTCTGACGGGTGAACCGGTTCATCGCCTCGCCCGCCAGCAATGGCAACAGCCGGATCACGGCCGTGCTGGGCCCCACCAACACCGGCAAGACACACCTCGCGGTCGAACGCCTGTGCGGCCACACCAGCGGCATGATCGGATTTCCGCTGCGGCTGCTGGCCCGCGAAGTCTATGAAAAAGTGGTGGCGGCCAAAGGCGCTGCTTCAGTTGCGCTGATCACCGGTGAGGAAAAGATTGTGCCGCCGGGCGCGCGTTGGTTCCTGTGCACGGTCGAATCGATGCCGCTGGATCGGGAAGTCGCCTTCATGGCAATCGACGAGGGCCAGATGGGTGCCGATCCCGAACGCGGCCATGTGTTCACCGATCGGCTGCTCAGGGCGCGTGGTTATGCCGAAACCATGATCCTGGGATCGGAAACGCTGCGGCCGCTCATCCGCAGGCTGATCCCGGAGGCCGAGATCATCACCCGGCCGCGCTTTTCCACGCTGGCCTATGCCGGGCCGAAGAAGCTGTCTCGCCTGCCGCGCCGTACCGCCATCGTCGCGTTCACCGCCGCCGAAGTCTATGCCATTGCCGAAATGCTGCGCCGGCAAAAGGGTGGCGCTGCGGTGGTGATGGGTTCGCTGAGCCCACGCACCCGCAACGCGCAGGTGGCCATGTACCAGTCCGGCGAGGTTGATTATCTCGTTGCCACCGATGCCATTGGCATGGGGCTCAACATGGACATCACTCATGTCGCCTTTGCGGCGCTGGGCAAGTTTGACGGCAAGCGCCAGCGTCGGCTGACCCTTTCGGAAATGGCGCAGATCGCTGGCCGCGCCGGTCGTCACCAGCGCGATGGCACGTTTGGCACGGTGCAACTGGGCAGCGAGGCCAATTGCAGTTTCACGCCGGAGGAGATCGAAGGGCTGGAGGAGCACCGCTTCGAACCGCTGACCCACCTTGTCTGGCGTAACACCGATCTCGATTTTTCCAGTCTGCCCAAGCTGGTGGCGACGATGGACGCCCGTACGCCGCGTCCCGAGCTGGTACGATCGGATGATGCCATCGATTTGGGCGTGCTCAAGCGCCTGGCTGGCGAGCCTTGGGTGATGGAGCGTGCCAGCAACAGGCTGCTGGGCGAACGCGGACTGTTCCGCCTGTGGCAGGCGTGCAGCCTGCCCGATTATCGCAAGACTGGGGTGGAAGCGCACACACGGCTGGTGGGGCGGGTGTTTCGCCATCTCACCGAAGGCCGCGGCCATCTGCCCGATGCCTGGATTGCGGCGGAAATCGCCCATCTCGATCGGATGACGGGTGATGTGGAAGCGATTGCCGATCGCATCGCGGCGGCGCGGACATGGACATATATCGCGCACCGGCCCGATTGGCTCGACAATCCCGCGCATTGGGCAGAACGCACCCGTGCGCTGGAAGATCGCCTGTCCGACGCGCTGCACGGCGCACTAACCCAGCGCTTTGTCGATCGCCGCACCGCGGTGTTGCTCAAGGATCTGAAGGCGCGCGGGGTGTCGGCCCACGTTCTAATCGAAGCCGATGGCGGCGTGGCGGTGGATGGCGAAGTGATCGGCCGCCTCGATGGTTTCCGCTTCACCGCGGATGCGGCAGCCCGCGCTGGCGAACAACGGCTGCTGCTGGCCGCGGCCGAACGTCACTTGTCCCGCGAACTGGGCGCCCGCGCCAAACGCTTGGCCGAAGCGGGCGACGCAGATTTCACGCTGGATTTCGATGGCAGCCTGCCGCCGCGCCTGTTGTGGCAGGGCGCGCGGGTGGCGGTGTTGCGCAAGGGCCGCGATGCGCTGACCCCGCGCGTGGAGCTTGATCGCGCCGTTTCAGCGCTCGGCCCGGATGATCGCCGCCGGGTGCAGGAGCGGCTGGAGCGTTTTGTGGGTGAAGCCATCGCCCATGTCGCGGCGCCGCTGGCCAAGGTGCAGGCGCTTCGCGCCGAGGTTTCCGCGCCGGCGCGCGGCCTGATCGTGCAACTGGTGGAAGGTTTGGGCGTACTGGCCCGCGAGCATGTCGCCGAACAATTGGTGGGCGTGACCCGCACCGACCGGCAGGCGCTCAGCCGCTGCGGCGTCCGCATGGGCCCGCTTCATCTGTTTGTGCCAGCGCTGCTGCGCCCGGAACCGACGCGCTGGCGCCTCGCCCTGTGGGCCGTGGCCAGCGAACTGACCAGCCTGCCACCGCTGCCGGCACCCGGCCGGGTCTCGCTGTCGGGCGGGGCTGTGGAAGCGCCGGCCAATGTGCTGCTGGTCGCCGGCTTCTGGCGGCTGGGCCAGGGCAAGGACGCGATTGCGGTGCGCATCGACATGGTCGATCGCCTGTCGCGCCATATCCACGAGCGTCGCGATGGCCGCGCCCCGTTCATGCCAGATCCCAATTGGGCCTCCACGCTTGGCCTGTCGCAGGATGGGTTGGCGCGGCTGCTGCGGGCATTGGGCTATCGCCCGCGCCTCGTTGATGGCGCGCCGCATTTCGCCTGGGCCGGGACACGTCCCGCCATCCGCCGGTCAGCGCCGGCGGACGAAGTTGTTCCCCCGGCCAGAGGGAACGAGGCTTCGCCCTTTGCCAGTCTGGCCGCGATGATGAGGAGGTAGCATTTGGTCTACGGAGCAGGGTTGAGGCTGGACAAGTTCCTCTGGTTTGCGCGCCTGGCGCCATCCCGATCCCACGCTCAGGACCTGTGTGAAAGCCGACGATTGCGTATCGATGGCCGCGTGGTGGATCGTGCAGCGACATTGGTCAGGGCCGGAGCGGTGCTCAGCTGGCCACGCGGTGATGATGTGATCGTGGTGCGCGTGGAAGGCCTGCCGGATCACCGCGGCCCCTATGCCGAAGCCCGCGATTTCTACACCGATCTCACCCCCGGCAGAGCGGCGATCAACGCTGATGCGACTCTGTCTTCGCAAGATGCCCTCTTGCCAGAAGCCTTCGCCCTCGCCTAAGGCGCGAACATACACAGGGGTAACCAGCCTTTGGCGGCTGCTGCTGCCTTGAGGGGAGATTTATGGCCTACGTCGTCACTGAAGCGTGCATCAAGTGCAAGTATATGGATTGCGTCGAAGTGTGTCCGGTGGACTGCTTCTACGAAGGCGAGACCATGGTGGTGATCAACCCCAACGAATGCATTGATTGCGGCGTGTGCGAACCGGAATGCCCGGCCGAAGCCATTCTGCCCGATACCGAAGGCGGCCTGGAAAAGTGGATGGAGATCAACGCCACCTACGCCGCCCAGTGGCCGAACATTACCATGAAGGGTGAGACCCCGGATGATGCCGATTCGCACAAGGACGAAGACGGCAAGTTCGACAAATATTTCACGCCAACGCCCGGCAAGGGCTCGTAATCGCCCGCGAAACTGGTCCACTTTCGGCCTGAAAATGGCCGGAAGTGAGACTTTTTGACCCGAAACTGCCAATTTCAGCGGCGAGGGCAGCCATTGGCATGGCAATTGTGGCAAGTTTCTGATATGACCCATTCTGTGGTCGGCGGTGATGTGCCTCCGGCCGGGTTCGCCGGTTCCGTCGCCAACTTCGCCAACCTGCCAGGCGGGCAACGGGCCAGGGTCATGCAAGACAGGCAGGCAGTCACGTCAACGGGTCGTCAGCAGTACCCCGGCAGCGCCGCGCGCATGCCGGTAACGCGCGATTGATCCTGGCGGCCTGACAGAAAAAGGATACTGGATCTATGGCAATTGCCAAACCGCTCGGTTTCGAAGTCGGTGATTATGTCGTGTACCCCAAGCATGGCGTGGGGCGCGTGGTGGAAATCCAGAGCCAGCATATCGCCGGTGCGTCGCTTGATCTGTTCGTGCTGCGCTTCGAAAAAGAGCGGATGACGCTGCGCGTTCCGACCAACAAGGCGGAAGGCGTTGGCATGCGCAAGCTGTCGAGCCAGGCCACCATGAACGAAGCGCTGACCACCCTGAAGGGCAAGCCGCGCATCAAGCGCACCATGTGGTCGCGCCGCGCCCAGGAATATGAAGCCAAGATCAATTCGGGCGATCTGGTGAGCATCGCAGAAGTGGTGCGCGATCTGCATCGCGCCGAAGACCAGCCGGAACAGAGCTATTCCGAACGGCAGATCTATGAAGCCGCCATTGGCCGCCTCGCCCGCGAACTGGCCGCGATGGAGAACATCGACGAGCCGGCTGCTCAGCAGAAGATCGAGCAAGTGCTGAAAGCGGCGTGAGCCGCTTCGACGAAGCCAACACGGCTTCGCGATGACACAGGCGCCGCTTCCCACCCAGGGAGCGGCGCCTGTTTCGTACTGGACTTGCAGCTGTCCAGCCTTTGTGTATTAATACAGCAATACACAAGGAGCTTCTGCCATGATCCGCCCCGCCCTGTTGCTGCTCACCGCTGCCATTGCCGCTGCTCCTGCCAACGCTGCAGAACGCCGGTTCGATGCGTCAGGCTTTGACAAGGTGGCCGTCGGCGGCAGCGACAACGTCTCGGTTCGTCAGGGCAATGGCTATTCGGTTATCGCCAGCGGCGAAGCGGCCGACCTCGATAAGCTGGAGGTGCGGGTCGAGAAGGGCGTGCTCCATATCGGCCGCAAGAAGGGCAATTGGGGTTGGGGCGGGAAGGACGTGAACGTCGCCGTCACGCTGCCGGCCCTGCATGGCTTGTCGCTCGCCGGTTCAGCCGATGTGCAGGCGGACAAGGGCAGTGGCGACACCTTCGATATCCGAGTAGCCGGTTCAGGCAATCTGATGCTGGCCAGCCTTGATACCCGCACCGCCAATGTGGCGATTTCCGGTTCCGGTGATGTGAAGGTCGCTGGCCGCTGCGGTGCGCTCAATGTGAAGATCGCCGGCAGTGGCGATGCCGATCTGGCCGGCCTGGCCTGTTCCAACACAGCGATCAGCATTGCCGGGTCGGGCAATGTCAGCGCGCGCGCCAGCGGACAGGCCGATGTGCGAATCGCCGGTTCTGGCGATGTGCGCATCACCGGCGGCGCCCGCTGCCTCAAGAAGGTCGCCGGCAGCGGCACCGTGCAGTGCAGCTGAGGCTGTTCAGCCGCGCCAGTGGCTGGTGATGGCGGCAAGGTCGGGTCGCGGGCGTTCCTCCAGCGGCTTGCCCTGGCTGCCGATGAAGAAGAAACCGGCAATGCGTTCCGGGGCGACGCCGCCCAGCAGCGCCAGCACCTTTTCATCAAACGCCGCCCAGCCGGTCAGCCAGTTGGCGACAAAGCCCTCGGCGTGCGCGGCCAACACCAAATTCTGGCAGGCGGCGCCGACTGAAAGCTCCTGCTCCCAAGCCGGGATGTGGCTGGGCTTGGGGCTGGCGATCACAACGACAAGGCAGGGCGCCTGGGTGGCGAACTGGGTCACCGCCTCGCGCTCCAGCCGGCCGGCGTCGGGCTTGCCTGCCAGATAGATGGCCATCAGCGCGTCTGCAAACGCGGCGCGATTGTCGATCACCACGAATCGCCACGGGTTCAGCTTCCCATGATCGGGCACGCGAGCGGCTGCGGCCAACATGGCCTGCAACTGGCTGGCATCGGGGCCGGGTGCAATCATCTCACGCGCTTTGCCGGAACGGCGGCTGGCGAGCAGGGCGGCGGTGCTGGCGGTGTCGTTGAAATTGTCCATGGCGGCCGGCAGTAATGCGGACCGTCTGAATTGCCAAATTGGATGACTGACTGTCGGTCCAGCGAAAGGGCTTCAGGCTTGCCAGCGCCGCCCGGCAGCGCGCGCCTGTAGGTTACAAAGGTTACAGTTTTTCCTCGTGCGCGCGAGGCTGTTCGACACTGCAAATTGAGACAGAGCGGCGGGTGAACCCGGGCCGGATGATAAGCGGAATCGCCCCCTGTAGGACAGCCGCCCTCTAATCGGCCCGTACCACCGCCCCGCCCTTCATCACGAATCGCACCCGGGAGACGGCCGCCAGATCGGCGAGCGGATCGCCGGGCACTGCCACCAGATCGGCCAGCAGGCCGGGCGCGATGCGGCCGCGGTCGGTGAGCCCGAAATAGCGGGCGTTGCCGGCGGTCGCGGCGGTGAGCACGGCGCCATTGGCCATCCCAGCCTTGGCCATCAGCAGCATCTCTCGGGCATTTGTCCCGTGCTCGTACACGCCGACATCGCCGCCCATGCAGATCGGCACGCCGGCCTTCATCGCCAACTGAAAGGCGGCGCGATCCTGCTGCACATCGGCCGGTGCCGGTTCCTGCCCGTTCCAGCCGCGATAGCGGGCGATGGCATCGCCGGCGGCGAGCGTCGGGCACAGCGCGGTCTTGTTCTTTGCCATCAGTGCGAAGGTCGCGGCATCGCCTTCGCTGCCATGTTCGATCACCTCCACCCCGGCAGCGGAGGCGCGGCGCATGGCTTCGGCGGTGTTGGCATGGACGGCAACCTGCCGGCCGGCATCATGGGACGCGGCCACCGCTGCGGCGATTTCAGCCTGGGAATAGGTCGGCCGGCTGCCTTCGCCGGGGCGCCAGCGATAATCGCCATACAGCTTCACCACATCGGCCCCGGCGCCGATCTGGCGGCGCACGGCGCTCACCAGATTGGGGCCATCGGCTTCTTCGGCACCCTGCGGCACCGCCCAGGCGTCGTTCTTCGGTGCATAACTGCCCGGCGCGACAAGGGCGCGGGTGGCGATGATCATGCGGGGGCCGGGAACATGGCCTTCATTGATGGCGCGTTTCAACCCGACATCGGCATTGCCGGCGCCTTCGGTGCCGAGATCCCGCACGGTGGTGAAGCCCGCCAGCAGGGTGGCCTTGGCATGCACCACGGCGCGGGCAACACGATAGGCCTCGCTTTCCTTCAGCACCTGATCGTCCCACGGCACCTTGTTATAGGGGTGAAGCAGCAGATGGCTGTGGCCTTCGATGAAGCCGGGCAGCAAGGTCTGGCCGGGCAGGGCGACGCGCTGGGCATCGGCTGGGGCGGCAAGATTCGGCCCCACC
Source organism: Sphingomonadales bacterium (assembly GCA_027485735.1). Lineage (GTDB taxonomy): Bacteria > Pseudomonadota > Alphaproteobacteria > Sphingomonadales > Sphingomonadaceae > Sandarakinorhabdus. Next base: position 1,431 of record JAIXQM010000104.1, on the reverse strand, counting down.
GCCACGATGCGCCCATCATCGACCAGCACCTGCCAGCCCGTGTGCATCGCCTCCCCATCCCACACCCGATCGGGCGTTATCAGCATGGGCGCGGCCACGGCAGGCAGTGGCAACAGAGCGAGGAGGGCGGGGAGCAGGTGACGGATCATGGCCCGAACAGACTCCTGCGGGCGGCCAAGGTCAAGTCGGCTTGGCGGAACCGTTGCTGCCCGCTATCACCGGTGCCGGAAATGGCGCGCTTGGGTCTGGCGTGCGTGGGAGAGACATTTTGAGCGAGAACGCGAGCGCGGCGGCGGCAGATACCCGCCCGCAATGGTTCGGCCACCCGGCGCAGCTGGCGCGGCTGTTCACCACCGAGGCCATGGAGCGGTTTGGCTATTACGGCATGCGGGCGTTGTTGACGCTCTATCTCGCCAACCATTTCCTGTTTTCCGACAGCACGACGACCAGCCTCTATGGCGGCTTCACCGCGCTGGTCTATCTCACCCCGCTGGTCGGTGGGCTGCTGGCGGACAATTATCTGGGATCCAAGAAAGCCGTGAAGTTCGGCGCGATCCTGATGGCAGCCGGCTATTTCACCCTGTGTTTCGGCGGGGATGCCGCCAAGCCGTGGGCCAAGATCGACGGCACCCAATATGCCGTGTCGGTGGAAGCCACGGGCAGCGACAAGGCGCAGTTCATCGCCGTCGATGGCCAGAAACTGCAGATCAAGGGCAATGAAGATGGCAGCGTGTCGCTGGTGGCTGGCGACGGCAGCGAGGCCCGCCGCATTGCCAAAGGCGGCTTTGAGTCGGGCGGGGAGCGTGACGCGTTGTTCGTCACCATCATGCTGCTCGGCCTGTCCGCCGTCACCATCGGCAATGGTTTCTTCAAGCCCAATATCTCGACCATGGTCGGCAGCCTTTATGCCAAGGGCGACAGCCGGCGTGATGCGGGCTTCACCATCTTCTACATGGGCATCAACATGGGCTCGCTGGGCAGCCAGTTGCTGTGTCCGTTCCTGGCCGATGCCTATGGCTGGTGGGCGGGCTTCCTGTTGGCGGCGTGCGGCATGGCGCTCAGTTGGTATCTGATCCAGTTCGCCGGGCCGAAGCTGGAAGGCTATGGCGAGCCGCCGGTCGGCGCACCCAATCGTGACATTCCAATCTATCTGGGTGCCATCGCCTTCGTGCCCTTGGTGTGGTTCCTGTTCACCAACCTGATGGCGGCGCCGCCGCCGGTGGAAGGCGCAGGCTTCATGGGCTATCTGATGGGCCTGCCGATCCTGGGCAAGGTGCTGTTTGCCACCTTCCTGGCCTGTGTCGTGCTGATTCCGATCTGGTCGATCGTCTATGGCAACCGCGCTGAATGGCAGATGATGCTGGCAGCCATCATCCTGATCGTGTTCAACGTCGTGTTCTGGACGTTGTTCGAACAGGCGGGTTCCAGCCT
>JAIXQM010000207.1 GCA_027485735.1 Sphingomonadales bacterium | reverse complement strand
GCCCGCGCCTTCCTGGCCGGCATGAACGAATGGCGGCGCAGCCTTTCGGCCAAGACCGGCCGCAGCATCGATCGCGAAGGCCTGCGGGGGCGCCTGGCCAGCGCCATCAATGTCGCCATCGGCCGCGACATCGATGAATTGTCAGACCGGTTGAATGCGCTGGCCACCATCGGATCGGTCGCGCCGTTCGTCGGCCTGTTCGGCACGGTGTGGGGCATCATGCGCAGCTTTGCCAGCATCGCCGCCAGCCAGAACACATCGCTGGCCGTGGTCGCGCCCGGCATTGCCGAAGCCCTGTTCGCCACCGCCATCGGCCTGTTCGCGGCCATCCCCGCCGTGATCGGTTACAACCGGCTCCTCCACCGCGTGAACCGCCTTGAGGCGCGCCTGAACGCTTTCTCGGAGGAATATCTCAACCTTCTCTCACGCCAGCTTGACGGCATGGACAGCCAGTAATGGGCATGGGAGCACAATCAGGCAGGCGGGGCCGGGGAAGAGGCCGCCAGCCCATGGCGGAGATAAACGTCACGCCGCTGGTGGACGTGATGCTGGTGCTGCTGATCATCTTCATGGTGACGGCGCCGCTGCTGGTTGCCGGCGTGCCGGTCGACCTGCCCGACGCCAAGGCGCAAAGCCTGCCGCAAGACCAGTCGCCGATCCAGATCAGCCTGAATGCCGCCGGCGAGCTGTTCGTTGATCGCATGGCCATCGCGCCCGCCGCCCTGCCCGCCAAGCTCGCCGCCCTGCGTGAGGCCCGCAGCGATGAAGCGCGCGTCTATGTGCGCGCTGATCGCGGGCTGGATTATGGCCGGGTGATGCAGGTGGTCGGCGACGTGAACGGCGCCGGCTTCAAGAAAGTGGCGCTCGTCACTGATGGGCAAGCCAAAACCCCGCAATGACGCGCGCCGAACGCCTCAGCATTGCCGGCGCTGCCACCGCACATCTGGTGCTGCTGGCCGCGCTCAGCCTTGCCTGGCAGAACAGCCAGAAGATGCTGGCCGCGCCAACGGACGCCGTGCCGGTGGAAATCGTCGACATATCCGACGCGCCGCGCACACCGGAACCGCCAAAGCCGTCGATGGAGGCCGCACCGCAAGATACCGCCGCCGCTGCCCCCGAAGCCGAAACCGCGCCCGATCCGGAGCCAGTGAAGGCCGACGCCGTGCCGCCGCCTGAACCGACCAAACCAACACCGCCCAAGCCCAAGGCCGCAACGCCCACCAGGGCCCCGCCTTCCCCGCTCGACACGTCCACCCTGGCCAGCCTGATCGACAAGTCCCTGCCCAAGGCGACCAAGAAGCCGCTCGACACCTCCAAACTGGCCAAGGAACTCAACGCCAGCGCCCCATCGCGCGCCACCGTCGATCCGCGCGCTGCCGCCACGCTTGCCCAGGCTATCCGCGCCCAGGTCGCCCCCTGCTGGAACCCACCCGTGGGCGGCCGCGACGTGCGCCGCATGACCGTGGTTGTTACCGTGAACTACAGCCGCGATGGCCGCGTGATCGGCATGCCGCAAGCCGGTACCCCCACCGGCATGACCGCCGCCAACGCAGACTACGCCCGCGCTTTCGCCGAAACCGCCCGCCGAGCCGTGCTGCGCTGCCAGCCGTTGAAGCTGCCGGCGGAGTTGTATGATCTGTGGGGCAGCGTGGAGATCAATTTCGATCCGGAAGAGATGACGTAAGAGACTGAGGCCTCCCTACTTCACCGCCTCCCACACAAATCGCCCTTCCTTCATCGTCCCCACCACCTTGATGGCCCTGATGCGCGCGGTGGGCGTCGCCAGCGGGTTGGCGCTGAGCAGGGTGAAATCAGCCAGTTTGCCCACTTCGATGCTGCCGCGCCGCCCTTCCTCGCGATAGGCCCAGGCCGGGTTGATGGTGAGGGCTTTCAGGCCGGCCCAGGCGTTCAGGCGCTCGGCCGGCCCCAACACAAAGCCGCTGCGGGTGGTGCGGGCCATGCTGGTCCACAGGATGAACATCGGATCGAGCGGCGTGACGATGAAATCGCTGTGGTTGCTGGCCTTCAGGCCGAGCGCCATGGCGCTGCGGATCGGAGAGATATGGGCCGCGCGCTCGTCGCCGAAGTTGCCGCGGTGGACGTCGCCCCAGAAATAGGTGTGATTGGTGAAGTAGCTCGGTGTGATGCCCATCGCGGCGTAGCGCGGCAGTTGATCGGGGCGCTGCACCTGGGAATGGATGACGACGGTGCGGTGATCGGCGGGCAGCTTCAGCGTGTCGACCGCGTTGATCACATCATCCATGGCCGCGTCGCCATTGGCGTGGATGAAGAGTTGCAGCCCGGCGGCGCTGGCAGCCTTGGCGGTGGCGAGGAAGGCTGGATAAGGCTGGATGCCTTGTGCGCGCCAATTCTCCTGCCCGTTGGGGCCGCCGTGCAGATAGGGCACGCTCATATAGGCAGTGCGGCCTTGCGGGCTGCCATCCTGGGTGATCTTGATGCCTTGCAGCTTCAGCCGGCCCTGCCACGCGCCGAAACGGTAGGCCGGCTTGCCCAGCCATTTCGGCATATCAACAAAGCTGGGCAGCGCCACCACATCGAGCACGAGCCGCCCCTGCTCCGCCGCCGCCTGCAGCAGATCGAGATCAGCAAGGCTGGTAAAGCCATCATTGGCCAGCGTGTAGCCGTTCCTGGCATAAAGCTGCTGCACGGCCGCCAGATTCTGCAGGCGTTGTTCGCGCGGTGGCGGTCTCAGCGCCGGGCCGGCCAGCATCAGCGTGCTTTCCCAGATCTGGCCGTTGGGCGTGCGACCATCGGCTTCACGGTTGATCAGACCGCCTTCGGGGGCCTTCGTGTCGGGCGTGACACCAATCGCCGCCAGCCCGGCCGAATTCAGCACCGCGCCGTGGCCGGAGACATGCATCACCAGCACCGGCCGATCCGGGAAGCGCGCATCGAGGTCGCGACGGGTCAGGTCGCGCTTGTCGGCCAGCAGGCTGGCGTCATAACCCCACCCCACCAGCCATTCAGTGGGCGCGATCTTCAGCGTCACCTCACCATCGGCCAGCTTGCGCATCAGATCGGCAATGCTGGCCACCGTGCCGACCGGCGCGCCCGACACATTCACCCGCCGCGCCAGATCAACCGCCATGGCGAGGTGGCTGTGCGCATCGATCAAGCCGGGCAAAAGCGTGCGGCCCTTCAGATCCAGGCGCTGCATTTCCGCGCCGGCGATCCGCTGCGCCTGCGCCAGCGGTCCGGCAAAGGCGATCCTGCCGCCGTCCACAACCACCGCCGCCACCGTGTGCGGCCTGTCCCCCACCATGGTGAGGATCGGGCCGCCGTGGATCAGCAGATCGGCGGCGCTGGCTGGGCTGGCCAACGCCACGATGCAACCCAGGCCAATGCAGCGGCTGATCATATATCCCCCAACTATCTGTATTAGACGTGTTACACAGCGTGTCTGCACGGGAATCCTTCGCCACGCAAGACGCGGCCAGCCAGGGTAAACAGTTTGGCTCCCGTTCAGTTCCCCCCCCTGATATGGTGGAGTGATGAGACTGATTCTGTTCACTGCTGCACTTTTTGCCGCCCCTGCCTTCGCGCAGTCGGCGCCGCTTCGCGTGGATATCAACGCTGGACTGATGCAGCCGATGCCGATCGCCGTGCCAGCCTTTGCCCCCGGCAATGGCGCCAGCACCGAAGCCGGTACCACCACGCAGATCGGCGAGCGCGCGGCGCAGGTCATTGCCAATGATCTGAAATCCTCAGGTCTGTTCCGGCCACTCGATCCCGCAGCCTACACAACCACGGTGGGCATTGATGATGTGCTGAAACCGGATTTCCCGGCTTGGCGCACGATTGCCGCGCAGGCGCTGGTAACGGGCACGGTGACGGCCAATCCGGATGGCGGGATCACGCTGGCCTGTTATGCCTATGATGTGTTTGCCGGCGCCGAAATCGCGCGGCAAGGGTTCGTGACCACGGCGGCCGGTTGGCGCCGTGCCGCGCACAAATGCGCCGATCTCGTCTATTCACGCCTCACCGGAGAAAGCGGTTATTTCGACAGCCGCATTGTTTATGTGAGCGAGACGGGCACGCGCACCAAGCGCATCAAGCGGCTCGCCATCATGGATCAGGACGGCGCCGGCCACCGCTTCCTCACCTCGGGTCAGAACCTGGTGCTCACGCCGCGCTTTGCGCCGGGGCAGCAGACCATCACCTACATGAGTTTCGAGAATAACCGCCCGCGCGTGTGGATCTACACGCTGGGCAGTGGCCGGCAGGAAGCGGTGGGCCAGTTTTCCGCCATGACCTTCGCGCCGCGCTTCTCGCCCGACGGGCAGAATCTGGTGTTTTCCATGGCGGTGGGCGGCAACACCGATATCTATCGCTTCAACCTTGCCACCCGCAGCACGACGCGCCTCACCAGCGGACCGGGGATCGATACCTCGCCCAGTTACTCGCCCGATGGCACGAAGATCGTGTTTGAAAGCGATCGCGGCGGATCGCAGCAACTCTATGTGATGAACGCCGATGGCAGCGGCCAGAGCCGGATCAGCTTTGGCGAAGGCCGCTCCGCCAGCCCCGTGTGGAGCCCGCGCGGCGATTATATCGCCTTCACCCGCATGGGCGGCGGCCGTTTCGGCGTTGGCGTCATGCGCCCCGATGGCTCTGGCGAACGACTGTTGACCAACGGATTTCAGGATGAAAGCCCGGCCTGGTCCCCGAATGGCCGCGTCATCCTGTTTGCCCGCGGCGACAGGTCGGGCCGTTCGGGCTTGTGGTCCGTCGATATTTCCGGTTTGAATGAACGCCGTATCGCGACCCCGCTGGATGCATCTGATCCGGCATGGTCGCCCTTGTTACCCTGACAGTTGGAAGAGGAGCCCCCAAATGACCCGCCACCTGCCCAAATTGCCCCTGCTGACGCTTGTTCTGCTTGCTGCCGCCTGCGCGCCCAAAAAGCCGCCGGCCGAATTGCAAGCGCCGCCGGCCACCGCCCGTCCGGAAACGCCGGCAGCGGCACCGATGGACCGGCCAGCCACCGTTGAAACGGGTGCCAGCAGCATCGTGCCCGGCAGCCAGGACGATCTGCGCGCCCAGACCGGCGGCGACACGGTGCTGTTTGCCTATGACAGCTATGAACTGGATGGCGAGGCTCGCGCCACGTTGCTGAAGCACGCGACCTGGCTGCGCGCCAATCCGAACGTGCGCGTGACGCTGGAAGGCCATTGCGACGAACGCGGCACCCGCGAATACAACCTGGCGCTGGGTGATCGCCGCGCCAATTCGGCAAAGAATTTCCTCGCAACGCAGGGCATCGACGTGGCCCGGCTCAGCACCATTTCCTATGGCAAGGAAAAGCCGGCCGTGGATGGCGCCGATGAAGCGGCCTACGCGCGGAACCGCCGCGCGGTCACCATGGTGATGAGCCGCTAAGGCCCCTTCCCCCGTCACCGTTTAATCGTTTACAGGCGTGCCCATGCGGATCATCCACATGGGCACGCCTTTTTTTGCCGTTCCGGCGCTTGATGCGCTGGCAGCGGCCGGGCACGAGATCATCGCCGTCTATACCCGCGCGCCCAAGCCGGCCGGGCGCGGCAAGCAGTTGCAGATGAGCCCGGTCCATGCCCGCGCCGATGCGCTGGGCATACCCGTCTTCACCCCACGCAGCTTCCGTGATCCGGCAGCGGTGGCGCAGTTCCTTGAGGTGGCAAAGGATTGCGACGTGGCCATCGTCGCCGCTTATGGCCTGATCCTGCCGCGCGCCGTGCTCGACGCACCGCGTTTGGGCTGTCTCAACATCCACGGTTCGCTGCTGCCACGCTGGCGCGGGGCGGCGCCGATCCAGCGGGCGGTGCTGGCCGGCGATGCCATCACCGGCGTGACCATTATGCAGATGGAGGAAGGGCTGGATACCGGCCCGATGCTGGCCACGGTAGAGACGCCCATCGACACCAAGACCAGCGGCGAACTATTTGCCGAACTGGCGCAGTTGGGCGCTGAATTGTTGGTCGAAGTGCTGGCCCACCCGCGCACAGCGGTGCCGCAGCCGGAAGCCGGCGTCACACTCGCCCCGCGCATCGACAAGGCCGAAGCGCATCTCGATACCACCCTGCCCGCTCTTCAGCTGGAACGGCAGGTGCGCGGCTTCAATCCGGCACCAGGGGCCTGGATCGATCTTGCCGGTGAACGGGTGAAGATCCTTGCCGCCAGCGTTGAGCCCGCCCCGGCCGCGCCCGGCGTTACCGTTGATGATCGGCTTGGGCTGGGCACGGGCGATGGCGTGTTGCGGCCCACGCTTGTGCAGCGCGCCGGCAAACCAGCCATGCCGGTCAAGGCCCTGCTCAACGGTTGGCGCGTTCCGGCCGGCTCACCGCTTGCATGACCCGTTTCCGTTTCACCGTGGAATATGATGGCCGGCCCTACTTTGGCTGGCAGCGGCAGGATCATGGCCCATCGGTGCAGGCCGCCATCGAGGAAGCGATCTTGCAGGTGACGGGCGAGGCGGTGGACGTTCATGCGTCGGGCCGTACGGATGCTGGCGTTCACGCCCGCGCCATGCCGGCCCATGCCGATATCGCAAAGTCCCTCACACCATTCCGCCTGATGGAGGCGATCAACGCCCGGTTGAAGCCGCAGCCGGTTGCCATCCTCGATTGTGCGCAAGCCCCAAATTGGCACGCCCGCTTCGATTGCACCGGGCGGCGCTATCACTATCGCATCATCAATCGCCGCGCGCCGCTCAGCTTTGATGCGGGGCTGGCCTGGCGGGTGCCAACCACGCTGGATGTGCAGGCCATGCACGCGGCAGCCCAGATACTGGTTGGCCAGCATGATTTCACCACCTTTCGTTCTGCCAAGTGCCAGGCCAAATCACCGCTGCGCACGCTCGATCGGCTGGAGGTGACGCGCATGGGGGAAGAGGTGCATATCTTCGCCGCGGCCCGCAGTTTCCTGCATCACCAGGTGCGTTCCATGGTGGGCTGCCTGAAACTGGTGGGGGAAGCCAAGTGGAGCGCCGATGATCTTGCCGCCGCACTCGCCGCCCGTGATCGCGATGCGCTGGGGCTGAACGCGCCGCCCGATGGCTTGTATTTCATCGGCGCCAGCTACCCCGAACTGTCGGTAGGCTTTACAACTGACTAAAGTTTCTCGCTTGCCGATTGGGTGGATTCAGCCACTTGCCGGCAATCCACAAATTGGCACGCTAATTGCAAGATTGTTGTCGGATCGCCACCGAAGAAGCACAACATGCCCCAAGGGCCACATCCTGCTCACAGCCAACCTGGCCAGCGCGGCAAGCGCCTCTGGCTCTGGATGGGGCTGTCACTCGGAACCGCCGGCGGATTGCTGGCCGGCTGGCTGATCGCTGGCTGAAACTTCCGTCTGGCTGGCTCAACGCCAGCCAAGTGCCTCAGCCATGATGTGGAAGATCAAATTCTGCTCCATCACGCCGCGCACCAGATCGGCCCGCGGGCCTTCGGCAAACAGCGCCACATCCTCACCGCCATGGCTTTCGCTGCCGGTGCCATAGGTCTTGTTGGCGAGATAATTGGGATCCGTGGGCGGCAACGTGCGGGACAGGCCGCGGCTCACGAAAGGCCCGTTGGCATAAGTCAGCGTCGTCATCGGCTGGCCGCGATCATCCAGCGCATAGCCTTCGGGGCTGAGGCCACCATCACCTTCGCCGCCGCCCTTGGGCGGCTTGATATAGCCCAATATGTCATTCCCACGCTCAGGGTAACCGGCGATGGTCAGGACATGGCTGTGATCGGCGGTGACCAGCACCAGTGTCTCATCAAGGTTCACGGACTTCAGCACCTCGGCCACGGTGGCGCTGAACATCTGCGCTTCCTTCAGCGCCCGATAGGGGTTGCTGGCGTGGTGGGCATGATCGATGCGGCCGCCTTCGATCATCAGATAATAGCCCTTGCCGCCGCGCGCCGCCTTGCCGGCGTCCAGCTTGGCCAACGCAAAGCGCGCCAATTCCGGCAGGCTGGGCTCGGCCTCGTCCTTGCGGTCATGCTCGAAGCTCAGGTGATCGGGCGTAAACAGGCCTAAAACCGGGCCCGCGTTGCGGCTGTTCAATGCCCGCAGGCCCTTGGAGTCAGCAACAAACTGGCCCTGTGGCCAGGCCTTCTGCCAATCCTCCACCAGGTTGCGGCCATCATCGCGTTGGCCGCCCTTGCCCAGCGGCAGGAAGCGCGCCCGGCCGCCACCCAGCACAACGTCCAGCCCGCCCTTGAAACCGACCAACTGCGTGGCGAGATCTGCACAACCGGACGCGCGATCGGCGGCAGGATAGGCGCGATCTGCGCCTTCCCAATCGCGGAACGGCACATGGCCATAAACCGCGGCAGGCGTCGCATGGGTAATGCGGGTGGTGGTGACAACGCCCACGCCCATCCCCTGCCCCTTGGCGATTTCGGCCAGCGTGCGCGGCAGCTTTTCCGGCGTCTTGCAGGACTCCACGCCCTGATCGGCGCCCATGTTGATGGTGCCAATGCGGGTTTTCACGCCGGTGTTCATGGCGCTGGCCGTGCCGGCGCTGTCAGCTGTCTGGGCGTTGGTGTTGTAGGTCTTGATCAGGGCGGTGCTGGCCATCTTGTCCCAGGCCAGGTTATTCTCCTCGCCGGTGGACGGCGCGCGGCCATCGATGGGATGCTGGCCATCAAAGATGCGCGCGGCGGTGAGCGTGGAGATGCCCATCCCGTCACCAACCATCAGGATGACATTCTTCGCGCGCTTCGGCCGATTCACCACTTTCAGGCGGGCATCAAGTGCGGCGCGGCCATCGGTCCACCAACTGTCCTTCAACGGCGTATCGAGCACCGGGGCAGCTGAAACAGAGGTGGCCAGCAGGCCAGCCACAAGCATTGCGCGCATCATCATGTCGTTTTCCCCTGCCCAAAAATCATTGCAGCACCGATGTTACAGCAATTTGATATCGCGCAGCCGTTCCAGCAGATAATCGTTCGCGGTTATCGGCGGCTCCTCTTGCGGCCCGCCGGGCAGCGCGGTGATCAGATAATCCGGCCGGAAATGCAGGAAGAACGGCGTTGAATAACGCGCCACGCCCATGCGTTCCGGTGCCGGATTGACCACACGGTGCGTGGTCGATGGCAGGCGGTGCCCGGTCAGCCGTTGCAGCATGTCACCCACATTGCACACCAGGCTGCCGGCCGGCGCATCGATGAAGCGCCACTCGCCATTCTTGTCGAGCAATTGCAGCCCGGCCTCTTCGGCGCCGAGCAGCAGGGTGATGACATTGATATCCTCATGCGCGCCCGCCCGGATGGCGCCCGCCGTTTCCGGCGGCACTGGCGGATAGTGTAGCAGGCGCAGGATCGAATTGCCGTCGCGCACCGGATCGGCGAAGAACTCCGTGTCCAGCCCAAGGTGCACCGCAATGGCGCGCAGCAGGGTGGCGCCCGTCTTGTCGAGCGCGTCGAACAATGCCCACACGGCGTCATGAAAGTCGGGGATCTCGCTGGGCCACAGGTTCGGCGGCATCACGCTGGCATAAGCATGGCCGGGCGGCAGTTCGCGGCCCACATGCCAGAATTCCTTCAGATCGGCCTTGGCGTGGCCCTTGGCGGCTTCCACCCCGAACGGCGTCAACCCGCGCTGGCCGCCGCCGCCGGGCACGACATACTGGCGCTTCACCTCCTCCGGCAGCGCAAAGAACGCCTTGGTGGCGGCATTGGCTTTATCGATCAGCCCCTGATCGATGCCGTGATCGGACACCACGGCAAAACCGGTGCGGGCAAACGCATCGCCAAAACCGGCAGCGGCGGCAGCCAGATCGGTGTGCACCAGCGAAAGTGGAATCGGCTTGATGTCGGCAGCAAGTGTCATGTCCGCCCTTTGCCCCGGATTCTGGTCGTCTGCCAGTCCCCTTGAATGCGGATCGTACCAGTTGACCAATGGCCGCAAGGCCTACCCGGCGCGCATTGCCGCGGTTGATGTGCGCCTGGCGGCTGGACCGCCAATGGCGAAGTGGCAGATGGGTGATCTCGCCGGCGCTGACCTTCACGAAAACCGTGACTTACGACAGTGATCAGCGCAACAGTTCGCTTCTGTCTGCCTCGCAAATGACCGTGCGGTTGAATGTCCGCCTTTCCGCCCGCGTGTCGTTCCAGATTGAAAATGAAAACAATCCGAAGCTGGGCCGTGACAACACCGATACTGTTATATTCGTTAAGCCGGTCTATAACTCGTCACCCACAGTTGACCGCCGGCTGCGGCATAGTCAAACTGTTGTTGCCCATGGGGAGACAACAACATGAAAAGCGCTCTGCCGCTGACTCTTGCTATTCTGGCTACGCCTGCATTTGCCGAACCGATTCCGTCGGCGGTGGAAGCGATGATTGATGCGGCCGCCAGCCCAGAGGAACGGGCCGTGGTGGCCGGAATCGCAAAGAAAACCAACCCGGCCAGCGCTGCCGAGATCGATGCCAAACTGTCCGCCATCAACGCCGCCGCCGCCAAGGCCCGCGAAGAAAAGCTCGCCTCCCAGGGCTTTCTTGAGGGCTGGAGCGGCCAGGGTGAGGCCGGCGGTTTCATTTCCACCGGCAACACCCGCAACCGCGGCGTGGCCGTGGGCGTGAGCCTGACCAAGGAAAGCCGCAGCTGGAAGCACGCCTTGCGCGGTATCGTCGACTATCAGGAAGACAATGGCGTGGCTTCGCGCGAACGCTATTTCGCCGGCTATGAAGGCAATTGGAAGTTCAGCAGCCGCGCCTATGCCCTGCTCGCCTTGAGCTGGGAGCGGGATCGCTTCACCGGCTTTTCCAGCCGCTTCACGCAGGCCATCGGCCTTGGCTATCGCGTGGTTGATACGCCGAACCTGACCATCGCCGTGGATGGCGGCCCGGCATTGCGGCAAACACGGTTCATCAATGGCATTGCCGATAACAGCGCCGCCGCCCGGGCTGGCCTCAACGCCAAATGGCAGATCAACGACATGCTGAACTTCACCCAGGCTGCGACCTATTATTATGACAACAGCAACAACTCGCTGCTGGCGCTGTCGCAGCTCACCGCCAAACTGAATGGCCGGCTTTCGGCGCGTTTTTCCTTCCAGTACAACAACGAAAGCAACCCGCCGCCGGGCCGCCTGAACAGCGATACCGTCACCCGCGCCACGCTGGTCTACAGTTTCTGAAACCCGGTTGACCCACAGGGACACCGCCACTATAGCAGCGCCTCCCGCTCGCCGGGATGGGGCCTGTGGCAGCGTAGCTCAGTTGGTGAGAGCGCCGGATTCATAACCCGGAGGTCGGCAGTTCAAATCTGCCCGCTGCTACCACCCCCCCCTGCCACATTCTCCCCTGCGACGAGGATGAGGTGGCAATTCAGCGCCACCACGGCTAAACATCTCTCCGTCATATTGGGGAGAATTTGCATGTCCATTCCTGCCGCCTTCGCTGGCCGCCTGTCGATCCCGGTGATCGGTTCGCCGCTGTTCATCATCTCCGGTCCGGAACTGGTCATGGCGCAGTGCCGCGCCGGCATCATTGGCAGCTTCCCCAGCCTCAACGCCCGGCCATTGGCCCAGTTCGAAGAATGGCTGCAACGCCTGTCGACCGAACTTGGCCCGAATGATGCGCCCTATGCCGTCAACCTCATCGTCCACCGTTCCAACGATCGGCTGATGGACGATCTGGCGTTGTGCGTGAAATACAAGGTGCCGATGATCATCACGTCGCTGGGCGCGCGCGAAGACGTGAACGAGGCCATTCACAGCTATGGCGGCATCGTCATGCACGACATCATCAACAACAAGTTTGCCAAAAAGGCCGTGGAAAAGGGCGCCGATGGCCTGATCGCCGTTGCGGCCGGCGCCGGCGGCCATGCCGGCACCACCAGCCCGTTCGCGCTGATCCGTGAAATCCGCGAATGGTTCGATGGCCCGCTGGCGCTGTCCGGATCGATCGCCACGGGCGAAGCCGTGCTCGCCGCCCAGGCGATGGGCGCCGATTTCGGCTATATCGGCAGCGCCTTCATCGCCACGCAGGAAGCCCGCGCGGTGCAGGATTACAAGGACATGATCACGCAGAGCGAGTCGTCCGACATTGTCTATTCCAACCTGTTCACCGGCGTGCACGGCAATTATCTGCGCCCGTCGATCGTGAAGGCCGGCATGGACCCCGACAATCTGCCGACCAGCGATCCTTCGGCGATGAACTTCGGCAGCGGCGGCAACACCGATGCCAAGGCGTGGAAGGACATCTGGGGCTGCGGCCAGGGCATCGGCGCGGTAAAGTCCGTATTGTCGGCCGGTGAATATGTCGCCAAACTTGTCAGCGAGTATCAAGCCGCCAAAGCCCGGATCGGTCTGGGCCCGGTGGCGGTTACAGCGGAGTGAATGACATGCAGATGGAACTCAACACCCGCACCCGCGCCCTCTGGCTTGCCGGCGCGCTGGTGATGGGGACCCTCAGCCAGTGGTGCATGGCCTTTGGCCCGTGCGGCGCGCCGATCTGAACGCAGCTGCCTGAAACAAAAAGGGCCGGCGTTCCCGATGGGGAGCGCCGGCCCTTTTGTTTGTGCGGGCTCAGCCGATGCGTTCGGCGCCCTTGGCCCGCGCGTCTTCACTGCCGGCCGCGCGCTGTTTCACGCCCAGCGTGATCAGCAGTGAGGACGACACGAAGATCGACGAATAGGTGCCGACCACGATGCCCAGCACCATCGCGGCGGTGAAGCCGAAGATCACTTCTGGGCCCAGGAACAGCAGCGCGATCAGTGCGGCGAGCAGCGTCACCGAGGTCATCACCGTGCGCGGCAGCGTTTCGTTCACCGAAAGATCGATGATCTGCTTGATGTCCATCTGGCGATATTTGCGCAGATTTTCGCGGATGCGATCGTCGATCACCACCTTGTCGTTCAGCGAATAGCCGATGATGGTCAGCACGGCCGCCACGATGTTGAGATCGAATTCGAGCTGGGTCAGCGCGAAAAAGCCCATCGTCACCACCACGTCGTGCACCAGCGCCACCACCGTGGAAACGCCGAAATACCACTCGAACCGGAACCAGGTGAACAGCGCCACGAACAGCATCGACAGGCCCACTGCCCACAGACCGTCGGTGATCAGTTCATCGGAAACCTTGCCCGACACGCTTTCGACGCGGGCGAATTTCACGCCCTTGTAATCCTGCTCCAGCGCTGTGCGCACCTTGCCCACCACGCGCTGCACGGCACCCTCCTCGCCTTCCGGCAGCGGCAGCCGGATGAGGATGGTGCGGTCATTGCCGAATTCCTGCAGGGCAGAATCGCCCACGCCCACGCGGTCCACGCGGCCACGCAGCGTGTCGAGCGCCGGCGCTTCCGCAAATTCCACCTGCATGGTGAGGCCGCCAACGAAATCGACACCAAGGTTGAGCCCGCGCACCGCCAGCAAGGCGCCGGCCCCGATGGTGAGCGCCAAAGTCAATGCAAACGCGATGAAGCGGAGTTTGACAAAGCCAATGTTGGTGTTGTCGGGAACAAGTTTCAGCGGCATCGATTGGTCCTCAGATGCTCAAGGTCGCGGGGCGCGCGTTGGTCAGCCAGCGCGCCACCATCCAGCGCACGATCGTCACGGCGGTGAACACCGAGGTCGCAATGCCGATCGACAGCACGACGGCAAAGCCCTTGATCGGGCCGGAGCCGAACAGGAACATGATGATCGCCACGATGATGTTGAGGCTGTTGGCATCCCAGATCGTCCGGCTGGCTTCCTTGAAGCCGGTTTCGACACTGGCAATGACGCCCCTGCCCTTGCGCTGCTCTTCGCGGATACGTTCGTTGATCAGCACGTTGGCGTCCACGGCGGCACCGATGGTCAACACCATCCCGGCAATGCCGGGCAGCGTGAGGGTGAAACCGGCCGCCGACATGATGCCCAGGATCATCAAGACGTTGATGGCCAGCGCGATCACCGAATACACGCCAAAGCGGCCATAGGTCATGATCATCAGCCCGGCCACGGCCAGCACGGCCACGATCGAGGCGATGATACCGGCCTTGATCGAATCCGCGCCCAGATCGGGGCCGACAGTGCGTTCTTCGACAACCTTCAATTCGACCGGCAATTTGCCCGAACGCAGCAGGATCGCCAATTCGTTGGCGGTCTGTACGGTATAGTTGCCGGAAATCTGGCCACTGCCGCCCAGGATCGGTTCATTGATGTTTGGCGCAGAAATCACCATGCCATCCAGGATGATGGCAAAGGGCTTGCCGACATTTTCAGTGGTGGCCTGCGCAAAACGCCGCCCCCCGGTGGAATCAAACCGGAAGGAAACGGCCGGTGCGCCATTTTGATCGGTTGTCACCTGGCTGTCGACCAGCTGGTCGCCGGTGATGATGGCGCGGCGCTTGACGACAACCTGGCCGCCTTCCTGCGAAGTGAGGATCTGGCTGCCGGGAGGGGCGCGGCCCTGCGCCACTTCTTCCGGATCGGCGGCGGTATCAACCAGCTTGAATTCCAGCTTGGCCGTCTTGCCCAGCAGTGCCTTCAGCGCTTCGGGATCCTGCAGGCCGGGCACCTGCACGACGATGCGGGTCTTGCCCTGGCGCACGATCGTGGGTTCACGGGTGCCGAGTTCGTCGATGCGCTTGCGGATCACTTCCACGGCCTGCGCCATGGCGCCATCGATGGCGGCCGCAATGCCGGCAGCCGTTGGCGTGACGATTACCTGGCCGGGGACGCTGCCGCGGTTGATCTCCACTTCACGGGCATTGCCGACACCCAGCGGCGCGGTTGCCTTGTTGAGCAGGCTGATCGCCTGATCGAGCCGCGCCAGATCGGTAACGGTGAAGGTCAGACGGCCACGATTCAACGACAGATCCGTAATGGCGATGGCGCCGCCTTCTGCGCTCCGCAGTTCGCCGCGCACCGTATCTTCCAGCGATTCCAGCTTGGCCTTTTCCACATCAAGCGCCGTGGCTTCCAGCATCAGATGCGAACCGCCGCGCAGATCAAGCCCCAGCGGCAGCTGCGATTTGGGCAGGCCATCGGGGATGAGCGCCAATGTTGACGGCGCCAGGGCATTGGGCAGTGCCAGCAACAGGCACAGCACCACCGTGGCCCACATCGACCAGGTTTTCCACTTGGGGAAATCCAGCATGGGCTCAGGCGCTCTTGTCGTTCGCCGCCGCTGGCAGCCCGCGCGGTTTCACATCGGCCAGCGTGGATTTCAGCACGGTGAAGCGCACGCCCGCGCCGGCTTCCACTTCCACTTCGGTATCGGTCACCCGCACCGCCTTGCCCAGGATGCCGCCGCCGGTAATCAGATCATCGCCCTTCTTCACGGCATCAACCATGGCGCGGTGCTGTTTCACGCGCTGCTGCTGTGGGCGGATGATCAGGAAATAGAAAATGGCAAAGATGGCCAGATAGGGCAGGAAGCCGATTACGGCCGCCATGCCACCTGCGGCGGCCGCGCCGCCTGTTGCCTGCGCGAAGGCCGGGGTTTCAAACATCGTGGTTTCCATCAAATTGGTCGGATTGGCGCAAGGCTCTAGCCGCTTGGGCCAGCCTGCGCAACCGATGCCAGTTCCTTACACCCGCGCTTTTGGCTAGTGCTGGCGGCATGGACACTCAGGACGCCCTGCTCGCCCGCATTGCCGCCGCGCTCGACCGGATGGCGCCGCCGCCGGCCACACCCGCCGATCCGGCTCACGGCCATTGGTTTGGCTGGGATGGCGCAGAAAACACCGGGGGCCTCACCGCCCTGCCGCCGGCCCGCACGACGCCGCTGGCACTGTACAAAGGTGTGGAGGCCCAGGCCGCGCAATTGCACGAGAACAGCCGCCGCCATGCGCTGAGTCTGCCTGCCCACGATATCCTGTTGTGGGGCGCGCGCGGCATGGGCAAGTCCAGCCTGGCGCGCAGCGTGGTCGCCGATCTGGTGGCCGGCGGCCATGATATCGCGCTGGTGCAGGTGATGCTGCCGGCTCTCAGCAGCCTGCCCGCATTGTTCCGCACACTTGCCGGGGTCGAGCGGGCGTTTCTGATCTTCCTTGATGATGTGTCGCTGGGCGCCGATGCCGCCGAGGTGCATGCGCTGCGCTCGCTGCTCGATGGCGGAGTGCAGGCGCGGCCCGATCATGTGCGCCTGATCGTTACCAGCAACCGCCGCCATCTGGTGCCGCGCAGCCTCTCGGAAAATGAGGCGGATGCCATTAATCCGCGCGATGCCGCCGATGATCATCTGGCGCTGGCCGATCGCTTTGGGCTGCGGCTGGGCTTCCACCCCTGCGATCAGGAGACCTATCTGACGATCTGCGCCGGCTATGCCGTGGCGCACGGGTTGGCCTTTGATCCGAAGGCCGCGCTCACCTGGGCAGCCGGGCGTGGCGCGCGATCGGGCCGGGTCGCGTGGCAGTTCACAGTTGAACAGGCCGGCGATCAGGGGAAAAAATTATAGAATTGGCGGCTTATGTCTAAAGATCGGCCAGTTATGTCTCTTGACTCCGGCAAAATCACTGGCAGCATTCATTTTGTGGTAATTGGTCCGAGCGCAGGATGAACCCTGCCCTTATTGCCCAAACCGGGGGGAGAAGATGTAATGCGCCGCCTGCTGCTGTCAGCCTTGTCGATCAACGCCCTTTCATTCACTGCGCTGGGTGCCGGCGTCGCGCTCACCCTGCCCGCCGCGCCGGCTGCTGCCCAGCAATGGCGCGAAATCACCTGCGAAAGCTGGAATTACCGCGAAGCCGTGTGCCCCGCCCCCGGCGCCGTGCGCGTGCAATTGTTGCGCGTGCAAGGCGGCAGCTGCATCGAAGGCCAGACCTGGTATCATGATGATCGCGCCATCCGGGTGCGCAATGGCTGCCGTGCCACCTTCCGTATCGATGCCAACAATGGCTGGGGCGTGGGTGGCTGGGATCCCAATCAGGGCGTCGGGAATGGCATTGGTGGTGGCCGCTGGCAGGTGGTGCGCTGCGAAAGCTGGAATTACCGCAACCAGCGCTGCCCGGTGCAAGGCGTGATCAGCGCCGCCCGCATGCTGCGCGTGATTGCCGGCGATTGCCGCGATGGCGACACATGGCGCTGGGACCGCCGCGCCATCACCGTGCGCAACGGTTGCCGGGCCGATTTCGAAGTGATGCAGGGCTCGTCTGGCTGGGGCGGTTCCGGTGGCTCTGGCGGCGGCTGGGGCAGCGGCGGCGGTGTTGGCGGTGGCGGTGGCGGCGGCGGTTTCAATCCCGGCCAGGGCGCCCGCACCATCAACTGCGAAAGCTGGAATTACCGCGCCGCCCGCTGCCCGATCGGTGGCGCCCGCAGTGTCAGCCTCACCCGCGTGATTGCCGGCAATTGTCGGGAAGGCCGCACCTGGGGTTGGGATCGCAACAGCATTTGGGTCAACGGTGGCTGCCGCGCCACCTTCACCTTGTACTGATCCATTTTTCCGGGGGGAAATCACATGCGCCGCACCGCCAGCCTTGTCGCCTTGCTTGCCCTTGCGTCCACTGCCGTAATCACGCCTGTGGCGGCCCAATCCAATTGGAACAACAATTGGAACAACCAGGGGTGGAACAATAACGGCGGCCAGATCATCCGCTGTGAAAGCTGGAATTATCGCTACGCCCGCTGCAGCGCCAACACGCGGGATGGGGTGCGCCTGTCGCGCGTGCTGGCCGGCGACTGTTCGCGACGCAACTGGGGCAGTAATCGCAACGCGATCTGGGTGAGCAACGGCTGCCGCGCCGAATTCGAAGTTGGCCGCCGCGGTGGCGGTGGCTCCACCGGGGCGGCGATTGCCGGTGCGGCCGTTGCCGCCGGCTTGCTGGCGCTGCTGCTGTCCAAGGGCAAGAAGAAGGAAGCGGAAAGCGCGGCTCAGGGCGGCAACAAACCGCCGGCCACCATCAACATCGGGCCGAACGAGGTTCCACCCGCAGCTGAACGCGCCTTCCGCCAGTGCGTCGACGAAGCCGCCCGCCAAATCGGCGCCACCGGCGGCACCAGCCTGCGCCTCACCGGCGAAGTGCAGCACCGCATGCAGGGTGGTGCCTGGGAATTCCGCCTGCCGCTGGAAGGCAGCTGGCCGAACGACACGCACGCCACCCCGGCCGAATGCAGCGCCACCGATGCGGCGGTGCAGAAACTGGATTTCCTGCCCGAACCGGCCAATCCCTGATCAACCTTCACCGGGTGTGCGGCGTAGCGGCCGGTTGCCGCCGCCGTGGGCCTGCTGCTATGACTTCGGCTTCTCCCGGTTCCTGAAGGCGCAGCATCTTGAAAACCCTTGGCCTCATCTGGCGCATCCTTGTCGGCATCAAGGATTTCCTGGTCCTGTGTGTGTTGGCGCTGTTTTTTATCGGGCTATCGGCCCTGCTCTCCTCCGCCAAGCCCGCCACGGTACCCAATGGCGCCGCGCTGGTGCTGGCGATGGATGGCGCCCTGGTTGATCAAGCCTCCGAAAACTCGCCGTTCGATGCCGCGGCCGGCAATGTTGCCGCTGAAATCCAGGTGCGCGATGTGGTGCACGCCATCGATCACGCCGCCAAGGACGATCGCATCAAGGCCATCGTGCTGGAACTGGATGGTTTCATGGGCGGCGGCCAGGCCAATATCGCCACAGTTGACGAAGCCCTCACCCGCTTCCGCAAATCCGGTAAGCCGGTTCACGCCTGGGCCACGGCCTACAGCGACGACAGCTGGCTGCTGGCCGCCGCCGCCAGCAAGATCTGGCTCAACCCGATGGGCGGCGTGATCATCACTGGCCCGGGTGGCAGCCGCCTCTATTTCGCCAAGGCGCTCGAAAAGCTGCAGGTTGATGTCAACGTATTCCGCGTCGGCACCTACAAGTCGTTCGTGGAGCCCTTCACCCGCACCGCCGCCTCTCCCGAAGCCAAGGCCGCCGATCAGGCACTGGCCGGCAGCCTGTGGGGCAGCTGGCTCGCCGATGCGAAACGCCTGCGGCCCAAGGCCGATGTGCCGGCCTATATCGCGCAATTGCCGCAGCGCCTCGGCAAGTTCGGTGGGGACAGCGCCAAGACGGCGCTCGATGCCGGCCTCGTCGATCAACTCGGCAGCCGTGATGAGTTCGACGCCGCGATGATTGAACTGGCCGGCGAGGATGAGCTGAGCGATTGGGGCCATTACACCGGCGTGACGCTGGGTGATTATCTGTCTGCCACAGCCAAGCCGCTGGGTGAGCGCGGCGATGCCGTGGGTGTCGTCTATGTCACCGGCAACATCGTCGATGGCGAGGCCCCGCGCGGCACCGCCGGCAGCGCCACCATCCGCCAGGCGCTTGAAGAAGCGCTGGCAAAGAATGACGACATCAAGGCGCTGGTGGTGCGCGTCGATAGTGGCGGCGGCTCCGTCACGGCATCGGAGGAAATCCGCGCGGCGCTGTTGGCCGCCAAGGCCGATGGCCTGCCCGTCATCGCCAGCTTCGGCCCGGTTGCGGCCAGTGGCGGTTACTGGGTCGGCACGGCAGCAGACGAGATTTATGCCCAGCCTTCCACCATCACCGGATCGATCGGCGTCTTTGCCATCCTGCCCAGCTTCCCGCGCGCGCTTGCTGATCTGGGCATCACCAGCGATGGCGTGAAAACCACCCCCTACAGCGGCGAACCCGATGTGGTTGCCGGCCTGTCGCCGCAGGTTTCCCAGGTGCTGCAGATGGGCGTTGAAAACACCTATCGCCGCTTCCTCACCCTCGTCGCAACCGCCCGCAAACTGCCGCTGGCCGAGGTCGACCGCATCGCGCAAGGCCGCGTGTGGGCCGGTACCCAGGCCAAGGAGCTGAAGCTGGTGGACAAGTTCGGCGGCCTCGATGCCGCCGTCGCCGCCGCTGCCGCCAAGGCCGGCCTGAAGGGCGAAATCCGCGTGATCGATATCGAAAAGCCTGTGCCGGCATGGCAACGCGCGCTGGAAGGTCTGGGCGCCACCGAAAGCGAAGAGCAGGCCGCCCGCGATCCGTGGGCGCGTCTGGTCCAGGCCTCGCGCCTGCGTCTGCTCACCGCCGCGCATGATCTGGGCTGGCTGGCCGCCGGCAAGGGCGCCACCATGCAGGTGCTGTGCATCGAATGCAGCATGGCCGGTTCCCCGCGTCCGGCGGCGGCCCGGCAGACGGAAGGCCTCGCGGCCAAGCTGGTTCAGTCGTCGCGGTAACCCGGCAGCGCCAGCCCGGTGGCGATGGCAATCCCGCGCAAGCCAAAGCCGGCGGCAGCGCCAATGATCGCCGCCGGCCACAGCGACAAACCCAGCTGGGTGAGCCCCACATAAGTTCCCGCCCCCAGCGCCGCAGCCGAAACGTAAATCTCGCGCCGCAACAGGATGGATGGTTCCCCCGCCAGCAGATCGCGCACGATGCCGCCGAAACTGGCGGTGAGCACACCCATGCCAACCGCCGGCAGCGGCGGCACGCCCAGGCTCAACGCCTTGGCCGCGCCCAGCACGCTATAGGCGCCCAAGCCCAACGCATCGAACCACAACAGCGCATTCAACCGCCAGCGATCCGCCTTGAACAGCCAGACGGAAGCGGCCGCCACCAGGCAGATGCCCAGATAATCCGATCGCCCCACCCAGAACACCGGCGCCCCGATCAACAGATCGCGCAACGTGCCGCCGCCGATGCCGGTGATGGCGGCAAAGAAGGCGAAGGTTACGATCGTCTGCTTGATCCGTGCCGCCGCCAATGCGCCTGAAACGGCAAACACCGCCACGCCCGCCATGTCGAGCACGGCCAGTAATGGCTCCAACGGAATGGGCGCTGCAATGGCCATTACCGCCGCCAGAAATGCCGCACGGTGAGCAGTGCTCCGGTGAGCACCACGCCCAGCGCCATCAGTGTGGCGATGATGATGACAGGGCCATGGGTGTTCTCGCGGTCCTGCCAGTCGAGGATGTGCAGGCCCCAGAACAGATCGTAAAACCGCCACCACGGCGTGCGCACCGCACCAATCTCGCCCTGGCTGTTGATATATACGCGCACATCATCGGCGAATTCCACCCGATATCCCGCCGTTTCCCGCCAGTCGCTGGCCGGGTTGGCCGGCGTGATCGCCGTCACCGTCACCGGCCCCTCAAGCGTCGTGCCCGCCCGCGCAATGGCTTCGGCCTGCGCGGCACTGATGGCGATAGGCTGGCCGCCGGCATCCAGCAGCCGCTTGCCGATCTTGTCGGTCAGCTTCCACACCGGCTTACCGAGCAGACTGCCCAGTTCCAGTTTCTCGACGCCCTGCAACGCCGGCAACCCGGCCGGTATGCTCAGCGCCGCCGGCTCCTTGCGCAGCGTCGTCCCCCGCACCTCATCCAGCGGCCGCGCCACCATCACCAGGCCCGATACCACCCACAGGATGATCTGGATGCCAACAAAAACCCCGGTCCACAGATGGAGCCAGCGAACGGTGCGAGTGGTGCGGGGTGACAGCATGGACGTGGCTGTAGCGGGGAGCGCGCGAGACGTCACCTCTATCCGTATCTGGCCTTGCTGCGTGAAAGCTGGCGCACTGGCGTGCGGCCGGCGGCGCATCACATGTGAATGGCTTTGCCCGTCACCGCCATCGCCGCCTCCTTCAACGCTTCCGAATGCGTCGGATGCGCATGACAGGTCAGCGCGATATCTTCGCTCGACGCGCCAAACTCCATCGCCTGTGCAGCCTGCGCGATCATCGTGCCGGCCATGGCGCCGATGATGTGCACGCCCAGCACGCGATCGGTCTTGGCGTCGGCCAGCACTTTCACAAAGCCATCGGTATCCCGGTTGGTCTTGGCACGGCTGTTGGCGGCAAACAGGAATTTGCCGGCCTTGTAGGCGATGCCCGCGGCCTTCAATTCCTCTTCCGTCTTGCCCACGGTGCCGACTTCCGGATGGGTATAGACCACGGCCGGGATCACATCATGGTTCACATATCCGGCGAGGCCAGCGATATTGTCCGCGCAGGCCAGGCCTTCATCTTCGGCCTTGTGGGCCAGCATCGGGCCTTCCACCACGTCGCCGATGGCCCAAATGCCAGGCACCTTGGTGGCGAAATCATGGCCGATCGGAATGCGGCCCTTGGCGTCGAGCGCAAGCCCTGTGGCAGCCAGGTTCAGCCCGTCGGTGTTGGGCCGGCGACCGATGGAGAGCAGCACGACATCGGCGGTGATGGTTTCAGCAGGCCCGCCAGCGGCCGGCTCCACGGTCACCGTAGCGCCAGCGCCGGTCCGTTCGACGCTCACCACCTTGGTGGCGGTCTTCAGCACCAGGCCCTGCTTGGTGAGGATCTTGGCGAAGGCATTGGCAACTTCGATATCCATCGCCGGCACGATTCGCGGGGCATATTCCACCACGGTCACCTTGGCGCCCAGGCGGCGCCAGACGCTGCCCATTTCAAGGCCGATATAACCGCCGCCGATCACCACCAGATGTTCGGGCACCTTCGGCAGGTTCAGCGCTTCGGTGGAGGTAACGATCACCTCCCCATCCGGCGTCATGCCGGGCAACAGGGCGACTTCGGAACCGGTGGCGATGACGAAATTCTTCGCGGTGATGGTGCGGTCACCCACCTTCACGCTCTTGGCGTCGATGAAGCTGGCTTCGCCCTTGATCCACTCCACCTTGTTCTTCTTGAACAGCATGGCGATGCCGCCGGTCAGCTCTGATACCGCCTTGTCCTTCTCGCCCAGCAGGGCGGAAAGATCGAAGGAGACATTGTCGGCCTTCACGCCGAACTTGGCGAGGTGGCCGCCAGCCAGTTCCTCATAGAGATGGCTGCCGTTAAGCAGCGCCTTGGACGGGATGCAGCCAACGTTGAGGCAGGTGCCACCGAGCGCCGCGCGCTTTTCCACGCAAGCGACCTTCAGGCCATGCTGGGCTGCACGAATAGCGCCGACATAGCCGCCGGGGCCGCCGCCAATGATGACGACATCAAATTCAGGGTTGGCCATGGGGTGGGCCTTTCTAAGGGACTGAGGTCAGCAATTGGATGGGTCGGCATGGGTTGGAGAGGCGAAATGGCTAGGCAGAGGGCCGAAGGCGGGGCTACGCCCCCCGGCTAGGCCCGACAACGACGCCATTTCGCCTCTCCAACCCACCCTTCGGGCGTGGTCAGGAAAGCCGATAGCACATTCGGTCGATTGCTGGGTAGCGATGCTACCCGGCTTCACTCCCTCAATACTATCGGCTTTCCTGACCACGTGACGACCCATCCAATTGCTGACCTCAGTCCCTGATTACAGGTCGATCAGCAAACGCGCCGGATCTTCAATGGCTTCCTTGACGCGCACCAGGAAGGTGACGGCTTCGCGGCCATCGATGAGGCGGTGATCGTAAGACAGCGCCAGATACATCATCGGGCGGATCACGATCTGGCCGTTCTTCACCACCGGGCGATCCTCCACCCGGTGCAGGCCGAGCACGCCCGATTGCGGCGGGTTGAGGATGGGGGTGGACAGCAAGGAGCCGAACACGCCGCCGTTGGAGATGGTGAAGTTGCCGCCCTGCAACTCGTCGATCTTGAGCGTGCCCTTGCGGGCGCGGTCACCGAAATCGGCGATGTCCTTCTCGATCTGGGCAAAGCCCTTGGCCTGAGCGTTGCGCAGGATCGGCACGACCAGCCCGCCCGGCGACGACACCGCAACGCCAAGATCGGCATAATCCTTGTAGATGATCTCATCGCCTTCGATGGCGGCGCCAACCGACGGCACATCCTTCAGCGCCAGCACCACGGCCTTGGCAAAGAACGACATGAAGCCAAGCCGGATGCCGTGCTTCTTTTCAAACATGTCCTTGTACTTGGCGCGGGCCTCGATCACGGCGGTCATGTCCACGTCGTTGAACGTGGTCAACATGGCGGCGCTGTTCTGGGCTTCCTTCAACCGGCGCGCGATGGTCTGGCGCAGGCGGGTCATCTTCACCCGCTCTTCCCGGCGCTCGGCCGGGGCGGCGGCAGCGGCCGCAACAGCAGCAGGGGCCGGGGTGGCAGCGGATTTCAGGCGGGCAGTGCCGGCCTCGATCGCAGCGAGCACATCACCCTTGGTCAGTCGGCCATCCTTGCCGGTGCCGCCGATGCTGGCGGGATCGAGATTATAAGTGTCGAGAAGGCCGCGAACCGCCGGGCTGATGGCGTCATAGGCCGGTGTTTCCGCAGCCGGCGCCGGCGCGGCAGCAGGCGGCGACGGTACGGCAGCGGCGGCCACAGCTGCGGCAGCCACCGGCACCGGAACGGCAGCGGCCGGCACCCCGCCCTCCACGATCCGCGCAATCAGCGCGCCAACCGTGACCGTGTCTCCGGGCTTGAACATCTGCTCGCCCATCACGCCGGCGACCGGCGACGGCACTTCCACCGCCACCTTGTCGGTCTCCAGCGCCACAATGGCCTCGTCGGCCGCCACCGCCTCGCCGGGCTGTTTCAGCCACTGGCCAACGCTGGCTTCGGTGATGGATTCGCCCAGGGCGGGCACGATAACATCGGTTGCCATGCTCTTGTCTTTCTTATTTTTTCTTGAGGCCGCCGCGGATCGCGGCCTTCACTCCGGTGGTCGTCGCGCCAAGCGCTTCGGCCACCAATTTGGCCTGTTCAGCATTGTGGCGCTTGAGGAGGCCCGTCGCCGTGGCCGCCGCAGGAGCACGCCCGGCATAGATCGGGCGCATGCCCGTCGCAGCCTCGATCAGCGGATTGGCGAAGGTCCAGGCGCCGCCGTTCTGCGGCTCTTCCTGAGCCCAAACCACGGCTTCCAGATTCGGAAATTTCGCTGCATATTCAGCAACAACGTCACCCGGGAACGGATAGAGCTGCTCGACACGAAGCAGATAGACGTCGTCCCGGCTCTCCTTCTCGCTGGCGTCCAGCAGATCATAATAGACCTTGCCGGTGCACAGCACGAGGCGCTTCACCGCTTTTGGATCACACGGCTTTAGATCATCCAGGCAGCGGTGGAAGGTCGTCGCCGGGCCCATTTCGGCCAGGTTCGACACCGCCCGCTTGTGGCGCAGCAACGATTTCGGCGTGAACACAATCAGTGGCTTGCGGAAATCCCGCAGCATCTGCCGGCGCAGCAAGTGGAAGAAATTGGCTGGGGTCGTACAGTTGGCGACTTGGATATTGTCTTCCGCGCACAGGCTCAGGAAGCGCTCGACGCGCGCCGAGCTGTGCTCCGGCCCCTGCCCTTCATAGCCATGCGGCAGCAGCATCACCAGACCATTGGCGCGCAACCACTTGATTTCGCCCGAAACAATGAACTGATCTATGATGGTCTGGGCGCCATTCACGAAATCGCCGAACTGGGCTTCCCACAGGATCAGGCTCTTCGGATCAGCCAGGGCATAGCCATATTCGAAACCGAGCACGCCGAATTCCGAAAGCGGGCTGTCCAGCACTTCAAAACGCGGGTCCATCGCCTTCAGCGGGATATAGCGGCCGCCGTCCTTCTGGTCCGTCCAGACGGAGTGCCGCTGGCTGAAGGTGCCGCGGCCGCAATCCTGGCCGGACAGGCGCACGCCATAACCATCTTTCAGCAACGCCCCGAAGGCCAGCGCCTCGCCCGTCGCCCAATCGATGTTGGCGCCAGTGGAGAACATCTCTGCCTTGGCATCAAGAACCCGCGCCAAGGTCCTGTGAATATTGAAACCGTCGGGCACCGTGGTCAACTGCTTGCCCAACTGGTGCAGTTCGGTCATCGACACGCCGGTCATCGCGGCGCGGCGGCTGTCGATGGCTTCCTTGGGCTTGCCCAGCCCGGCCCAGCGGCCGCCAAACCAATCGGCGGCATTGGCCTTGAAGCCAGCAGCAGCGTCGAATTCGTCTTCCAGCATGGAGACATAGGTCTCAATCATGGCCTTGTAGCCATCGCCGGTCAGCACGCCCTCTCCCGACAGGCGATCCGCATACAGTTCGCTCACCGTCTTCTTCTTGCCGATCACGGCATACATCAGCGGCTGAGTGAAGCTCGGCTCGTCGCT
Organism: Sphingomonadales bacterium; assembly: GCA_027485735.1. Taxonomy (GTDB): domain Bacteria; phylum Pseudomonadota; class Alphaproteobacteria; order Sphingomonadales; family Sphingomonadaceae; genus Sandarakinorhabdus. The sequence goes on along the minus strand of JAIXQM010000207.1, from coordinate 3,020 downwards.
TTCGTTGTGGCCAAACCGGCGATAGCACCACATGTCGATCACCACATCGCGGCCGAACTTTTGCCGGAACTCGGTGGCGACCTTGGTGGCATAGGTCACGGCTTCCGGATCATCGCCGTTCACGTGGAAGATCGGCGCCTGCACAATCTTGGCCATGTCCGACGGATAGGGCGACGAACGCGCAAACTGCGGACTGGTGGTGAAGCCAACCTGGTTGTTCACCACGTAATGGATGGTGCCGCCGGTGCCATAGCCGTTAAGCCCTGAAAAACCGAAACATTCCGCCACGATACCCTGGCCGGCAAAGGCTGCATCGCCATGCAGCAGGATCGGCATCACCTGCTTGCGGGAATTGTCGCCAATGATCGTCTGAATGGCACGCACCTTGCCCAGCACGACCGGATCGACCGCTTCGAGGTGGGAAGGGTTGGGCACGAGGGACAGGTGCACCTTGTTGCCATCGAACTCGCGATCGGTGCTGGTGCCGAGGTGGTATTTCACATCGCCCGACCCACCCACATCATCCGGGTTCGATGAACCGCCAGCGAATTCATGGAAGATGGTGCGGAACGGTTTTTGTAGCACGTTGGCCAGCATGTTGAGCCGGCCCCGGTGCGGCATGCCGAACACGACCTCGGTGATGCCCAGCGCGCCGCCAACCTTGATGATCGATTCCATCGCCGGGATCATGGCTTCGGCGCCATCCAGGCCAAACCGCTTGGTGCCGACATACTTGCGGCCCAGGAACTTCTCGAACTGCTCGGCTTCAACCAGCTTGTTCAGAATCGCCCGCTTGCCATTGGCGGTGAACTGAATTTCCTTATCACGGCCTTCGAATTTTTCCTGCAGGAAGCGCCGTTCCTCCACATCGTTGATGTGCATGTATTCAAGGCCGACGTTGCCACAGTAATTGCGCTGCAGAATGCCGACGAGTTCTCGGATGGTTGCCGTCTGCAGGCCCAACGCGCCGCCGATGTGCACCGTGCGATCCAGATCATTGCCGCCAAAGCCGTGATAGCCGGGGGTGAGATCGGCCGGCAGATCGCGGATGGCAAGGCCGAGCGGATCAAGATTGGCCGCAAGGTGACCGCGCACGCGATAGGTGCGGATCAGCATAAGCGCGCTAATCGCATCCTGGGCAGCGCGGGCAATGTCTTCCGGGGTGGCACCGGCAGCCGCCGCCGCAGCAGCAGCCCGACCGGCGGTCTTGGCTGTGCTTTCGGCAAACATACCGGCGGCATCAAGCCCGCGCGTCAGATCATCGCCGGGCAGGATCGGCCAGTTCGGCCGTGCCCAACTTGGCGCCGGCCGATCTTCCGGTCCGGGCAGCAGGGCTTCCATATCCATCGTGACTGTCCTCAATCTCGCGATTCTGAACTGTTTAACGGCACATGACGGTCATGTCATGACAAACTGTCGCATGTCGGCCATGCAATGCCGACATGCGACATGATTTTCCGCGCCAAAGCCAAGGGCTTCAGCCCTTCAGTACCTCAATCAGCGTTTCGCCCAGCAGCGACGGTGACGGCGACACGCGAATGCCGGCCTCTTCCATGGCCGCCATCTTCGACGCCGCATCACCCTTGCCGCCCGAAACGATGGCGCCGGCATGGCCCATGCGGCGACCCGGAGGCGCCGTGGTGCCGGCAATGAAGCCGACCATGGGCTTCTTGCGGCCACGCTTGGCTTCATCGATCAGGAACCGGGCTGCCTGTTCCTCAGCATCGCCGCCAATTTCACCGATCATGATGATCGACTGGGTAGCCTCATCGGCCAGAAACAGTTCGAGCATGTCGATGAAATTGGTACCATTCACGGGATCACCGCCGATACCGACAGCCGTCGTCTGGCCCAGTCCCACAGCGCTGGTCTGGTGCACGGCTTCATAGGTGAGCGTGCCGGAACGCGAGACCACGCCCACCGAACCCTTGCGGAAGATGTTGCCCGGCATGATGCCGATCTTGCATTCGCCGGGCGTCAACACGCCGGGGCAATTCGGCCCGATCAGGCGGGTCTTTGAACCCTGGAGAGCCCGCTTCACGCGCACCATGTCGAGCACCGGAATGCCTTCGGTGATGCACACCACCAGCGGAATTTCCGCGGCAATGGCTTCGCAGATCGCATCGGCAGCACCAGGCGGCGGCACATAGACGACCGACGCATCAGCGCCAGTGGCTTCGCGGGCCTGGGCGACGGTGTCGAACACCGGCAGGCCGAGATGGGTGGAACCGCCCTTCCCCGGCGCGGTACCGCCGACGACCTTGGTGCCATAGGCAATGGCCTGTTCCGAATGGAACGTGCCCTGTTTGCCGGTGAAGCCCTGCGTGATGACGCGGGTATTGGCGTTGACGAGAATGCTCATCTCAAGCGGCCTTTTTCACTTCAGCAACGATCTTGGCCGCTGCATCACCCAGATTGTCGGCCGACACGATCGGTAGGCCGGAGTTGGCGAGGATTTCCTTGCCCAGTTCGACGTTGGTGCCTTCGAGGCGCACCACCAGCGGCACCGAAAGCTGCACTTCCTTCGCAGCGGCGATGATGCCTTCCGCGATGATGTCGCAGCGCATGATGCCGCCAAAGATGTTGACCAGGATACCCTGCACCGCCGGATCCTTCAGGATCAGCTTGAAGGCGTTGGTCACCTTTTCCTTGTCGGCGCCGCCGCCGACATCGAGGAAGTTGGCCGGCTCGGCGCCATTCAGCTTGATGATGTCCATCGTGGCCATGGCGAGGCCGGCGCCGTTCACCAGGCAACCGATGTTGCCATCCAGCTTGATGAAGGCGAGATCATACTTCGATGCTTCGACTTCGGCCGGGTCTTCCTCAGTCAGGTCGCGCAGTTCGACCAGATCGGGGTGGCGATAGAGGGCGTTGCTGTCGAAACCCACCTTGGCATCGAGCACAAGCAGCTTGCCATCATCCGTCACGGCGAGCGGGTTGATTTCCATCTGGCTGGCATCGGTGCCGACGAAGGCATCATAGAGCTTCAGCGTGACGTTTTCCGCCTGCTTGGCGAGCGG
>JAIXQM010000200.1 GCA_027485735.1 Sphingomonadales bacterium | reverse complement strand
TTCTTCCACACCCATGATCCGACCACGCTGAACCGGCAGGGCGGCGATATCGGCACCCAGTATCGTTCGGCGATCTTCCCACAGAACGGTGTGCAGGCCGGCGAAGCCGAAGCTGCCATCGCCCGCAACCAGGCAAGCTGGGACAATCCGATCGTGACGACGATCGAGCCGAACGCGCCGTGGTGGCCGGCCGAAGCCTATCACCAGCGCTATTTCGAGAACAACGGCGCGAAGAACGGCTATTGCGTCGCCGTGGTGGGCCCGAAGCTGGCCAAGTTCCGCAAGGGTTATGCGGCGCGGCTGAAGGGCCGGTAAGTCATTCCACCGTCACCGATTTGGCCAGGTTGCGCGGCTGATCGACGTCCGTGCCCTTGGCCAGGGCGACGTGATAGGCCAGCAACTGTACCGGAATGGCACTGACCAGCGGGCTGATGAACGGATCGACCGCTGGCAGCGTCACCGCCGCCATCGTGCCCTGACCGTGTGTGGCGATGCCTTCCGCGTCGCTGAGCAGCACGACCTGGCCGCCGCGCGCCATCACTTCCTGCATGTTCGAAACGGTCTTTTCAAAGCGCGGGCCTGAAGGCGCGATGACGATCACCGGCACATGTTCGTCGATCAGCGCGATCGGGCCGTGCTTCAGTTCACCCGCGGCATAGCCTTCGGCGTGGATGTAGCTGATTTCCTTCAGCTTCAGCGCGCCTTCCAGCGCCATCGGATAATCCGGGCCGCGGCCGATGTAGAGAATGTCGCGCGCCTTCGCCAGACTGGGGGCGAGTGCGGCGATGGCGTCTTCAGTTTTCAGCGCCGCATTCATCGCCGCCGGCACTTCGGTGAGCAGGTGGACGAGGCGGGCTTCCTCAGCCGCATTCACGCGGCCCTTGGCCTTGCCCAAGGCAATGGCGAACGCGGCCAGCACGGAAAGCTGGCAGGTGAAGGCCTTGGTGGAAGCAACGCCCACCTCCGGCCCGGCATGGGTGGGCAGCAGCAATTGCGTTTCGCGCGCCATCGTTGAGGTGGCGACGTTGACGACGGCGGCCACCATCTGCCCGCCGGCCAACGCATGGCGCAGGGCGGCCAGCGTGTCGGCGGTTTCGCCCGATTGGCTGATGAACAGGCACAGGCCGCCGTCTTCATAGACGGGGTCGCGATAGCGATATTCGGACGCGTTCTCGATGCTCACCGGCACGCGGGCCAGTTGTTCCAGCCAATAGCTGGCGACATGACCGGCCAAGAGCGCGGTGCCGCAGGCAACGATCTGCACGCGCTTCACGGCGGACAGATCGAAGGGCAGGCCGGGCAGGGCGACGGTTTCGGCCAACGGGTCGAGATAGGCGCCCAGCGTCTGCGCCACCACGATCGGTTGTTCGTGGATTTCCTTCTCCATGTAGTGGCGGTGGTTGCCCTTCTCGATCACCGCGGCACTGGCCGACGAGGTGATAAAGGCGCGCTGCACAGGCAGATCATTGGCGTCAAACATGGCGACGCTGTCAGTGGTCAGCCGCACCCAATCGCCTTCTTCCAGATAGGCAATGCGGTTGGTGAAGGGGGCCAGGCCAAGCGCGTCGGAACCGAGGAACATTTCACCGTCGCCGCTGCCGACCACCAGCGGCGAGCCACGCCGGGCACCGTAGATGACGCCGGGGTGGTTGCGGAACAATATGGCAAAGCTGAAGGCACCGTGCAGCCGCTTGAGCGTTGCCGCCACCGCCGCATCCGGCGTGGCACCGCCGGCCAGCTCCAGCTCCAGCAGATGGGCGACGACTTCGGTATCGGTGTCGCTGCTCAGCGTGCGCCCGGCGGCCAGCACTTCGGCGCGCAGCGGCTTGAAATTCTCGATGATGCCGTTGTGGACCAGGCAGACATTTTCGGTCGCATGCGGGTGGGCATTGTCCCGCGTTGGCGCACCATGCGTGGCCCAGCGGGTGTGGGCGATGCCGATGCTGCCGGGCAGCGGGCTCAGCGCCAGTTCGCGGGCGAGATTGACCAATTTGCCCGGCGCGCGGCGGCGGTCCATCGTCCCATCATGGATGGTCGCAATGCCGGCGCTGTCATAGCCGCGATACTCAAGCCGGCGCAGGCCATCGACCAGCCGATCCGCCACCGGCTCACCTGAAACAATGCCGATGATGCCGCACATTAGGTCTTGTCCTTCTTGGCTTTTTGCATCGACCGGAACCGCGCTGCCCAGCCGGTCTTTTCAGTCTGTTCGGGGCGCACCAGCGCCAGCGCATCGCCGGCCACATCGCGGGTGACCGTGCTGCCCGCCGCCACGATGGCGCCATCACCGATGGTCACCGGCGCCACCAGCGCGCTGTTCGATCCGATGAAGGCGCCTGCACCGATCACCGTCTGATATTTGAAGAAGCCATCATAGTTGCAGGTGATGGTGCCGGCACCAATATTGGCCTTGGCGCCCACCGTCACGTCGCCCAGATAGGTGAGATGATTGGCCTTGGCGCCATCGCCAAGCACGGCCTTCTTGGTCTCGACGAAATTGCCGATCTTGGCATTGGCGCCCAGCAGCGTGCCGGGGCGCAGCCGCGCGAACGGGCCAATTTCGCAGCCTTCGCCGATGGTTGCGCCTTCGATATGGCTGTGGGAGCGGATGCGCACGTTGCTGGCGATCGTCACGCCGGGGCCGAACACCACGAACGGTTCGATCTCCACATCGGCAGCGATTTCGGTATCGGCGGCGAAAAACACGGTTTCCGGCGCCTGCATCGAAACGCCGGCGGCCATCAGTTCGGCTCTGCGGCGGCGCTGGAAAATCGCTTCCAGATCAGCCAGTTCCGCGCGGCTGTTGGCGCCGGCCACATCTTCCGCGATCGTTTCGATCACCACGCAGGCTCGGCCATCGGCAAGCGCCAGGCCCACCACGTCGGGCAGATAATATTCGCCTGCTGCATTGTTGTTGGTGACACGGGCGAGCAGCGGGAACAGATCGGTCGCGCGCACCGCCATCAGGCCCGAATTGCACAGCGTTTCGGCACGCTCGGCGGCGGAGGCGTCCTTGTATTCCACCATTTTCCGGATCGCGCCGCCCGTCGCGATGATGCGGCCATAGGCACCCGGGTTCTCCGGCCGAAAGCCCAGCACTGCCACCGCAACCTCGTCGCTCAGCGCATCGAGCAGTCGCTGCATGGTCGCAGCCGGCACCAGCGGCGCATCGCCATAGAGCACCAGCACCTTGCCATCGAAGCCGGCGAGTGGCGGCGCGGCCTGAAGCACGGCATGGCCGGTACCCAGCTGCGGCTGCTGCACGACCACATCAGCCTTGCCGCTGACTTCGGCTTCCACCTGCTCCTTCAGCGCGCCGACCACCACCACGGTGCGCTCCGGATTCAGCGTCGCCAGACTGTCGGTGATGTGGCGCAGCATCGGTTTGCCGGCGATGGCGTGCAGCACCTTGTGGCGGGCCGATTTCATGCGCGTGCCCATGCCGGCGGCAAGAATGATGGCGGCAAAGGGCGCAGGCGCAGTCACGAGCGCAGCCCTGCCATAACGGCCGGTGGTTGAAAAGCTTGGGGGGTTGAAAAGTGCCGCCACCCGGCGCAACGCCTGTCGCAGTGCTGAAACAATAGAAGTGCATGGCTTCCCGTTGGTGACTTTGCCCCGATCCATATTGTTCGACCTCGACGGCACGCTCGTCGATACCGCCCCCGATCTCGCCGGCGCGATGAACCATGTGCTGGCCGCGCATGGCCGCCCGCCCTTGCCGGTGGACGATGTGCGCCACCTTGTGGGCCACGGCGCGCGGGCGCTTGTGACGCGCGGTCTGGCGGCGACCGGTGATCCGGCGCCGCATCTGGTTGAACCTTCGATGCCGCTGTTCTTGGCACATTATGCCGCCAACATCGCCAATGATTCCCGCCCGTTCGATGGCGTGGAGGCGGCGCTGGATGCACTGGCCGATGCCGGCTGCCGGCTTTCCATATGCACCAACAAGCCCACCCACCTCGCGCATGCGCTGGTCGATGCGCTCGGCTGGCAGCGGCGCTTTGCTGCTGTGGTCGGGGCCACCAGTGTCGAACGGCCCAAGCCCGATGCCGGCCATGTCTTTGCGACGCTGGCCGCGGCGGGCGGCGCGGTGGATGATGCGGCGTTCGTTGGCGATTCCGCCACCGATGTGGGTGCGGCGCGCAATGCCGGCCTGGGAATCGTGCTGGTCAGCTTCGGCTACACCGATCGGCCGGCGCATGAACTGGGCGGCGACGCGGTGATCGATCATTATGATGCGTTGCTGCCAGCGCTTAGGGGCCTTGGCCGGGGAGTGGCGCGGTGAGCGGGGCGTTGGAACTGGCGCTGGCGGTGCTGGCTGCGCTGTTGCTGGGTTTCGTGCTCGGCCGGATGAGTGCGCCCGATCCGGGGCCGCCGCCGCCTCCCCCCGCGCCACCGCCGCCGCCGCCACTGCCGGCGCCCTCGCCTGACCGTATCCACATCGAAAGCCTGAACGATGCGGCGCTGCTGACGCGGGGTCCGTTGGTGGAGGCCGCCAACGCCGCCGCCCGCGCCCTGTTCGGCGATCGCATCGTTGGCAGCGATCTGCGGCTCACTGTGCGCCACCCGGCGCTGCTCGATGCCGTGGAGGCAGTGATGGCCGGGCAGACGGCCGAAGACCGCGAGTTGACGGGCCTGGGCAGCGGCAACCGCAGTTTCCGCCTGCGCGTGGTGGGGGATGGCGCCGATGACGGCCCGATCCGTTGCCTGGTGCTCCTTGATGACATCACCCAATCCAAGGTGACCGAGCGCATGCGCGTCGATTTCGTTGCCAATGCCAGCCACGAATTGCGCACCCCTCTGGCCACGCTGGCCGGCTTCATTGAAACGCTGCAAGGCCCGGCGGCCGAGGATGAGCCGGCGCGCCAGCGCTTCCTCACCATCATGGCCACCGAAGCTGATCGCATGCGCCGTTTGATCGACGATCTGATGAGCCTGTCGCGCATCGAACTCGACAAGTTCGTGCGTCCCACCCAGCCGCTCGACCTGAAAGGCCTGGTCGCCGAAGTCGGCAGCACGCTGGCCATGCGGCTGGAAGGTGAGAGCCGCGCCCTGCTGATCGATGAACCGGAAAATCTTCCGAGCGTGATCGCTGATCGCGATCAGGTGCTGCAGGTGCTCTACAATCTCATTTCCAACGCGCTGAAATATGGCCGCAGCGGCTCCCCGATCCGGGTGAGTTTGGCCAGTGTCGCCAGCTCACCGGGTGGCAGCATCAAGGTGACTGTCGCCGATGAAGGCGATGGCATCGCGCCCGAGCATCTGCCGCGGCTGACCGAGCGTTTCTACCGCGTTGATTCCCAGCGCAGCCGCACCCTGGGTGGTACCGGGCTGGGGCTGGCCATCGTCAAGCATATCGTGGAACGGCATCGCGGCCGGCTGGAGATCGACAGCCGGCTGGGCGAGGGTACCCGCGTGTCGTTCACCCTGCCCATTGCCTGAGACTGGGCCTGAAACCATCCACAGTCGGCGTAACAAAAATGTCACTAAATCGTCATATGGCCCACATCCGACGGTCATAAAGGCCGATCAAGCGGGGCAGAAGGACGGGGCGGCGAATCGCCCGGCCATGAGCCCCATGAGGATGAATTTCTTGCCGCCAATCCGCGTGTCTGCTGCCTTCGGCCTCGGCCTGGCTGCCCTGTTGGCGGTCGGGCTTGCGGGCTGTTCGGGCGGCAGCCGCACGCAAATCCGCATCGTTGGCTCCTCCACCGTCTATCCCTTCACCACCGCTGTCGCTGAACAGTTCAAGCGCAAGTGGACGGAATTTCCGGCGCCGATCGTTGAATCGACCGGCACCGGCGGCGGCATCAAGCTGATGTGTGCCGGGCTTGGCGCGCAATTCCCCGATGCCGCCAACGCATCGCGCCGCATCAAGAAGAGCGAAGTCGAGGATTGCGCCAAGCACGGTGTGAAGGGCCTGATCGAACTGCAGGTCGGCATTGATGGCCTGGTTATCGCCCAGTCCCGCGAAGCCAATTTCCCCTCGCTCACCGAACGCGATGTCTATCTGGCGCTGGCTGCCAATCCGTTCGGCAAGGGCCCCAATCGGGCGCGCACCTGGAAAGATGTAAACCCGGCGCTGCCCGATATCCGCATTGAGGTGATCGGCCCGCCGCCGACCAGCGGCACGCGCGACAGTTTCAATGAGCTGTACATGCTCAAGGGCTGCAACAGCGAACCGGCGATGAAGGCCCTGAAAAAGAGCGACGAGGACGCCCACAAGCAGATCTGCGAGAAGGTGCGCGAAGATGGTGCCTATGTCGAAGGCGGCGAGAACGACAATCTGATCGTGCAGAAGGTTTCCGCCAATCCGCAGGCGCTGGGCGTGTTCGGCTTTTCCTTCATGGAAGAGAATAGCGACCGGGTGAAGGATGTGCCGCTGTCGGGCGTCACGGCCACCTATGAGAATATCTCCAGCGGCAGTTTCCCGGCCTCGCGCCCGCTCTATCTCTATGTGAAGGTCCAGCATGTGCCGGCGGTACGCGGCATGCGCGAGTTTCTGGCCGAATATGCGCGGGAATCGACCTGGGGCCGCACCGGCTATCTCGCCCGCAAAGGCTTGGTGGCGGCGCCGGAAGCCATTCGCCGTGCTGGCGAGGCGACCGCCCGTGAACTGACGGCGATGGACGAAGGTGGGCTGCAATGAGGCTGCTGAT
>JAIXQM010000139.1 GCA_027485735.1 Sphingomonadales bacterium | reverse complement strand
TATGCCATTGTCACCGGCCCGGATGGCCATGTCGTGGCGTCGGCCAGCGCCGCTGCGGCAAAGCCAAGCTTGACGATCCGCTTCGCAGATGGCGAAACGCCGGTCTTCACCCAACCTGTCCCGCCACAGGGGAGTCTGTTCTGATGCTCGATCGTTTCGGCCGACCGGCCCGCCTGCTCTATGAATCGGGCAGCTATCGCATCGTCGAAGCCGGCGACCATGTGCTGTGCGCCGTCACCGGCCAGCGCATCAACCTGGCGTCCCTGCGTTACTGGAGCCACGAGCTGCAGGAAGCCTATTTCAGCGCCGATGTTGCCAGCAAGCGTTACGCCGAAATGCGCGCGAAGGGCATGTTTCCCGCGTGATGCGCCATCTGGCCTTGCCGGTTCTGGTGGCAACCGCCGCCATCACTGGTGCGGCCGCGCCGTTGCCGCTGGCCGTCGCCCAGCCGCTCACGGCCGTGCAGGGCCAGTTGCTGATCACCGCGCTCCCCACCGGCAGCCATGATCTGCGACTGGATGGGCAACCGGTGCATCTGGATGGTGATGGCCGTTTCATGGTTGGAGTCGATCGCGATTTCACCGGCACCAAGGCGTTGGAGTGGGTCACAAAGGATGGCCGCAGCGCCCGCCGCGATCTGGTGGTGACGGGGCGCGAATGGGTGATCGACCGCTTGCCCGCACGCCTCAATCCACCGGCCGATCCCAATGCGCCGCGCAACCTGGAGTATGAGGCACGGCGCGAGGCCGAGGTGGCGCAGGTGAAGGCCGCGCGCGCCGAAATCTCGCCCTGGCCGTTCTGGCGCGCGCCCTTCCAGTGGCCGGCCACAGGGCGCATCTCCACACACTTCGGCGCGCAGCGCGTCTATGGCGACATCCCGGCCAGCTATCACGGCGGCATGGACATCGCCGCCCCGCACGGCACGCCGGTGAAAGCGCCCATCCCCGGCGTGGTGCGGCTGGCGGCTGGGCCGTTCATGCTGGAAGGCAATCTGATCATCATCGATCACGGCCGCGGGCTTTTTTCGGCGATGATGCACCTCTCCAAGCTGGAGGTGAAACCCGGTGACATCGTGGCGCAAGGCCAGGTGATCGGCCGCATCGGCTCCACCGGGCGCTCCACCGGGCCCCATTTGCACTGGGGCATGACCTGGCATGGCGTGAAGGTTGATCCCGAAGCGCTGCTGCCGCCCCAACCCTCTACTGCCCCCGCGAAGGATGCGGCGGGGCGCTGAGCGCCGCTTACTCCACCACGCGCTTCACCCGCACGGCCAGCTGGCCTTCGACATTGGCGAGATAGCTGCCCATCGCCGCGCGGCGGATGCGGATCTTCATGCCCGGCTTGGGATCGCGGCGGAAACCAATGGCATCGGTTTGCAGCCAGGTGCTGCCATCATCCAGCACGAAGCGCCAGCCAGCGGTGCGGCTGGGCCGGGCGGCGGTGATGGTCGCCTCGATCTCGGTCAGGGCGCCGCGTTCGTCCTTCTTCTCGCCTTCGGCCACTTCGTCCTTGTCTGCGCCGAAAAGGTTGAAACTGGGCAGCGCCAACCCGAACAGGCCGCGCCGCGCCTTCTTCACCTCTTCCTTGTCGGCCACCAGCACGTCGCGATTTTCCACCGCGCCGGCCAGGGCAGCCACGCCGGCATCAAGGCAGGCCAGCCGCGCGGCACTGTCGGTGAGCGCGCGGCAATCGAGCAATTTCTGCACCACCGCCGGCGGGGCCTGCTTCGGCTTGTCGGCAGCAGCAGCAGGAGCGGCGATCAGCAGCAGGGCGAGCGGGGCAGCAAGTTGGGCAGCAGGGCGCATGGGTGAACCTCGTATCTCTCTGCGACCTTTGATACGCCATCGCGGCATAGCCGCCAACTGGCTTGCCGCTGCGCGCGGGGCAGGCCATGACAGGCGAAACGGAGGGGACATCATGAAATACGCCGCATTCAGCCTGTTGCTGGCCACTGCCGCCACGGCGCAAACGCCCACGATGCAGCCCGATATCGGTGCCCCGTTCAACGCGGTGACACCGGCGGCCGATTATATCCGTCGCGAAGTGATGCTCCCGATGCGCGACGGGGTGAAATTATACACGGTGATCGTGATGAAGAAGGGCACGGCCAATGGCCCGATCCTGCTGACCCGCACGGTGTACAACGCCGGCAAGAACACCTCGCGCAACCCCAGCCAGTCCATCACCGAGATCTTGCCGATCAGCGACGCCGAATTCGTCACCGATGGCTATATCCGCGTCTATCAGGATGTGCGCGGCCGCAACAAATCCGAAGGCGATTATGTCATCACCCGGCCTTTGAAGGGCCCGCTCAACACGACGTCCACCGATCACAACACCGATGCCTATGATACGATCGACTGGCTGGTGAAGAATGTGCCGGAAACCAACGGCCGCGTTGCCATCACCGGATCGTCTTACCCCGGTTTCACCAGCCTGATGGCGCTGGTCGATCCGCACCCGGCGTTGAAGGCAGCCGTGCCGATGTCCCCCATGGTCGATGGCTGGATGGGCGACGACTGGTTCCACAACGGCGCCTTCCGCCAGACCATGCTGGATTATTTCACCGGGCAGACCGCAACCAAGAACGACGAAGACCCCGTCGCCATGGGCCACCGCGATTATTATGCCGAATTCCTCAGCGCCGGATCGGTGGGCGGCTATATCGCCCGCTATGGCCTCGATACGCTGCCCGGCGTGAAGAAACTGATGGAGCACCCATCGTACGACAGCTGGTGGCAGGGCCAGGCGCTCGACAAGATCTTGGGCGCCCGCCCGCTGACCGTGCCGACCATGCTGGTGGTGGGCCAGTGGGACCAGGAAGACAGCTATGGTGCCCCGGCCGTCTATCGCGCGCTGGAACCCAAGGACACCGGCAACAAGATGCTGTCGCTGGTGATCGGGCCGTGGCGGCACAGTGGCGTGAATTATGATGGTTCGTCGCTGGGCGTGCTGAAGTTTGCCGGCGACACCGGCCTGCAATTCCGTCGCGACGTGATGAAGCCCTTCCTCGACAGCCATCTGAAGACCGGTGCGCCGGCCTTCGACACGCCGCCGGTGCTGACCTATGCCGTGAATGCCGACAAATGGCAGCGTCACGATCGCTTCCCGGCGGGCGAGACGGTCAATCTCTATCTTGATGACCGCTTCAGCCTGTCGCTGACCGCGCCGGCCGCCAAGGCGGCGCACGATGATTATGTCTCCGATCCGGCCCACCCGGTGCCGTTCGTGCCGGTGCCGGTGAACGTGCGCGACCGCACGGTGTGGGGGCCGTGGCTGGTGAGCGACCAGCGCCACGCCAGTGTGCGCCCCGATGTCGTCACCTATGTCTCCCAGCCGCTCAAGGCCCCGCTGCAGATCCACGGCCAGCCGGAAGCCAATCTGTTTGCCAGCACATCGGGCACCGACAGTGACTGGGTGATGAAGCTGATCGACGTCTTCCCCGAAGAAAACAGCGCGCAACCCGATTTGGCCGGCCTGCAACTCGGCATCGGCATGGAGATTTTCCGTGGCCGCTATGTGAAGAGCTTTGAAAAGCCCGAACCGCTCACTCCCGGCAAGGCCGAGCGCTACCGCTTCCTGCTGCCCGGCGTGAACCATGTCATCCCGGCCGGCCACCGGCTGATGGTGCAGGTGCAATCAAGCTGGTTCCCGCTCTATGACCGCAACCCGCAGAAATTCGTGCCCAACATCTTCACCGCGTCTCCGCAAGACTATCAAAAGGCGACGCAGGGCGTGTGGCGCGATACACAGCGGCCCAGCCACATCGCCATTCCGGTGGTGGGCGGCGCCGCTGCTGCCCGCGCTGCCCTGAACAACTGAAAGACACCATGATGTTGACCGCCTATCCGATCACCACCCTTGCGCTCGTGCTGGCGCTGATCGTCTATTTCGCCCTGTCGGTGAATGTCGGCCGCGCCCGCGCCACCTGGAGCGTGCCGGCGCCGCAAGCCAGCGGCCACCCGGAGTTCGACAAGCGTTACCGTGTGCAGATGAACACGCTGGAACAATTGGCGCTGTTCGTGCCGGGCGTCATCGTTGGCGCGCCGGTGCTGGGCGACATGGTGGCCGGCGGCCTTGCCCTGCTGTGGAGCGTGGGCCGCATCGTCTTTGCCAGCGCCTATTACAAGGATCCGGCCAAACGGGGCCCCGGCTTCGGCCTCACCCTGCTGCCCAGCCTGGTGTTGCTGCTGGCCGGTGCCTGGGGCGCGATCTCTGCGCTGATCTGAAAACGCCAACCGGCCCGGCATCCATCGGAATGCCGGGCCGGAGGGGTACTGAGCCGGGCGGGAGAGTTGCCCGGCACAGGAGAGTTCAGAAGCGCCAGCCGACGCCCACGCCGATGATCAGCGGGTTGATATCGGCCCTGAGGTTGTTGACCAGCGCACCCGTGGTCAGCCGGGCGTTGGTGTCCATGTCGACATATTTCACGTCGAGGTTGAGGAACATCTTCTCGCTGATGTCGAAATCGACGCCGGCCTGCAGCGCAAAGCTGAAACTGTTGGAGAGGTTCACGTTGGTGGCACCGATGGCGGTGTTAAGCTGGGTCGAGGCCTTCTCGTTGTAGAACATCGTCCAGTTCACGCCGGCACCGACATAGGGGTGAATCTTGCCCTCCGGCGCGAAATGATATTGCAGCGTCAGTGTGGGCGGCAGCACCCAGGTGCAAGCCAGCCGGCCGACCCCGGCGAGGCTGCCGCCGCCTTCCACGCAATGCTTGGTGGTCGCCGCGATCAGTTCCACGCCGATATGGTCGGTCAGCATGTAGGTGAAATCGATTTCCGGGGCATAGGCATTGGTGATCGTGCCGCCGCTGGTCGGGAAAGTGGGCAGCACCGGGCCAATTTTTTCCTGCGGCTGCACGGTGATGGCGCGCAGGCGCACCAGGAAATCGCCCTGTGCAGCCGCGGCCGGGCCGGCGGCCAGCACAAGCGCAACAATGGCAGCGGCGGTCTTCAGCATCTTGGTCATCATGTTGGTCCCTGTTTTCGTGATGACCGCCTTGTGACGAAGCTTGCGGCGCTTCTCTTTGATCTGGCTCAATAAATGCCTAAGGGCGATTGCGGAGAGGGTTTCCCCCTAACATCCGAAAATGGAGGGCTGGCGAAGCTGCGTGCGCCCTGTCACGCTCCGCCAAAATAACGGGGAGAGATGATCATGGGCACACTCACAGGGCGCGTGGCCTTTGTCACCGGCGCCGCCAGCGGCATCGGCCGCGCTTGCGCCGTCCAGTTGGCGGCCCAAGGCGCCATCGTCTTCGTCACCGATATCGATGCCGAAGGTGGCCGCAAGACGGTGGAGCTGATCGAAGCCGCCGGCGGCCAGGCCACATTCCGCGGCCAGGACGTGACCGAGGAGCCACGCTGGGCCGAACTCGTCAAGCGCGTCATGGATCTCTATGGCCGGCTTGATATCCTGGTGAACAACGCCGGCATCGGCACCTCCGGCCTGATCACCGAGGTGACGCTGGAGCAGTGGAACCGGCAGATGGACATCAACGTCACCAGCTGTTTCCTCGGCACCAAGCACGCGCTGCCGGCGATGCGGACGCCGCGCCCCGATGGCCATGTCGGCGGTTCGATCATCAACATCTCGTCGGTGGCTGGGCTGGGCGGTTCGGCCGGCATGTCGGCCTATTGCGCCAGCAAGGGCGCGGTGCGGCTGCTGACAAAAGCCGTCGCCATGGAATGCGCGGCCATGAAGGACGGCATCCGCTGCAACAGCGTCCACCCCGGCATCATCGACACGCCGATCTGGCAGAAGATCGACACGTCGGGCGCGCTCTCCGCCGCGCTCGCCACTGCCAGCCAGCCGGGGGCCAATGCCATCGATGTCGATGCAATCGGTGCCGGCGCCCCGGTCGGCTTTGCCGGTACGCCTGAAGATATCGCAGCGGGCGTGGTGTTCCTGGCCAGCGATGCCAGCCGTTACATGACAGGTTCGGAACTGGTGATCGACGGCGGGTGGACAGCGCACTGAGCGCCGGCGGGCTGCGGGTTACGGTGTGACCCGCAGCACCTTGCCCGCATCTTCGTCCGTCGTCAGCCACACCGCGCCATCAGGGGCCACCCGCACATCGCGGATGCGGGCCTTGATCGACGGGAAAATGCGTTCCTGCCCAATCACCTTGCCCGCAGCATCCACATCCAGCCGCCGCACCTCCTTGTTCACCAGCGCGCCAACGATCAGATCGCCCTGCCACTGTGGCCACAGCGCGCCGCGATAAACCGCCAGCCCCGAGGGCGCGATCGAGGGCACCCACACCGCGCGGCCATCGATCATGCCGGGATAGGTCTTGAACGGACTGATGGTGGCGCCGCTGTAATCCAAGCCCTTGGTCGCCACCGGCCAGCCGTAATTGCCACCCTTTTGGATCAAATTCAGCTCATCACCGCCCTGCGGCCCGTGTTCATGCGCCCACAGCCGGCCCGTCACGGCATCAACCGCAAGTCCTTGTGGATTGCGGTGGCCATAGCTCCAGATGTGGGGCTGCGCACCGGCCTTGCCCCATCTGCCATTAATGAACGGATTGCCCGCCAGCGGCCGGCCATCATCGGCCATGCGCATGATCTTGCCCAGGCCGGATTGCAGCCGCTGTGCCTGTTCGCGATAGTCGAAACCGTCGCCGGTGGTCAGCACCAGGCTGCCATCGGGCAGGAAGGCCATGCGCCCGCCAAAATGCACCGGCGTATCCTTGGCCGGGCTGACCTGGAAGATGAGCTTCGCCTCCACCAGCCGATCCCCGTCCAGCCGGGCGCGGGTAACGCGGGTGAAGTTGGCGCCCTTCTCTCCGGCGGCATAGCTGAGGTAAATCAACCCATTATCGGCAAACTTCGGGTGCAGCGCCACGTCGAACAGCCCGCCCTGGCTGGCCAACCGCACTGCTGGCACGCCGGCAATCGCCCGCTTCTGCCCGCCGGTACCGAGCCGCCACAGCCGCCCGGCGCGTTCCGTCACCAGCACATCACCTGCCGGCAAAAAGGCAAGGCTCCACGGGTGATCCAGCCCGCTGGCCATCACCTGCACCTGCTCCGCCTGCGCCGCGCCAGCCGTTAAGGGGCCATGCATGGTCGCAGCAAGAGTTATTAACAACTTTTTCAGTTTGATTACCATTTTCGCCGAATCAACCCTTCCCTCACGATTCCATCATGGAGTAAGAAGCGACAACGAACAGGAAAAAAACAACATGGCATCCCTCAAGGACCTGTTGCGTACTGCCCCGGCCTGGTCCGCCGCGGTCCTCACCACCACCGCCATCGCCAGCATGATTCAAAGCTGGCAGGTGCAATCCGGCCTGCTCGATCTGGGGGTGAAAATCCCTGCCGGTCTGGCGCTGGAAACGGCGGGCCGCGATTTTGCCGGCCTGTTGCTGCCGTTACTGGCGGTGTTCGGCTTTGCCCTCCTTGTCGCCTTCAGTGCTGCGCACTGGCTGAAGCCGCGCCTGCCGCTGCTGGCGCCCATCGCCTGGCCGCTGGCCGGCGGCCTTGCCATCGCGGCCGTGCTGATGGCCATGCACGCCCAGTTCCAGATGACCCCCCTGGCCGGCGCACGCGGCATGGATGGCTTCATCCTGTTCTGCCTCGCTGGCAGCATCGGCGGCTTTGTCTTTGGCTGGCTCAAACCGCGCTGAACGCCACTTCCGCAACATCCCTACTTGTGTTGCCATAAAGCCACACCATATCCTCCGGTGAACAGGAGGACCATCCGCCCATGAACATCGAAAAATTCTCCGATCGCGCCAAGGGGTTCCTGCAATCGGCGCAGACGGTCGCAATCCGCAACAATCACCAGCGCGTGGCACCCGAACATGTGCTGAAAGCCCTGCTGGAAGATGAGCAGGGCCACGCTTCCGGCTTGATCAAGGCGGCTGGCGGCACTGCGGCCACCGCACTGCAACTCACCGATCAGGCGCTGGCCAAGATCGCCCAGGTATCGGGCAGCGGCGCGCAAAGCCTGGCGTGGGACAATGATACGGTGCGCGTGCTCGATTCCGCCGAACAGGTGGCGGTGAAGGCCGGCGACAGCGTTGTCACCGTCGAACGGCTGCTGGTTGCGCTGGCGCTCGCCACCACCACCGAAGCCGGCAAGGCGCTGAAGGGCGCCGGCGTCACCCCGCAGGCGCTGAACGAAGCCATCAACAGCGTCCGCAAGGGCCGCACGGCTGATTCTGCCGGCGCCGAAGACAGTTTCGATGCGCTGAAGAAATATGCCCGCGACCTGACCGAGGCGGCGCGTGCCGGCAAGCTCGATCCGGTGATCGGCCGTGACGAGGAAATCCGCCGCACCATCCAGGTGCTCGCCCGCCGCACCAAGAACAACCCGGTGCTGATCGGTGAACCCGGCGTGGGCAAGACCGCGATCGCCGAAGGCCTCGCCCTGCGCATCGCCAATGGCGACGTGCCCGATGGCCTGAAAGACAAGCGGCTGATGTCGCTGGACATGGGCGCGCTGATCGCCGGTGCCAAATATCGCGGCGAGTTCGAGGAACGGCTGAAAGGCGTGCTGGATGAAGTGCGCGCCGAAGGCAGCGACGTCGTGCTGTTCATCGATGAAATGCACACCCTTGTTGGGGCCGGCAAGGCGGAAGGCGCCATGGACGCCTCCAACCTGCTCAAGCCCGCGCTGGCCCGCGGTGAGCTGCACTGCATCGGCGCCACCACGCTGGAAGAATATCGCAAGCACGTGGAGAAGGACGCCGCGCTGGAACGCCGCTTCCAGCCCGTCCTTGTTGGCGAACCCACGGTGGAAGACACGATCTCCATCCTGCGCGGCCTGAAGGAGAAATATGAACTCCACCACGGCGTGCGCATCACCGATGGTGCCATCGTGGCCGCGGCGACGCTGTCCAACCGCTACATCGCGGACCGGTTCCTGCCCGATAAGGCCATCGACCTGATGGACGAGGCGGCTTCGCGCCTGCGCATGGAGGTGGAGTCCAAGCCCGAAGAGATCGAAGCGCTCGACCGCCGCATCATCCAGCTGAAGATCGAAGCCGCTGCGCTGTCCCGCGAAACCGATGCCGCCTCCAAGGAGCGGCTGGTGGCCCTGAACGAGGAACTGGCGGGCCTTGAAGAGGAATCCGGCGCACTCACGCTGCGCTGGCAGGCCGAGAAGGAAAAGCTGGCCGGCGCCACCCGCATCAAGGAGCAACTCGACGCCGCCCGGATCGAGGTGGAACAGGCCCAACGCGGCGGCGATTATGCCAAGGCCGGCGAGCTGACCTACAGCCGCATCCCGGAACTGGAACGCCAGCTGGCCGAAGCCGAGCAGGTGACCCAGGCCGCAATGGTGCGTGAGGAAGTGACCGGCGACGATATTGCCGCGGTCGTTTCACGCTGGACCGGCATTCCGGTAGACCGGATGCTGGAAGGCGAGCGCGACAAGCTGATGAAGATGGAAAGCATCCTGTCAGCGCAAGTGATCGGCCAGGCCGCCGCGGTGAAGGCGGTTTCGGCGGCCGTGCGCCGGGCGCGTGCCGGCCTGCAGGACCCGAACCGTCCGCTGGGCAGTTTCCTGTTCCTCGGCCCCACGGGTGTGGGCAAGACCGAGTTGACCAAGGCACTGGCACAATTCCTGTTCGATGATCCGCGCGCCATGGTCCGGCTGGACATGAGCGAGTTCATGGAAAAGCACAGCGTTGCCCGTCTGATCGGCGCGCCTCCCGGTTATGTCGGCTATGAAGAAGGCGGCGTGCTGACCGAAGCCGTGCGGCGGCGGCCCTATCAGGTGGTGTTGTTCGACGAAGTGGAAAAGGCCCACGGCGACGTGTTCAACGTGCTGCTGCAGGTGCTCGATGACGGCCGGCTGACCGATGGCCAGGGCCGCACGGTGGATTTCACCAACACGCTGATCATCCTCACATCGAACCTTGGCAGCCAGTATATCGCCGCCCTGCCCGATGGTGCGCCAATCAGCGAGGCCGAACCGCAGGTGATGGAAGTGGTGCGCGGGCATTTCCGCCCCGAATTCCTCAACCGGCTGGACGAAATCGTGCTGTTCCAGCGGCTTGGCCAGGAAGTGATGGCGCCGATCGTCGATATCCAGGTGAGCCGGGTGCAGGCCCTGCTGAAGGACCGCAAGGTGACGCTGGACCTGACCGACGCCGCCCGGCGTTGGCTGGCGCGGGTGGGCTATGATCCGGTTTACGGCGCACGCCCGCTGAAGCGCACCGTGCAGAAGCATCTGCAGGACCCGCTGGCGGAGCTTATCCTGGCCGGTGAAGTGCCGGATGGCAGCACGGTGAAGGTGGACGAAGGCGACGGGAAACTGGTGCTGGTGGCGGGCTAGAATCCCGCCACCACCTGCAGCAGCGCCTGCCGGCCCACCGGACCGGCAGCGCTGCCTGCATCGCCGGCATTGCTGACACTGGCCACCAGGCGCACGCGGTCGCCGATCTGCCGTTCCACGCTCACATCCAGTCCGCCGGCCAGCGCCGTGCGGGTCCGCCAGCCGGCACTCAGCGCCCATGGCCCTGTCTCCAGCGTTGCCCGCAGCAGGCTTGCGAACCGCGGTACCGGGAAGGGGGTGAACGCCGCCCGGTCGTGATGCGTGGCCAGCGCTGTCAGTGCCAGCTGCGCGCCCTCGCTCACCCGCCCGCGCCAACTGGCCGACACATCCCACGCCTGCACTTGGCTCACGCCCTGTGACTGCCACCTGCGATCAACGGTGAGCGCAAACCCCGGCACGAACGCCGGCGTGGCGATCAGCCCGACACTGCGGCTCATCCCGCTCAACGTCGCGAAATCATCCACCCCGCGCGCCACCTGCCCGCGCAAGGCAATGCCGGGGAACGCCTCCCAGCGCCCGCCTGCCTGCCACAACGTCTCGGATTTGCCGGCCAACCACGCCTGCCGCACGCCAAGCGTCGCCACCAGATTCTCGGCGGCCGGCTTGTCCTGCAGCAATGGCACGGCGGCTTCCGCAAACAGCTCCCGCGCCCGCACCACGCCCGCGCCCAGCCGAAGCCGACGCCATTCCGCGCCCGCAGCGAGGCTGATCGGCTCGGCCGCACCCGGCAGGATCAGGCCCGTCGGCCCGCTCACCACAGCGCGGGCCAACGCTTGCCGGCTGCTGGCAGCCGCCGCCTCCTGATGGCCCCCAGTGGACACCGCCAGCCGCCACTGCCAGCGCGTGCCACCCGAAAGCCCCAGCGCCACATCATGCCAATCGGCACGGGTCGCACCCTCCGTCCGCCGAGCAAACAGCCCCCGGCCCCACAACTGGGCATCGCCAACATCCTGTTGGAAGCGCCCGGCCAGATGCCAGCGATCCTGATCTGTGGCGCCACCGGGCAGCGCGCCACCCCGCGTATAACCGCCACCCACCCAGCCGAAATCATTCCCCAGTTGCAGATCAACCAGGCCAATGCCCCGCCCGGCTTGCGCGTCACCGGCCGTCAGCAACCGGCCACCGTCCGCCAGCGGCGTGTACACCAGGTCCACCGCACCGCTCAGCGCGCCAGCGCCCAGTGCCACACCGGCAGCACCGGCAGACAGTCGCGCGCTGTCGATCAGGCCCAGAGGCAGCAGAGTCAGGTCCACCACGCCGCTTGCCGCAGGAGCCAGCCGCAGGCCATCCAGCGTCACCAGCGTGCCGGGCAGGCCGGACACGATCAGACCCCGCCCCGCACTGCGCAGCCACGGCCAGTCACCAATGGCCTCCCCCGTCAGCACGGCGCCGCGGCGGCGCAGCGTTTCGGCTGAAAGCCGTTGCTCGCTCACCACGGCCGGCGCATCACCATTCTGGCTGGTGAGGGGCAGGTCCATTCAGGCCTGATCGGGGGTGTAGGCCGCCACCGTTTCAAACATCACGGTCAGCGCCTGGCGTTCGGCCTCGGTCAATTCCGGTCGCCACACTTCAAACAGCAATATGGCCCGCGGCGCATCACTGTCGTTCCAGGCTTCATGCTCGATAGAGTCGTCGAACAGCAGCACCTCGCCGGCGCGCACGTCGCGGGTTTCAGCGCCCACCCGCAGGCGACAGCCATCGGGCACGATCAGCGGCAGATGGCAGATCAGCCTTGTGTTCAGCATGCCGTTGTGTGGCGGGATATGGGTGTGCGGCGCCAGGATCGAAAACAGCGCCATCGGTGCCGTGCCGGCGATGCGCGGCAAGGGCGCCTGGGCCAGCGCCGCCATGGTGGCGGGGCAGCGGGCGGCATGGTCGGCGATGGGCAAACCATTGCGGAACAAGTGAAACGCGCTCCAGCGCGCATCGGCGAGCAATGCATGGCCCTTGTTGGGGCGATCGGCATCCGCCTCCACATAAGGCGCGATGCCGTCACCGTGGGCCATCACCGCTTCGGCTTCGGCGCGGATGGCCGGCAATGCGGCGGCCAGCGCGGCAGTCCAGGCGAAATCGGCCGGATCATAGAAGGGGATCTGCGGTAGGCGCGGATAATAGAAACTGGTGGGCTGCTGCAGATAGGGTTGGCTGCGGCCCGACACGATCTGCAAGGCTTCGGCAAAGCGCGGGCCAGCGTTGACCGGATCAACCCCGGCGTCGCCCAGCGCCCCCATCATTTCGGCTTCGAACTGGGTAAAGGCGGCCTCCCGAGCAGCTGCAGCCCGGTTCAGGCGAGCGATCAGATCGGGTGGTAATTGGCGGCCCTGTGCGGCGTTCAGCGCACGTTCGTACCAGGCGATGGCGGCGCGATTATTGCCGCTGCGGGTCTGCACTTCGCCGGCCATCACCAGGGCATAGGGATTGGCCGGATCAAGCTCCACCACCCGGGCCACGTGCGCCATCACGGCGGCGCGATCATCCAGCATGTCGCACGCCTGCGCCAGCCATAGCCAGATCTGCAGGGTGGCGCGGCCACTGGCAACGATGGTTTCAAACGCCCGGCGCGCAGCCTTGCCATCGCCTGCCTGCAAGGCCGCGATGCCGGCCTGGGCAGTGCGTTCCAGTGCGGCCTTTTCAGGATCGTTCATGGCAAGGCGCCATCACTGGCTGCCGGGACGGCTCATGGTCGAGTTGTTGAGATCTCGCGCGAACTGCTGGTTGGTATCCTGCACATAGGCCCATTGCTGGCGGGTCAGGCAAGTGCGCTTGGCCTTGACCAGGCTGCCGGTTTCCTTCTCGCGCTTGCAGATGATTTCCTTGCTCTTGTCCACCGGCGCAGCAGCAGTCGGCGCTGCTTCAGGCGTCTGAGCCGCAGCCGGTGCGACCGCCGCGGCAGCAAGAAGCAGGGCAAAGCAATGACGAACCATGATGACGTGTCCTTCGCGATCGGTTGACGAGGCCGGTGGAGGGATTGCACTTTCCGGGGCAGCACGTCAAATCGGCAATGTGTCCACCATCGCTTCAAATCCCGTCTGGCTGCCGCATCGTTATGATCCGCAGCACGATGCCATCCACTTTCGGCAAACGCCGCGCGCCGCGCATGGCGCCGCCACCTTCCTGACCGACGAGTATCTGGGCGAGGCCAAGCCTACGATCATTGCCCGGACCGCAGCACTGGCCCAGGCTGGCACGCCGGCACCCTTGCGCTTTATCCTGCACAGCGCCTTTTGCTGTTCCACGCTGCTGGCGCGGGCATTTGATGCGCCGGGGCTGGCCATGGGGCTGAAGGAGCCGGTGATCCTGAACGATCTGATCGGCTGGCAATTGCGCGGCGGCGACGGGCGCCAGATCGCCAATGTTCTGGATGGCAGCCTGGCCTTGCTGGCCCGACCATTTGCACCCGGCGAGGCCGTGGTGATCAAGCCAAGCAATGTGTGCAACGCCATGGCGCCGCTGATGCTGCAGTTGCGGCCACAGGCACGGGCTTTGTTGCTGTACGCACCGCTGCCGGTGTTCCTGGGTTCGGTAGCGCGCAAGGGCATGGATGGCCGGATCTGGGTGCGCGATCTGCTGCTGAAGCAACTGAAGCAGGGCCTGTACAGCTTTGGCTTCAGCGGCGAGGATTATCTGGGGCAGACCGATCTGCAGATCGCCGCCATGGGCTGGCTGGCGCAGCATGCGTTGTTCGCGCGGCTGGCGGCGCAGTTCGGCAACCAGGTGACAACGCTGGATTCCGAATTGCTGCTGGCCCAGCCCGCGGCGGCGATGACGGCCCTGTGCCGCTTCTTCGACGTGCCGCTGGACGTGGAAGCCGTTGTTTCCGGACCGATCTTTGGCCGGCACAGCAAGTTCGGCCAGGCCTTTACCACCGACGATCGCACCGCCGAGCGTGCAGCCGAAGCGACCCACGCCGACGAGATTGCCAAGGTGGCCATCTGGGCGGAAGCCGTGGCCAGGGCCGCCGGCGTGCCGATGCAGTTGCCGCGCCCGCTGCTTGGCTAAACACCGCCGTCAGCAACGGCCGGAACTTTCGCTTCGCAATATTTCAAACAGCAAAAAGGGCGGGTGTTGCCACCCGCCCTTTCGCATTTCACAGCCCTTGCGGGAGCTTCATCAGAAGCGGACGTTGATCTGCATCGTGTAACGGCGGCCCAGCGCGTCGTAGGTCGACGGGAAGGTGTTGCCGCTGTTGAACGAGGTCGAACCGGCCGCAGCACCAACCAGAGGCGGCTTGGTGTCGAACAGGTTGCTGACCGTTGCGATCAGGGTGATGTTGTCCAGGATGTTGAAGCGACCGGTCAGATCGAAGTAATCATAGGCACGGATCTGACGGAAGGCCGGGAAGAACGGCGTGTCATCACCGAAGAAGCCGTTGGCAGCGGTCGGCGCTGCCGCATTCAGCGGCTCCTGGATCACCTTGTCGATGTGGCGCCACAGCAGCGACACGTCGAAGTTTTCGAAGCCCAGGGTCGTACGCAGCGAGGTCTGCCACTTCGGCTGGATCGAACCGGTGAACGAGCAGTTCGGGCTGTAGTAGCCGACGCACTCACGATTGACCGAGGTCGGCGTGGCCTGGAACTGCGAACGGAAGGTGTAGTTGAAGTTGCCGCTCACACCCAGTTTGGCGAAGCCAAGATCGGTCGAGTAGGTCAGGTTCACATCCAGACCGTCGGTCTTCAGACGACCCAGGTTCGACAGCGGACGCGGCAGACCCAACGATTCACCGTCAAACGAGCCAGACAGCGGGTCACGGCGGATGGCCGTGCAAGCTGCGCTGGTGGCGCTGGCGGCCGTGATGCTGCCGAAGCAGGCGGCGATCGCATCGCCCGGCAGCGGGCTGGTGATCGCGTCCGTCACGCTGATGTTGTAGTAATCGACCGTGAGGGCGAGGCCCGGAGCGAAGGACGGCTGCAACACCGCACCCAAGGTCCAGGTGTTGGCCTTTTCCGGCCGCGCGTTGGGGTTGCCGCCGCCGTAGGCGTTGGCCTGGCCCGCAGCCGGCTGATCGATCTGGCCGATGATGCCCGGAGCAGCGCCCTGCGCAATGCAGACCGCACGCAGGTTGGCGTTGGTCGTCGGAGCGGCACCAGCGCACGGATCAGTGCCCAGGTTGGTCAGACCGCGCGAAACCGGCGAGAAGAGTTCGCCGATGTTCGGAGCGCGGACAGCGCGGCTGTAGTTACCACGGACCTTGAAGCCCTGGGCCATTTCCCAGGTACCGCCGGCCTTCCAGGTGAAGGCGTCGAACGACGGGTTGCCCGGCGCAGCGACTTCATAGGACGAATAACGCGCACCGGCTTCGAGGGTGAGGTTTTCGAAGAAGGGCTTGCCTTCAAGGATCGGGGCGATGACTTCGCCGAAGACTTCCTTGACGTTGTAGCCGCCTTCGACGCGCGGGGTCGGGCCACCGCCGCCGCCCAGAGCGCCACGCTCCGAGAAGTCGTCCGGCAGCACGGCAGCGCCGTAATCGCGATACTCGGCACCGACAGCGAAGCCGATTGCTTCAGCATCACCGAAGCTGACACCCAGATCACCCGACAGCAGCGCACGAACCTGAGTCAGGCTGGAGGTGCGGCGATCGGTGGAGTCTGCCGAGATGAAGCGCGCCATCGCCGGCGTGATCGAGCCGGCCGGGCCGTAGACGTTCAACGGAACGCAGGCCACGTTGCCGCTGAGGCAGGTGTTCGGGTTGGTGGCCTGAAGGGCTTCCAGCACGCGATCGTTGATCAGGTAACCGGTGGCGCGGGCGATGTTTTCGCTCTGGCCGTAGGAGGCGGACACGTCCCAATCGATCGTGTTGGTCAGCTTGCCGCGCAGGCCGGCGGTGTAATCGAACAGCGTGGTGGTGTATTCGCTGTCACGCGTGCCGGCTTCGACGGTACGGCGGCTGAGCAGGGTGGTCACTTCGCGGTAGTTGGGATCGGCCTTGGTCGTTGCAGTCGCTGCAGCGGCGCACTCGGTTGGCGTGAAACGCGGCGTGTAAAGGCCGGAGGCCACCGAGCTGGTGTTGAAGGCGCAATACTGGTTGCGGATCGCTGTCGGCAGGAACGGGTTCGACATCGGCAGAACAACCGTCTGCGAGAACAGGCCCGACGGCGCGATGATCGTGCGCACGGTGTTCTTGGAGAACATACCGCGGGCATAAACCTCGATATTGTCGGTGATCTCGTAGTTCGCCTTGGCGAAGAGGTTGAAACGCTGGAACGGCGTCTGGAAGATGTTGAAGGGGTTGAAGTTGAAATCCTGATAGAACGGAACAGCCGTGCGGCCATCGGGCGACAGCTGGCCGTTGCCGAGGTTGGCCACAGCCGGGTTGGTGCTCGGCTGGCCGGTCAGGGGATCAATCGGACGCACGTTGCGGATGCGGGTCGGCACCGTCGTCGGCGAACCGCCACCGGTGTTACCGCTGAAGGTATCGAAGCCGAGACGCGACACGTCGCGGTCGCCCTGGAACACCGGATCGGCCTTCTGGTAACCCACCGAGATCACGGCGTTACCCTTGCCGTCGGCAAAGTCGCCGCCGATGGTCAGGTCGGCGCGAATGCGATGGCCGTCGCCACGCTCGGTGAGCGAGTTCGAGACCTGCAGGTCCATGCCGGTGAAGTTCTTCTTGGTGACGAAGTTCACGACACCGGTGATGGCATCGGCACCATAAGTGGTCACGGCGGCGCCGGTCAGCGCGTCAACGCGCTCGACGAGGGCCAGCGGGATGTTGTTCAAATCGACGACGCCGCCGAGGCCGGCAGGCGCGATGCGCTGGCCGTCGAGCAGGACGAGGTTGCGGTTGGTGCCGAGGCCGCGAAGATCGACGAAGCTGGCACCGCCGTTGCCGTTGTTCACGGCCGAACCGATGCTCGGCACGAAGCCGGGGATTTCACGCAGCACTTCTTCGGCCACGTTGCTGCCGCGCAGCGCGATGGTCTCAGCCGAGGTCGTGACGATCGGCGATGCCGACACGAGGTTCGGGTTGCGGATCAGGGTACCGGTAACAACGATGGTGCCTTCTTCGGCAGCTTCGGTTTCAGCGGCGGCAGTGGCCGTCTGAGCGAGCGCCGGGCCGGCCATCAGGGCGAGAGC
>JAIXQM010000183.1 GCA_027485735.1 Sphingomonadales bacterium | reverse complement strand
CGAAACGCCGGCTGCACCGGCCAGAAACAGACGACGATCGATTGGCATTGCATTTCTCCCCCGTCGCAGTGTGTAAGGGCAGGGCCGGGCGCGTCAACGCCGTTCGGCGGCCTTCACCTGTTGCCAGTAATCTTCCTGCGCATCGAGCGGCAGTGCGGGAAAATCCGGACCGGCCAGCGACTCCATCGCCTTGAATCGGCGTTCGAACTTGGCGTTGCCGGCACGCAGGGCGGTTTCCGGATCGATGCCATGGCGGCGGGCCAGATTGGCGAGCACGAACAGCACGTCGCCCATCTCCTCGGCGCGGTGGGCGTCATCCGTGGCAGCGTCGAATTCGGCCAGTTCCTCGTCCAGCTTGGCCCGCACGCCGGACACATCGTGCCATTCGAACCCGACTCGCGCCGCACGGGCCTGAAGCTTTTCGGCGCGCATCAAGGCGGGCAGGGCCGTCGCCACCCCATCCAACGCCGAAACCGGCTTTTCCGGTGCACCGGCCGCGGCCCGTTCTTCGGCCTTGATGCGCTCCCATTCGTCCTTCTGGGTATCTGCATCCCTGGCGCGGGTGCCATCACCGAAGATATGCGGATGGCGACGCTCCATCTTCTCGCACAGGGCGGTCACCACATCGGCGAGCGCGAAATGCCCGGCTTCTTCGGCCATGCGGCTGTGAAAGACGACCTGGAACAGCAGATCGCCCAATTCCTTCTTCAATTCCGCCATGTCCCGCATCGCGATGGCTTCGGCCACTTCATAGGCTTCCTCGATCGTGTATGGCGCGATCGTATCGAAATCCTGGGCCAGATCCCACGGGCAGCCATTCTCCTTGTGGCGAAGGGCGGCCATGATGGTGGCGAGGCGAGTGAGCGAGAGCGTTTCCATGTCGCTTCACTGCCGCAGTGCTGAACTGGTTTCAATCGGTTCAGACAGGCGGGGAGCGCCACGCCCTACCGCGCTTTGGACAATATGATTGCCTGATAATATATATTATGTTTAATACACACTGAGGCTATCAGCGCCCCCTTGGCGAAATCCCTGCAACCGCCTAACCCTGCACCGATGGATGCCGCCAATCAATTGCCCCAGGCCGCCGATCTTTACGGCGACATTGAACGCACACCGGCGACACGCTGGCGCGATTATCTGCCCGGTTTGATGGTCGCCGTGCTGGCCACGCTGGCGGCGGCGTCGCTGGCGGATCGTTATGGCGCGCCGCTCACACTGCTGGCGCTGCTGATCGGGCTCGCCATGAATTTCCTGTCGGCCGATCGGCGGCTCACGCCGGGCCTCACGCTGGCAAGCCGCGAATTGCTGCGCTGGGCCATCGTGCTGGTAGGAGCGCGCATTACGCTGGAACAGATCGTGGCCCTGGGGCCGCAATCGCTGTTGGCCGTGGTCGCCATTGTTGGCATCACCATCGGCGCTGGCGTGCTGGCGGCACGAAGCCTTGGGTTTTCCTCGGCTTTCGGCACATTGTCCGGCGGCGCCGTGGCCATCTGCGGCGCCTCGGCGGCTATGGCATTGTCCGCCACATTGGGCGAGCGTCGCTTGCGCCAGGCCGAACTCACGCTGGTGCTGGTCGGCACATCCACGATGAGCAGCGCGGCCCTGGTGCTGTATCCGGCAATCTGCGAACTGTTCAAATTGAACGACTTGCAGGCCGGTTTCGTACTCGGCGCCTCCATCCACGATGTCGCGCAAACGCTCGGCGCTGGCTATGCATTCTCGCCTGCGGCCGGTGAAACGGCCACAATCGTGAAACTGGCTCGGGTTGCGCTGCTGGCACCGGTGCTGGCTTTGGTGGCGCTGGCCTTTCCGCAACCGTTGAAGATCAGTGGCGGCAAGCGGGCGGCGCCGTTGCTGCCGTGGTTCGTGGTGGGCTTCTTTGTTGTGGCCGGCATCAACTCAACTGGCATCATCCCGGCGCACGCCTCTGGTTTTGCTGCTGATGTGTCGAGCTGGATGCTGGCCGTTTCTGTGGCTGCGACCGCCATCAGGTCACCATTGGGAGAGATATTGAAAGCCGGGCCCAAGCCGCTGCTCGTCGGGATCGTTGCCAGCCTCACCAGCCTGGCGGCAGCGCTCGGGTTCGCGATACTCGCGCTATAGCGTGATCACCTGGCCGTCAAAGCCCGGCTCCACCCCGGCCGGCAGTTCGGCGCGCAGGGTTTCATAGTCCATCGATTGATCCATGTGGGTGAGCACTGCCCTGCCCGGCCGGCGATCAGTGATCCATGCCAGCGTCTGTTCCAGGTGCGTGTGCGTTGGGTGCGGTTCGCGGCGCAACGCATCGACCACCCACAGATCAAGGCCGGTCAACGCGGCATCGGCACGGAGATCAAAATCTTTTACATCAGTGGAATAGGCTGCTGACCTTCCGTCATGATCGAAGCGCACCCCGGTCGATTCAATGTCGCCGTGCAGTTGCGGGAACGGAGTGATGCACAGATCACCCAGCGCCACCGGTTGCTCAAAATCATGCGCAGTGCAGGTTGCGGGATAGCCGGCGGCGCCGAAGAACACATAATCAAAGCGCGATTTCAGCACCGAGAAGGTGGCCGGGCTGGCCCACACGTCGACCGGGCGCCGCATGGCGTGGAAGACCTGGCGCAGATCATCGATGCCATGGGCGTGATCGGCATGATCATGGGTGATGATCACGGCATCAAGGTGCGCGACCCGGGCCGACAGCAATTGTTCGCGGCAATCCGGCCCGCAATCGATCAGCACGGTCTTGCCGGCCGCTTCGACCAGCACGGAAACGCGGCGACGGCGGTTCTTGGGATTGCTTGGATCACACAGGCCCCAGTTCCCTGCCCCATCCGGCCCGCCGATGCGCGGCACACCGCTGGAGGTGCCACAACCGAGGATGGTGATCTTCATGCCGCTTTCGTGAAGAGCGCGTGGAAGTTGGCGGTGGTGGTGGCGGCCAGTTCTGCCTCGCTCACGCCGCGAAGGGCAGCAAGGAAGCGCGCGGTATGGGCGACGAAGGCCGGCTCGCAGGTCTTGCCGCGCATCGGCACGGGCGCAAGATAGGGCGAGTCTGTTTCCACCAGCAGGCGATCGGCGGGGATGGTCTTGGCGGTCTCAGCCAGGTCGCGGGCGTTCTTGAAGGTGACAATGCCTGACAGCGAAATGTAGAAACCCAGCACAAGTGCTTCATCGGCAAAGGCCTGTGAAGCGGTGAAGCAGTGGATGACGCCGGTCAACGGCCCCTCGCCCGGCTCCTTCAGCAAAGCCAGCGTATCAGCTTCAGCATCGCGGGTGTGGACGATCAGCGGCAGGCCGGTCGCGCGCGCGGCCTGGATATGGCTGCGGAAACTGGCTTTCTGCCGCTCCCGGTCCGACTTGTCGTAATAATAATCGAGGCCGGTCTCACCGATGGCGATCACGCGGGGGTGGGCGCTGGCGGCGATCAGCGTGGCGGCGTCGGTATCGGGATGCTCGTCGGCCTCGTGCGGGTGAATGCCGACACTGGCCCACACACCTTCGTGCGCGTCCGCAATGCCGATCACGCCATCCCACTCGCTTTCCCGGCAGGAAATGGCCAGAAAGCCGCCCACCCCGGCGCCGCGGGCGCGGGCCAGCACGCCGGGCACATCTTCACCCAGGCTGGCGTAATTGAGGTGGCAATGGCTGTCGATCAGCACGTCGTCAGCCTTCCAGCGTGATGCGCGGAAACACGCCGGCGGGCGGCGGCAGCTGCTTGCCGGCGTCAACCGGAACGTTGAAACCATTGAAATCACGCGCATCGGCAGCAACGCCGAGCTGATCGAGCAGTTGAGCGGTGCTGCCCGGCATGAAGGGCTGGGCCAGGATGACGATGCGGCGGGTGGCGTCGAGCGTGGCGGCCAGCACTTCGGCCATGCGGACCACGTCGGTCTTGGCCAGCGCCCACGGCGCATTCTCGGCGAAATAGCCGTTGGCGGCGGCGACCATGGCCATCAGCGCATCCAGCGCCTTGTGCAGGGCAAGGCCGTTCATGGCGGTGAAATAGGCTTCGCTGCCGGACAGGAATGCCTCCTTCAGGCGCAATTCCGTTTCACCAGCCTCGCCGCGCACCGGCATCACGCCGCCGAGATTCTTGGCCACCATCGACAGGCTGCGCTGTGCCAGATTGCCGATGCCGTTGGCCAGATCGGCGTTGGTGCGCTCCACGATGGCTTCGTCGCTGTAGCTGCCGTCTTCGCCAAAGGCGACTTCGCGGCACAGGAACCAGCGCAGGCGATCGACGCCGAAGCGGTCCACCATGGCGGCCGGATCGACGACATTGCCAAGCGATTTCGACATTTTCTCGCCGCGGTTGAGCAGGAAGCCGTGGCCGAAAACAGTTTTGGGCAGCGCAATCCCGGCAGACATCAGGAACGCCGGCCAATAAACGGCATGGAAGCGCACCACGTCCTTGCCCACAACGTGCAGATCGGCCGGCCACCATTCGCCATCTAGGCTGCCCCGACCAGTGGCATCTGCCCCGGTCAGATAATTGGCCAGCGCGTCGAGCCAGACATACATGACATGGCGTTCGTCGCCGGGCACCGGAATGCCCCAGGTGAAACTGGTGCGGCTGACCGACAGATCCGAAAGCCCGCCGGCAACAAAGGCGCGCATCTCATTGAAACGACTGGCAGGCTGGATATACTCGGGGTGGCCTTCATACAGCGCCAGCAGCTTGTCCTGATAAGCCGACAGCTTGAAGAACCAGCTTTCCTCAACCGTCCATTCGACCGGCGCGCCGTTGGGGGAAAGTTTGCCACCATCCTCGCCGGTAACGAGTTCGCCTTCGTCATAATAGGCCTCGTCGCGCACCGAGTACCAGCCTTCATAGCGGCCCAGATACAGGTCACCATTGGCCGCCATGCGCTGCCACAGCGCCTGAACCAGCGCCTTGTGATCATCATCGGTGGTCCGGATGAAACGGTCGAAGCTGATCCCGAGGGATTCATGAAGCGACTGGAACGGCGCCACCATGTCATCGACATAGGCCTTGGGCGGCTTGCCGGCGGCGCGTGCGGCCTGGTCGATCTTCAGGCCATGTTCGTCGGTGCCGGTAAGGAAGCGCACATCAAAACCATCAAGCCGCTTGAAGCGGGCGATGACATCGGTGGCGATCGCTTCATAGGCATGGCCCATGTGCGGGCGGCCGTTGGGATAGGCGATGGCGGTGGTGACGTAGAAGCGGGGCTTGCTCATGGCCACGGCCAATGGGGCAATATGGTCCCAGATTCAAGCAGGCACGGCGGCCAGATGCAGGGCGAGACGATGCGCCACCTGCCCCGGTTCCAGTTGCAGCGGCACGGCTTCGCGGGCGAGGCGGTTGGCGGCCTCCCATTCGGCGATGGCGGCCCCGCGAGCCGGGCCTGTCAGGCGTTGGGCGCGATCGGCGATCAAAGCCGGCACACGATCGAGCAGCGCGGCATAGCGCCCTTCCCGGCCCTTGCCGCCGATCCCGCGCGCCAGCATCAGTGCGGCCGGGTTGGCAATCTGCGGCGGCAGAGCGGCGAGTTGGGCCAGATCGCGTTCCAGCGCGGTGATGCCGGCGCCGGCGAGCGCGATGGCACGGCCGGGGCAGCCTTCGGCCAAGCGCACCAGCAAGGCTTCATCCTCGCCTTCCAGATCGGCGCTGGCCAACACGCGGGAGACTTCGGCATCGGTGAGGCGGGAAAAGCGCAATGTGCGGCAGCGCGAGCGGATGGTGGGCAGCAGCCGGCCGGGCGAATGGCTGACCAGAAGGAACACCGTGTCTTCCGATGGTTCCTCAAGACTTTTCAGCAAGGCGTTGGCGGTGTTGCGATTCATGTCGTCAGCAGCATCGATCACCACCACGCGGCGGGCCCCAAGCATCGGCGTGCCGAACAGGAATTCGCGCAGCGGCTGCCCCTCGCTGTCGGGCCGGCGCACGATCTGGCCGATAACGATCTCGCTGCGCAGCTTGCCGGTCTTGGCTTCGGTGCGTTCGATCAGGCGATAATCCAGGTGCGATCCGGCAGCCATCAGGCGCGCGGCCTCCCCGTCAGGCGGTACGGCAAAGCCATCACCGCGCGGTGCGCCCGCCAGCAGCCAGATTGCCGCTTCACGGGCAAAACTGGCCTTGCCCAGCCCCTGCTGGCCGACGAGCAGCCAGGCATGATGCGGCCGGCCTCCGGTGAAGGCAGCCGTGAAGGCCTCAATCTGCGATTGGTGGCCGATCAGCACAGCGCATCCCGGATACGGACGGCCACGTCATCGATGCTGCCGCCAGCGTTGACGGCCTTGCAACGATCGGGCTCGGCCTTGGGTAATGCCACGAAAAACTCCTGCACGCGGGCGTGGAAATCGCCGCCGATGGCTTCAAAGCGGGCTTCCGCACCGCCCCGCGCCGCCGCCCGGGCAAGCCCTTCGGCTTCATCGAGCAGCAGCACCAGCGTGAGATCAGGCCACAGGCAAACCGCTTCGTTGTGCAGATCGATCAGCGCCGCATCTTCCAGCCCGCGTCCCGCCCCCTGATAGGCGCGAGTGGAGTCGATGAAACGATCACAGATCACCGTGGCGCCGCGTTCCAGTGCCGGGCGGATGACGCGCGCGACGTGATCAACGCGCGCGGCCGTCATCAATAGTGCATCGCTCCACGGCGTCCAGCGATCGGGATCGCCGGTCACCAGCAGGCTGCGAATGGCTTCCGCACCCGGCGTGCCGCCCGGTTCGCGGGTCAGCAGCACCTCGTGGCCATCGGCTCGCAACGCCTCGGCGAGCAGGCGGCCTTGCGTGGACTTGCCGCTCCCCTCCCCGCCTTCCAGCGTGATGAAACGGCCCGTCTTCATCAGGCGAAGAAGCTCATCAGCCAGTTCCAGGCGCGGCGGAACATGCCGGCTTCCTCGATGGCGACCGGGGTCACCAACGGTGCCTTCACCGGCTGCTGGCCGGGCATGGTGACCACGAGATTGCCGACCTGTTGGCCGGCCTTCAGCGGTGCCGACAAGCCGGGCAGTGCTTCAACGCTCGTCTTGCGCTCCATGCCGAAACCGCGCGGCAGCGTGACAAACAGATCCTTGCCAGCCACCGCATCGATGGTCGGATCGGCGGCACCACTGATGGCAACTTTGCCCATCACCTGGCCCTTCTTGCCGAGCGGGATATTCTGCCAGGCGGCAAAGCCCCAGTTCATGAAATCGACACTGGCCGACACACGCTCACCAAAACTGGGCAGGCCGGCAACCACCATGACCAGGCGGCGGCCGTTCTGCACGGCGGAACCGGTAAAGCCATAGCCGGCTTCTTCGGTGTGGCCGGTCTTCAGGCCATCGGCGCCAGCCACCTTGCCCAACAAGGGATTGCGGTTGCCCTGGGTGATGGCCTGGCCGGCACCCATGG
Source organism: Sphingomonadales bacterium (assembly GCA_027485735.1). Lineage (GTDB taxonomy): Bacteria > Pseudomonadota > Alphaproteobacteria > Sphingomonadales > Sphingomonadaceae > Sandarakinorhabdus. The sequence goes on along the minus strand of JAIXQM010000183.1, from coordinate 4,310 downwards.
TCTTGCCCCACGTAAAGCCTTCCTTCTGGTAGAAGCGGGCATAGAGATCGGGGAAATCGCGGATCGTCGCTTCGGCGATCATGGCCAGATCGCGGGCGGTCACATACTCGTTCGGATCAGGCCAGCCATTGGTGTTGGCGAAATTGCTGCTCTTCAGGCCCAGGCGCTTGGCTTCGCGGTTCATCAGCGCGACGTAATTGGCTTCGGTACCGCCCAGCCCTTCGGCCAGCACCACGCAGGCGTCATTGCCCGACAGGGTGACGATGCCGTGCAGCAGGTTTTCAACGCTCACCTGGCTGTTCACGTCCAAGAACATGGTGCTGCCCTGGTTGTTCCACTTCTTCCAGGTTTCCTCACGCACCAGGATCGGCTGTTCCAGATTGGCTTCGCCCGACTTGATCAGCTTGAAGGCAACATAGACGCTCATCATCTTGCCCATCGATGCCGGCGGGATGCGCTTGTCGGCATCCTTGGCCAACAGGATACGACCGGTCTGCAGGTCCTTCAGGAAGGCGATGGGGGCCGCAGTGGTATAGGCCGGGGCCTGCGCAAGGGCGGGCGTGGCGGCAAGGAGCAGAGCAATCGGAGCAATCAGGCGCATCAGAATTTTCGTCCTTGGGTCAATCAGCGTGATGGGGTGGGAGGAATCAGTCTGGCGTCGGCATAGCCGGCAGCGCGCACCTGCGCCAGCGCCGCGCTGGCCATGGTTTCGCTGCCAAAGGGGCCAAGCCGCACACGGGTGAGGCCGCCGGGCAGGCTTTCGGTCAACACCGGGCCGAAGCTGGAAAGGAAGCCCTTCAGCCAGGAAACGCGGCCGCCGTCGCCCAGCGCCGCCACCTGCACCAGCCAGTTGGCGCCGGTGGACGTTGTGCCGCGCGCGGGTTCGCGGCTGGCCGTGGGCAAGGCAATTGTGGTGACAGGGGCGACCGGTGCCGATGCGACGACGAGCGGCGGTGGCGGCGCAATTTCGCTTCGTCCACCCGGATAGACGCGGCGCAGGCGCACGCGGGCCGTGCCGGCACGATCAACGCCCAATAACTGCGCCGCCTTGCGCGACAGATCGATGATGCGACCGCGTGCGAACGGGCCGCGATCGTTGATGCGCACGGTCAGCTTGCGGCCGTTGTCGCGATTTTCCACCTCTATCCAGCTCGGCATCGGCAGCGTGCGGTGAGCGGCGGTAAGATCATCCTGGTCATAGCGTTCGCCGTTTGCGGTGCTGCCGGCGTGGAAGCCAGGGCCATACCAACTGGCGACGCCGTCCTCGCGGTAATCACGCTCATCGGCAGGATAATAGGTGATGCCCGCGACCTGATACGGTTTGCCGATCTTCACTGGCCAGTTGCCCAGCTTTGCGGCGTCGCGGGCCACAGCGGCTGAATCGTCCGACACGTCAACCAATCGCGGCGGCGGCGGCGGCGGCGGCGGTGCATTTACAATGCGGGGCGCGGGCTTGCCGCCACAGGCCGCAACGGCAAGGCCGGCCAGCACCGGCAACAGCAACCGCCTCATTGCGGGCTGCTCGCTGCCACCACGGGGGCGGCCACCGGCGCTGATGCGGCGGCCCCGGCCAGGCTGATGGCATCGGCCAGCAGCGTGACCGACAGGGCATAGAGATTGGAGCAATTGTAGCCGAGCACGGCGCGATAGCTGCGAGTGACAAGATAGGCGCCCTGCCCCGTCCCGTCCGGTTCGATCAGGCTCATCACCACATCATCGGCCGGCCAGCTGCTGTTGACCGGCGTGAAGCCGGCCGCCCGCCATTCGCGCGCCGGTTTGAGGGCCGAATGGCGCGACAACGGCGTGACGCAGCGGATGGGTGGTTCGGCGGCGGCAACAGCGCTGCGATCAAAGCCATCGGGCACCAATGTGCGGAAACCCCAGGCCTCGCCCGGTTGCCAGCCACTTTTGGCCAGATAATGGCCGATGGAAGCGAACACGTCGGGTTGGCTGCCCCAAAGATCAATCTTGCCATCGCCATCACCATCGCGGCCATAAGCAAGATAGGAGCTGGGCAGGAACTGGGTCTGGCCAAAGGCGCCGGCCCAACTGCCTTTCATCGCTTCCCGCGCCACCCGGCCTTCGCCCACCATCTGCACGGCGGCATCCAGTTCACGGGTGAACAGATCGCGGCGACGGCCATCAAAGGCGAGCGTCGCCAGCGCGGACGGCAGATCATAGCGGCCAAGCACACGGCCATAGCTGGTTTCGATGCCCCAGATCGCCGCAATCACGGCCGCCGGCACGCCGCTGGCGGTTTCGGCCTGGGCGAGCAAATCCCGATTGGCGGCAAACTGGCGCTGGCCGTGCGGGATGCGGTCCCCCCGGAATTTCGATGCGAGATAGTCGGGAAAGCGGATCGGTTTGGCGCTGCCGCCGGGCTGATTGCGATCGGCGCCGATCACGCGCGGCACCAGTTTCACATCGCTCAACGCCGCATCCAGCCATTCCGGCTTCAACCCGCGCGCCGCAGCCTCGGCGCGATACAGGTTCAGCCAATCGGCAAACGCCGCTTGCTGCTGCGGGGAAACCGGGGTTTCATCGGCACGAACCGGCGCGGCCACAAGGGCCACGGCCAGCGCCAAAAGGGGAAAGCGGGCGGGCATGGCGTCTTGTGCCAAAGCATCGCCGCCGGGGGAAGGCCTAATGGCTCAGCTCCCCAATTCATATGTCATCGCGTCAAACCGCGACTTGTCCTTGTCTGAAAGGCGTACGTTGATGGTCAGACTGTCTTCATCACCTGATTGGCCGACCACTTCCCCATGGCTGTGCAGCCAGGCAAGCCTGCGGCCATCGCTCATCGGCAGCGTGATGCGATGCACGCGGGCGCCGGCGCGCAGCGTCAGGTCCATGGCGGCCTGTAACCGATCCAGCCCTTCGCCGGTGAGCGCCGACACCGGGATGGCATCATCGCCAGCCTGACTCAGCACAATTTCACGCTGTTCGGCATCAAGCGCGTCGATCTTGTTGAACACCGTGATCATCGGCGTTTCACGCTGGCCGGGCGCGAGGCCCAGGCTGGTGAGCACATCGATCACATCCTGCGCCTGCGCGTCGCTGTCAGGATGGCTAATGTCACGCACGTGGATGATCAGATCGGCTTCCATCACCTCTTCCAGCGTGGCGCGGAAGGCAGCAACAAGTTGGGTCGGCAGATCGGAAACAAAGCCCACCGTGTCAGATAGCACAACCTTGTCATGCCCCGGCAGCCGGATGGCGCGCATGGTGGGATCAAGCGTGGCGAACAACAGATCCTCGGCCCGCACTTCGGCGCCGGTCAACCGGTTGAACAGGGTGGATTTGCCGGCATTGGTATAGCCAACCAGTGCCACCACCGGCCACGGCGCCTTCTGGCGCTGCTTGCGGTGCAGGCCGCGGGTGCGGCGCACCTCCTCCAGTTCCTTGCGCAGGCGGGCAATGCGGTCGCGGATCAGGCGCCTGTCCGCCTCGATCTGCGATTCGCCGGGGCCGCCCAGAAAGCCGAAGCCGCCGCGCTGGCGTTCAAGGTGGGTCCAACTGCGCACCAGGCGGCTGGCCTGATATTGCAGATGCGCCAATTCCACCTGCAACGTGCCTTCCGCCGTGCTGGCGCGCTCGCCAAAGATTTCCAGAATCAGCCCGGTGCGATCGATCACCTTGGCCTTCAGCAGTTTTTCAAGATTGCGCTGCTGGACCGGGGTGACCGGGCCATCGATGATGACCACCTCGGCCTCCATCGCCGCCACCAGGCCGGCCAGACGATCGATCTGGCCGCTGCCCAGCAGGCGCGAGACCTGCACGTTGCGCAGCTTCACCACTTCGGAATGGACAACGTCGAGCGCGATGGCGCGAGTCAGACCCTCCGCCTCGGCCAGCTTGGCTTCGGGTGAGCGCAGGGCGTTCGCGGATTTGGCCAGGATGTGCGGCAGGATGACCAGCGCGCGAGAACCCGTGCGGATGCCGCGCGCTTCGTCGAAGCCGCCGATGGTCAATTCGCCGGCTTGTGGTGGTTCGTAACCCAAAATATCGCTCTCAATCTTCGGTTTCGGCCTCGAACAGCTGCAGCGGAGTCGCCGGCATAACGGTCGAGATGGCGTGCTTGTACACCAGTTGGCTGTGCCCGTCGCGGCGCAACAGCACCGAGAAATTGTCAAACCAGGTGATGACCCCTTGCAGCTTGACGCCATTGACCAGGAACATGGTGACGGGGGTGCGCGTCTTGCGCACGGTGTTCAGGAACATGTCCTGCAGGGTGTTGGGCTTGTCCGCCATCGGGCCATCCTCTTGTTCTTGGGCGTGCCACATGCCGCCGCAACAACGACATAAGGATG
>JAIXQM010000021.1 GCA_027485735.1 Sphingomonadales bacterium | reverse complement strand
TGCTGGAGGAATATCGCAAGAACGCCCTGATCCCCGGCGCGCTGACGGCGATGATCAACTATTACCGCGCCAATCTGAAGATCCTGGAAGAGACGAGCCCACCCATCGACGTGCCCACCTTGATGCTGTGGGGCGAGGAGGACACCGCGCTCGATATCAAGCTGACCGAAGGCTATGGCCCTCATGTGCAGGATTTCACCCTGGTGCGCTTCCCGAACGTCTCGCACTGGGTGCAGCAGGAAGCGCCAGTGCCGGTGAACACGGCGATGCTGGAGTGGCTGCGGGCGAAGGGATTGGCGGCCGGCTGAGGCGCCCCTCCATCATCACCTGTCATGCTGGCGCAGGCCAGCATCCATTTCCCCGACAAGACCCATAACGGCGTCGGGCGCCGCCTGCGGAAAGGTGGATGCTGGCCTGCGCCAGCATGACCAGTGAAACTCTCAGTGCGCGTCACCCCACGACGCGCCGTGACCGATCTCGACGCCGAGCGGCACGGAGAGGTCCACCAGCGGCCTGTGGGCATTGGCCATTACGGCGCGGATCACCGGCTGCACCGCTTCCACCTCGGCCTCCGGCACTTCGAACACCAGTTCATCGTGGACCTGCAGCAGCATCTTGGTGCCGGTCAGGCCCGCTTCACGCAATGCGCCCGGCATCTGCACCATGGCCCGCTTGATGATGTCGGCGGCCGTCCCCTGCACGCGGGCGTTGACGACGGCGCGTTCGGCGAACTGGCGCTCGCCCTGGTTCTTGGAAAGGATCAGCGGCGCGTGGCACTTGCGGCCGAACAGCGTGGTGACGAAACCGGCTTCCTTCGCGAACGCGATGGTTTCGGCCATGTAGTTGCGGATGCCGGGGAAGCGGCTGAAATAAAGCTCAATATAGCGCGCCGCCTCGCTACGATCGATGCCCAGCCGCGCCGCCAGGCCAAAAGCGGAAATGCCATAGATGATGGAGAAGTTGATCGTCTTGGCCCGGGCGCGCGTGTCGCGATCAACATGGCCAAAGACTTCCTTGGCGGTGAGCGCGTGCACATCCTCGTTCGCCGCATAAACCTCCTTCAGTTCCGGCACGTCGGCGATGTGGGCGACCAGCCGCAATTCGATCTGGTTATAGTCCGCCGCCATGATCACATTGCCCGGCGCAGCCACGAAGGCATGACGGATGCGCCGGCCCAATTCGGTGCGGATCGGGATATTCTGCAGATTGGGATCATTGGAACTCAGCCGCCCGGTTGATGTGGCAGCAAGATGGAAGTTGGTGTGCACCCGGTCTGTGGTCGGGTTGATCTGCTGCTGCAGCGCGTCGGTGTAGGTGGATTTCAGCTTCGAATGCTGGCGCCAGTCCAGCACCTTCTGGGCGATCGGCGCGCCTTCCTCGGCCAGCCGCTCCAGTTCGCTGGCATCGGTGGTCCAGGCGCCGGTCTTGCTGCTTTTCTTGCCGCCCTTGTAACCCATCTTGTCGAAAAGGATTTCGCCCAATTGCTTGGGGCTGCCGATGGTGAACGGTCCGCCGGCCAGTTCGTGGATCTCTAGTTCCAGCCGGCTGATCTCAACTTCATACAGCGCGGACAGACGGGCGAGTTCGGCCCGGTCCACCTTGATGCCGGCCATTTCCATCTGCGCGATCACCGGCAGCAACGGCCGATCGACCTGCTCATGGATGGCGGTCACCTGCTCCTTCCACAGCCGGCGGCGGAAGCCCTGCCACAGCCGGAACGTCACATCGGCATCCTCGGCGGCATAGTCGGTTGCCTTGCGCAGATCGACTTCGGCAAAGCTCTTCAGCCCCTTGGCAACATCCTTGTAGGCGATCGGCGTGTGGCCGAGGTGACGGGCGGAAAGATCATCCATGCCGTGATTCCAGCGCCCGGCATCGAGCGCGTAGGACAGCAGCATGGTGTCATCATAGGGGGCCAGCACCGGCACGCCGTGGCGAGCCAATACGATCAGATCATATTTCAGATTCTGGCCGATCTTCAGCACCGCCGGATTGGCGAGCAGCGGGTTCAGCCGGGCGATGGTTTCGGCCAGGCCCAGTTGCGGCGGCCGCTCGGCAAACATGCCGTCGCCGGTGCCGTGCGCGACCGGGATGTAGCACGCCTTGCCTGGCGCAACGCCCAGGCTGATGCCGACCAGATCACAGCGCATCTGATCGGTGCCGGTGGTTTCGGTATCCACGGCCAACGCACCCAGCCGCGTCGCCTCAGCAATCCACCAGTCCAGCCGCTCCAGCGTCGTCACTGTCTCGTAATCGGCGTGGGTGAAGGCGATCTCGTCCTCCACTGCGGCAGCGGTCGACGGGCGATGTGTGTTCGGCGCCGGACCATTGGAGCCGCTGCTGCCCAGCTTGGCCAGCATGGCACGGAAGCCGTGTTTTTTCAGGAAGGCCGCCAAGGGCTCGTGCGGCGGTTCCTTCAACGTGAGTTCGTCCAGCGGTGCTGGCAGCGGCAGGTCATCCTTCAGGCGCACCAGTTCGCGCGACAGCCGGGCCATTTCAACCGAGGCCGCCAGCGTCTCCTTCAGCTTGGGCTTCCTGATCGCCTCGATGTTGGCAATCACGCCTTCCACGCTGCCATA
>JAIXQM010000006.1 GCA_027485735.1 Sphingomonadales bacterium | reverse complement strand
GGATCAAGCTCGATCTCGACGAACTGCAGTTCATGGCCCTTGATCTCGAAATCGATATCGTCGGCGATGCCGGTGGAACGGCTGTGCTGCCAGGGATTGGGCATGTCGTGTCTCCTGTTATGGTGTTGCCAATGTAGGGCGGGTGTGTTGCGCCGCCAAGACGCCCGCCGCGACAAAATCGTTAGTGGCTTGCACCCGCGCACGCGTTGGGCAACACACGCGGCCATGAAGCATCTGCCCCTCTTCGCCGCCCTGCTGATCAGCACCGCCCCCGCCTTTGCCGCTGAAGCCGAGGACGCCTTGATCACCGTAACCGGCAAGGGCCTGAAGGATCTGCCCGGTGATGCGGCGCTGTCGTTGATCGTGATCGATCGCGAGCGCATTCTGAACACCGGTTCCAACCGGCTGGAATCGGTGCTGGCCGATATCGCCGGGCAGCAGCAGTTCCGCCGGTCTGACAGCCGTTCCGCCAACGCCACATCGCAGGGCATCACCTTGCGCGGCCTGGGCGGCAATGCCTCATCCCGCGCGCTGCTGGTGCTGGATGGCGTGCCGCAGGCCGATCCGTTCGGCGGCTGGGTGGCCTTTCCGGCCTATGCCACCGGCCGGCTGGATCGCATCAGGGTAACGCGCGGCGGCGGCTCCGGTTACTGGGGCCCCGGCGCGCTGGCCGGCACCATCGAGCTGGAATCCGTGGGCGGCAACGCAATGCGACCGTTTGATGGCGCCATCGCCTATGGCAGCCGCAACAGCGTCGACGCGCAAGGCGCACTGGGGCTGACACGTGACAAGGGTTTCGCGACCCTTTCTGCCGCCTATGGCCGCGGCGACGGTTTCATCCCCATCGTGAAACGCAGCCGTGGCACGGTCGATCGCGCGGCGCCTTATGAACAGGCCAGCGTGGCCCTGCGCGCCGTTGTGGAAGTCGCGCCCGAGACCGAAGCGCAAGTGACCGCCAACGCCTTCACCGACAGCCGCGAGCGCGGCACCGATTTTTCGCGCAACACCTCCGAAGGCGTCGATGGCGCACTTCGGCTGGTCGGGCGCGGGCGTTGGGGCTGGCAGGCGCTGGCCTATGTGCAGACGCGCAATTTCACCTCCGATTTCGCCGCCGTGAACGCCACGCGCACCGTGGTGACGCAGAGCCTGGCCCAATATGACACGCCGGCCACCGGCTGGGGCGGCCGGCTGGAGATCGCGCCGCCGGTAGGCAAAGGTGTCTCGCTACGGCTGGGCGCGGACACGCGGCAGCTCACCGGCAAGACGATGGAGCTGTTCACCTATGTGAATGCTGCGCCGACGCGCCAACGCGAAGCCGGCGGCCGCACCGGCACCACCGGGCTGTTCGCCGATGCCAGCATCGAGCGCGGCATGGTCACCGCCACGGCATCGGCCCGCATCGACTGGTGGACGATCAAGGACGGCCGCCTGCTGGAAACCACCATCGCCACCAACGCGCCGTTCACGAGCCTGCTGTTTGCAGATCGTTCCGGCCATGAATTCACCGGCCGCATTGGTCTGGCGGTGAAGCCCGCCGATTGGCTGGCCCTGCGCAGTGCGGCCTATCGCGGCTGGCGGCTGCCCACGCTGAATGAACTCTATCGCCCGTTCCGCGTCGGCCCCGATGCCACGGCGGCCAATGCCCTGCTCAATCCCGAGCGGGTGACAGGCGTGGACCTCGGCTTCACGCTGAAGCCAGCCGAAGGCGTCGAGATCGGCGTCACTGGCTTCTGGAACCGCATGGACGACACCATCGCCAACGTCACGCAAGGGCGCGGGCCAGGCAGCTTCCCCGGCGTCGGCTTCGTGGCGGCCGGCGGCTTCTATCGCCAGCGCCAGAATCTCGATGCGCTCACCGTGTGGGGTTGGGAAGTGGATGCGAAGCTCCGACGCGGCGACTTCGGGCTGACGGCCAGCTGGAGCCATGTCGACCCAAACATCGCCGCATCCGGCGCTGCTGCGCCACTGGACGGGCTGCGGCCAGCCCAGACACCGCGTGACCAGTTCTCCGGCACCATCGATTACACCGGCAGCCTGTTCACCGCATCGGCCACGCTGCGCCACATCGCCAGCCAGTTCGAGGATGATCAGAACAGCCGGAGCCTGAATGCCGCCACCATGGTTGATGCGCTGCTGCTGGTGCCGCTGGTCAAGGGCCTCGCCATCGAAGGCCGCGTCGAAAATCTGCTCGATGCCGAGGTGCAGGCGGCGCTGTCTGGCACCGGTGTGGTCGAACGCGCCCTGCCCCGCACATTCTGGGTGGGGGCGCGCGTTTCGTTCTGAAGGGGGGTATAACCCCTTATCGACGCTGGATTGCGCGCGGCCTAGCCTGCGGTCTTCGCGAGCAGGAGACAGGCTTTGAGCCGTTACAGCAAGGTTGCCATCACGCTGCACTGGCTGATGGCGCTGATGATCATCGGCAATCTGGCCGGCGGCTTCCTGCATGATTTCGTGCCGCGCGAAGGCGGCCAGCGCGCGCTGGTGATGGATTTCCACAAAAGCTTCGGCCTGACCATCATCGCCCTCACCCTGTTCCGGCTAGGCTGGCGCTTGGGCCATAGCGTGCCGGCTTTGCCCGCCTACTTCACCGGTGGCGAGCGGCTGTTGGCCAAAGCGGCCCACTGGGGTTTCTATGCCGTGATGCTGGCGCTGCCGCTGTCGGGCTGGGTTGCGGCGGATCGCAATGATCGCCCACTGGCCTGGTTCGGGCTGCCGGTCTCCAAGTTCGGCGTTGATAAGGCCACCGGCAGCGCTGCCAACGAATTGCACGAGATCTTGGGCTGGGCCATGCTGGCGCTGCTGGCGCTGCACATTGTTGGCATCATCAAGCATCTGGTGATGGATCGCGACAATCTGATGCCCCGCATGGGTGTGGGCAAACCGCGCGCTTGACGCTGCTGCCCTGCCCCCGTCACACAGGCGTATGGCCGACACGATCAAGCTGCACGAAAGCTGGCGCGCGCCGCTGGCGGATGCCCTGGCCTCGCCGTCGATGGCGGCGTTGCAGGCTTTCCTGTTGGCCGAAAAAGCCGCCGGCAAGGCGATCTTTCCCAACGGCAGCGAATGGTTCCGCGCGCTTGATCTGACGCCGCTTGATGCAGTGCGTGTGGTGATATTGGGGCAAGACCCGTATCACGGCCCCGGCCAGGCACATGGGCTGGCGTTTTCCGTCCGCCCCGGTGTGCGGGTGCCGCCCAGCCTGGTCAATATCTACAAGGAACTGCAATCCGATCTCGGCATCGCGCCAGCACGGCATGGCTTCCTTGAGCATTGGGCGCGGCAGGGCGTGTTGCTGCTCAACACCAGCCTGACGGTGGAACAGGGCCTTGCCGCCAGCCACAAGGGCCGCGGCTGGGAAGCGTTCACCGATGCGGTGATCCGTCTGGTGGCGGAACGGGAACAACCCTGCGCCTTCCTGCTGTGGGGCAGCCACGCCCAGAAAAAGGCTGGCTTTGTCGACGCGAGCCGGCATCTGGTGCTGAAAGCCCCCCACCCATCGCCACTGTCGGCGCACAATGGCTTCTTCGGCTGCCGCCACTTCAGCCGCACGAATGTCTGGCTGGAATCGCAAGGCCTGCACCCCATCGACTGGACGCTGCCGCCAGTCTAGCCTGAGCCCGTGTTGAAGGGGGAAAATCGATGCGAAGTCTTGTTCTAGCCCTGCTGTTGATGTCTGCTCCGGCGCTGGCCAATCCGCTGTTCACCGATCCGCCCGCCACCGCTACGCCGCGCGCCCGCATGGAAGTGTTGCACATCCCTTCGGGCGGGGTGGAGATCAACGGCGTGGCCTATCTGGCGGCAGGACCGGGGCCGCATCCCACCATCGTCATCTGCCACGGCTGGCCCGGCAATGAGAAGAATCTCGATCTGGCCCAGGCCCTTCGTCGGGCCGGGTGGAATGCCGTCACGTTCAATTATCGCGGCGCTTGGGGCAGCCCCGGCGCCTTCCGCTTTGGCCAGAACCCGGAGGATGCCAAGGCCGTGCTGGCCATGCTGCGCAAGCCGGAGGTGGCGGCAAAGCTGGGCATCGACACTCGCCTCATCGTGCTGGCCGGGCACAGCATGGGCGGCTGGGTAACGGGGATGGTGGCATCCGAAGATCAGGCACTGGCCGGTGCCATCCTGATTTCGGCGGCCAACATGGGCGCGCTGGCGCCGTTGCTTGGCGACAGGCTGGAAGCCCAGGCGGCCGGCAACAGCGAAGCCCTGGCCGGCACGTCGCCCGCGATCCAGGCCGCCGAATTGCGCGCGCAAGCCGCCGCCTTCGATCTGCGCCCACGCGCCGCCGGCCTCGCCCACCAGCCGCTGCTGGTACTGACGTCAGACGACGGGTTGAAACCCGCCACCGATCCGCTGGTCGCCGCCGCCCGTGCTGCTGGTGGCAAGGTGACGGAAGCCCACCAAGCCACCGATCACAGCTGGTCCGACGCGCGGATTGCACTTGCAACCCGCATCCATGATTGGCTTGCAACCCTGCCCGCACGCCGCTGAAGCGCAGGCCAGCGGCACTCAGTTTGTGGGCGGCGGAAGCAGCACGCTGATTTGTCGGTTCGGTTCGTCACGGGAAAGAGCGATATCAGCCCATGATTGTCCGGCGGCTTCGACGGAATAGCGGCCAAACGGCAAGCCTTCGAACAGCACATAGCCTTCGAAATCGGTGACGCCGCGCACGACAGAGTTGCCGCGCGCATCGTGCAAGGTGACAGGCACTCCGGAACGCGGCGTGCGAGCAGTTCCGGTAACCAGCAGTATCTGGGCCTCGACGCTACCGGTCGGCTGCAAGGGGATGGCCAGGGTGCGGACTTCGCCAGGGCGCAGGCGCAGCCGATCGCCCGGGCGCGCGGGCCGGAGGCTGAAATCGGGCAGCGATGCCAGCTGGGTCTCCACGTCCACCGGCAGCCCGGTCGGCAGACCGCGTAGCAGGACGTGGCCATCGCCGCCGGTTGTTTCGCTGCGAAGGCTGTTGCCAACGATGAAGCGCCCATTCGGCATCGCTGCTTCGCCGGCATCGCGCTGGTTGTCGCCATCATCATCGATGAACAGATTGGCCAGCACGGCGCCACTGCGGGTGAGGCCAGCCGGTGCCGCATGCCAGCGGCCAGCGCCCTGCCACATGCCCACCACGAGGCCCAGGCCCAGGCGCCAGCCATCGGCGGCACGGGAGAGGCCGGCGGAAAGGCCAAAGGCACCCAGCCGCTGGTTCCAGGCCAGCCCGCCGCTCAACCGCCGCCGGTCAGTCTGCCAGCCCATATCCAGACTGATCGTGCCGCTGCCCGTGCGGCGGACGGCCGAAATATTGCCGCCGCCCAGCCGCCAACCACCCGCCAGCACCGCATCCAGGCCGCCGCGCAATCGCCATGGACCATGCGTGGCGGCCATCCCCAGCGTGGCGCCGCCCTGCCAGCCAGCGACGCCCTGCCGGATCAGCCCCAACCCGGCATTGGCCTGCAAACTGGCCAGCGGCAACGCCAGCCTGCCACCAATGGCTTGCTGGTGACCGCCGCCGCGCCGTGCCGACGATTGCAGGCGCAATTGCCACGGCAAGCTTGACCGCCCCAGCGCCAGCCGGCCCGTGCCGGACAGGCTGGCCAGACCGGCGAATTCGCGCACTGGCGGTGCCTGCGCCGGTCCGGCGTCGCGGCCGTGCCGGGCCAGGTCGAGCAGCAGATCGGTTGCACCCACTCGTCGTGCCAGCCGCAGCGCGCTGCCCAGGCCGCCTTTGCCATCACGAGCCAGCGTGGCCGCCCACAAGGTGCCGCCATGGGCACCGTGCATGCCCAGCGACAGCGCCGGGTTGCCGGCAAGCGGCGCGCGCAACCCAAAACGGGCCGTAAGTGCCGGTGCCAACCCCCAACCCAATGTCGCAAAGGCCGCAGCGCCGCTGGCCGTGCGTTGCGGCGCTGCACCCAGCAAGGGGGTGCCGCCGTCGACGAAGCCGATGCTGTAATCCACTTCATTCTCGGCATTCATCTCGGTGCCGATCAGGCGGGTGAAGGCCTGTTCGTTGCTCTCGCCATGCGGCCCATAAAGCCGCACCACCCAGCGATTCTCGCCCAGTCGCACCGGCAGCCGAGCAAAGCGCCATTGCCCGGCGGCATCAGCGTCGCGCGTTGCGTCCACCAAGCGGTCTTCATGCCACAGTTCGGCTTCCCAGCCGGCCGGCAGCGGGCCAAACAGATCGATTTCATCAACCAGATCTGCGCGCCACGGCGGGCGGGAGGAGACCAGCAAGCCGCGGCCCGAAAGCACATCGGCGATCAGCGGCTGGGCCGGGCTGGCGATATCGCCGATGGCAAGGCTGCGCGCCGCCAGCGGACCGAGCAGATCGGGCGTGTCGCGCGCGTCCGAGAGGGTGAAGCCGGCTGTTGGCGCCGCCCGCCCGGAGAGGCCCAGCCCGGCGCGGGCCGAAAGACCGAACAGTTCGCCGCTGGCTTGTACGCTGGCGGAGGCATCGCTGCCGGTTGCGGCCTGCACCAGCCCGGCAGCCAGATCGAGGCTCCACAATCGGGCCAGCGCCGAAGGGCGCGGTAACAGTGCAAAGGCCGGTCGAAGGACTTCCGGGTGCAGCCGGGCCTGACGTTCGGCGCGCGCCAGCCGCATCAACACCGGCAGCGGCGCGCGCGCTTCAACCATCAGCCGCTGGCTGACAGGATCGTGGTTGATGGCCAGCGGCAGCAATCCGGGCAGAGTGGCCAACGGCAGGCACGGTCCGCTCGGGCTGGCCAGCAAGGCGGCAGCCGGCACGACAATTGTGCGGCGCGGTTCCGGCAGGGTTACGGTGATGCTGCCATCGTCCCCGGTGTTGTGCCGCAATTCCAGCGCGTCGAGCAGGGGTACGGCCGCCACGCAGGCACCCTGGCCCGGCCCCAGATCATGCAGCGGCAGTGCATCGGCCAGCCGCTGACCCTGAGCAAAAAGGCCAGGCAGGGCCAGGCCATCGCTGGCCTTGCCGGCCCGTTCGGCGGCGGGATCGGTGCCGAACAATTGGTCGAACAGGCCGGGTTCGGCGGGCGGGGCCGCCGCCGCTGATGTGGCCGCGAGCGTGACCAGCAGCAAAGCCGCAAGCCACCGCCCGCCGGCGGGCAGGCGGCGGCGCATTGACAGGATTCCAAATGCAGAGGGGTCAGAGCTGGGCGGTCATGCTGGCCAGCAGCGTGCCGGCCAACGCCGGTTCGGCACTGTCGGTGGAGACATAGCTGATCCGCACCCGCTTGCCGGCCAACCGCGTCCGCACCTCGGCAGGCAGCGGCAGGATCACGTCGCGGCTGGTGTTGGGTGTATAGATCGCCACGCCGCGCACCAGCCAAGCCGGCTGCTTTTCGCCCTCCACTGTCAGGCTGATGTCGCCATAGGTGGAGCGTGTGCCCTGACGCGCCAGCTTCACCACCAGCTGGTTTTCCGGCGCGCCCGAAAGCGTGGCGGCATCAACCGTCACGCTGGCAGCCAGCGTGCCGATCCTGAGGATCACCGGCACGGTGAGGGAGCGGATGGCAATCAGTTCGATCGACAGGCTGTTATCAGTGCCGGCCGGCGCGGGCACCTGGGATCGCCCCGCGCTCACAGGTGCCGACATCAGGCGCAGATGGCTGCGATATTCGCCGGGCGCCAGATCGGCTGGGGCGGTGGCCATGATGCGCACCACTTGGCGGGCACCGGGCTCCAGCACCAGTTGTCGGGGCGAGAAACGCAATTTGTCGACGGCGAAACTCTCGCCGGGCTGGGGCGTGTCCGCCGCTTCCAGCCCGCCATCGGCGCGCATGCGCCGGTTTTCGAGCGCCAACCGGAAGGCGGCCGTTTCTGTGCCTTTGTTGACCAGCACCAATTCAGCCGAACGGGTGGCGGGGGTAAGGATGACGCGGGTGGGTGCGATCAGCAGTTCGGCCGCAGCCGGAACGCCGAACAACGCGGCAAGGACGGCCACAACGGGCAGGAACTTCATGGAACAGACCTTGGGATGACAGGGGTTGGTCTGGAAACGGGCATTGCTGGCTTGGGGGGTCGGGCGCCAGGCGGCAAGGGCCACCAGATCGGGCGCCGGGGGGACGGCCAACCATTTTGGGCTGGCCGCCGGGCACCGTTCCCCCCTGCCGTGCAACTTTTACTGATACTCGACCGCGACAGTGAAGCTGCCCTGGTACTTCCCAGCTTCCTGGCGCACCGCGACTTCCAGCGTGCCGCCGACGCTGAAGCTGTCTTCACCGTTCAGCAGCTGGCCCTTGGCCTTGGAGCCCGTGAAATCGCTAACGACCATGGCGGCGCCATTGTCGTTCACGATCTTGATCTCGCTGGGCAGCGAGATGGTGTAGAAGGCATCTGCTTCACCGGTCACGGCAAAGGCGGCGGCGGTGTGGTCGCTGGTCAGGCAGGTCAGCGCCGGGCCGCACTGGCGGCTGCCGTCGGCGGCCACGGCAACCTTGTCGCCAACCGTGGTCGACGGAGCGATGGTGCCGAAATAGAGATCGGCGGTGCGGCTGATTTCCAGCGGCGCAATGATCTTGGCGCCAGCGCCGGCATCGGCGGTGGCGGCAGCGGCCGCACCAGCGGCGGCCAGGGCGATCAGGGCAGTGGCCCCGGCAAGAATCATGCTCTTCACAGATAATTTCCTCTACATAACAGTTGTTTAGGCCAGCGGCAGGGTGCAGCGGCTGGAGCGTTCATTAGACGTTAAATTTAACATTGTCTGTTGCCCGGGCGGATGGTGGTGGTCTGCGGAGGTATGGCGCTCATGCTGGAATCGGGCATGGCGTGGCTCCGATGGGATATCAGGCGGCCAAATTGGATCCTGCTCACTATACCAAAGTATAGCAGCGCCTCGCCGTCAGGAGGGGGTTCGTGCTTCCGCGGCTCGCATGGCAATGTTAACTTTCTGATGATACGTAAATTTTAATGATAGATTTAGCCACGCCACCCGCACTGCTTGACGAAGCGCAGCGCCTTGCCGCCCTGCGGGCGCTGGCTGTGCTTGATACACCGCCCGATCCGGCACTGGATGTGATCACCCGCCTGGCCGCTGACCGGTTCGATACCGAAATTGCGCTGATCAGCTTGGTTGACGAGCACCGGCAGTGGTTCAAATCCCGCCACGGCCTTGATGCCTGCGAAACCTCGCGGGCTGACAGTTTTTGTGCGCACAGCATCACCAGTGATGACGTGATGGTGGTTCCCGACGCCACAGCCGATCCGCGCTTCGCCGCCAATCCGCTGGTCATGGGCGCGCCGTTCATCCGGTTTTATGCGGCAGCGCCATTGATAGCCGCCAGTGGCCACCGCATCGGCACATTATGTGTGATCGATGGCCGACCGCGCGCTGGCTTTACGCTGCGTGAAGCGGATGCGCTGCGGCTCATGGCCGGGCAGGTGATGGATTTTCTCAATTCCTCACGCCTGCGCCAGGATCAGCGCATTTCCCAGTTGATCGCCGAGACCACAACCGATGCCTTCGTCTGCTCCGACGCCCACAGCCGCATCATCCACTGGAACCGCGCCGCCGAAGCCATGTTCGGCTGGCCAGCATCCAAGGCACTGGGCCAGTCTCTTGAATTGATCATCCCCAACCGCCACCGCCACGGCCACAACAGCGGCATGGAACGGCTGCGTCTGCGCGGACCCACCAAGCTGGTCGGCAAAACGGTCGAGGTGCCAGCCCGTTGCAAGGCCGGCCACGAGTTTCCGGTGGAATTGTCGCTGGGGATGTGGCCGGCCGAAGGCGAGGGCGAGCCCGAAGGCTTTGCGGCCATCATCCGCGATGTCTCGGCACGGAAGGCATTAGAAGCGCAGCGGGCCGCCACCGAAGCCCGGCTTGCCCAGCAGATCGCCGCGATCGAAGCCTCCGATGACGGAATTGCCGTCACCGATGCCGGGGGCTGCTTCATATTCATGAATCGCGGCCATGCCACCATGTTCGGCTATCCCGACGCCGAAAGCCTGATCGGCCAGCCGTGGAGCGTGTTGTACGATGAAGACAACGCCCGTCACATCGCAGAGGTGGCGATGCCGATCCTGACCGAAACCGGGCGCTGGCGGGGCGAGGTGCAGGGTCGCAGCGCCGATGGCAACGCCGTGGAGCAGGAGGTCAGCCTGTCGCTTTCGGCCGATGGCGGCATCGTCTGCGTGACACGCGACATCGGCAGCCGTCTTGTGATGGAGCGCGACAAGGCGCGGCTGCGCGAACAGTTGATGCTCGCGCAGCGGCAAGAGGCTGTGGGCCAGCTCGCCAGCGGGATCGCCCATGATTTCAACAATCTGATCGCGGCCATCGCCGGCACTGCCAGCCTGCTTGAAGGCGTGGCCGACGATCATGTGCGTCGCCATGCCCTGCGCATCCAGTCCGCCGCACAGACCGCCACCGGCCTGGTGGACAAATTGCTGGCGCTGGGCCGCCGCGCACCCGATCTGAAGCCGGTTGATCTGCGCGCCATCCTGACGAGCGTGCGCGACCTGGTGGCCCCCAGTCTGACAGATGCCCTGCACCGGATCGAGGTGGATCGCCCGCCCGCCCCGGTGCTGGCGCGTGCCGATGCCACTGAAGTGATGCAGGTGGTCCTGAACCTCGCCTTGAATGCGCGCGATGCGCTGCCCAGCGGAAAGGACGGGCGGATTGCCATTTCTCTGCTGGATGCCGCAGATCATCTGCCGGCAGGCGATGTGCTGGTGGGCAGCCTGCCCACCGGGCCGGCCGCACTCATCCGCGTGAGCGATACCGGTTGTGGTATTGATCCAGACGATCTGGCGCAGGTGTTCGAGCCCTTTTATACGCGCAAGGGCGAAGCTGGCACCGGGCTTGGACTGGCGGTGGTCGCTGGCATCGTTGACAATGCCGGCGGTGCTATCGCCCTTTTCAGCCAGCTTGGCGAGGGCGCTGTTTTCGAAGTGTGGTGGCCGCTTCAATCCGCCGTTAGCGAACAACCCTCGCACTCCATCGTCGAGGCCGCCGATGCCGATGTTCTGGCAGGCAAGGCCGTGCTGGTCGTGGATGACAACCCAGCCGTGGTCGATACGCTGGTGGCCATGCTGGAACAGGCCGGCGCCGAACCCGGGCCCTGCCTTGATTCTGCCGACGCACTGGCGGCCGTGGAGGAAGACCCGCACGCCTGGAGCCTGGTGATCACCGATTATGACATGCCGGGCCTGAACGGTGCGGCACTCGCGCGGCAACTGCGGGAAATTCGCGCCGATCTGCCGCTTTTGTTGCTGTCTGCCCTGCCGCGCGCCCACCAGCGCCGCACCGGGGAAGCCGAATTGTTCGACGCCGTGCTTGGCAAACCCGCCAGCATGGATGCCCTCGTTGCCGCCGCGCGCACCGCAATCGCCGCTGCCCGCAAAAGGACCGTGTGATGCGCATCCTCATTGCCGATGATCACGACCTGCTGCGCGATGTGCTGCGATCCTATCTGGAAGCCGAAGGCGGATTTGTTGTCGAAACGGTCCCTGATCTGCCACAGGCGTTGACCGCGATGGCCGCCGGGCCTGCGTTTGATCTGGTACTGCTGGACTATGCCATGCCCGGAATGAACGGCTTTGACGGTTTGGAACAGGCAATCACCGCCAACAGCGGCAAACCGGTCGCCTTGATGTCCGGGTTGGCGCCAGCCGGTGTGCCCGACAAGGTGCTGGCCTGCGGCGCCGCCGGCTATCTGCCCAAAACGCTGCCAGCACGCTCGGTCGTCAACGCCATCCGCTTCATGGCCGCCGGCGAAATCTATGTTCCGCTGACACTGTCCCGCCCGACGGCACAAACCACTGTGGGCGAGACCAGCCTTTCCCCACGGGAACGCGAAGTGCTGGCCGGCTTGTGCGCTGGGCACGCCAACAAGGAAATCGCCCGGCAACTTGGCCTGCGAGAACCCACCATCAAACTGCATGTCAAGCTGATCTGCCGCAAGCTTGGCGCCCGCAACCGAACACATGCCGCCATGATCGCCCGCGAACGATCCATGTGCTGAGCAAGGTTTGGGGTTTTCGAGTTCCGCCTTCTACCAACAACGTTCTGGCAGACAGCCAAGTGCGGAAAATCAGGAGCTGGGTCGAAACCGTCTGAAGCCGGGCGCCGGATTCGCCGTCTGAACGGCGGAAATGAGGGCGCGGAGCGAAAGTAGCAGCAAGAGGGGGAGGCTGCCCACCCGCTGTTAACCGGCAACGACATTACATTGGCCGTTGGTGGATGGACAGCCCACTCAAATGCCGAT
Organism: Sphingomonadales bacterium; assembly: GCA_027485735.1. Lineage (GTDB taxonomy): Bacteria > Pseudomonadota > Alphaproteobacteria > Sphingomonadales > Sphingomonadaceae > Sandarakinorhabdus. The sequence goes on along the minus strand of JAIXQM010000006.1, from coordinate 14,449 downwards.
GGCTAGGGAAAAATATTCAAGATCAGAATCTTATATGGTTCCATCGCCCTGATCAAATACCCAGATACTGATCTGAAACACCTTAAGCAGATCGACAAGCCACATTGAGCGAAGCTGTCTGCACTGATTGGTTGAGGTGGGTCTTTCTCAATGATCCAGCCGAGCCCGATTGAACCCTGACCCAATATTGATAAATGGCCCCACGACGCCAAACGTCAGACAGGCTTGAAATGCGTTTGTGATAAGGTCGCGCGCCTCAGCAAAAAAGCGAATTTATCGATAAATTGCAATGATTTAAACGGCATTCAGACGCAAAAATGCGTGAAACCTGTGCGCTACAAGCAGCCCCAGATTCATCACAAACGAAATGATTTTCAATGCCTTGAAGGCTGATGGTGCCGCTTACGTGACTCGAACACGTGACCCCCGCATTACGAATGCGGTGCTCTACCGGCTGAGCTAAAGCGGCATCTCGGTAAGGCGGGCGATTTATCAGCGAGCGGGTGGACTGGCAAGGGGCAAGGCGGCGGCAGTGCGAACGCCCTGAGTGGGGCGGCGGGCCAGGCTGGCTCAATCCGGGGGTGAACCGGCCGTTATCCGGGGCATGAGCCCTGCAAACCCCGGCTACGTCATCCCGCTCCGCGCCTTGGGCATGCATGATGCTGGCGTTGATCGATCGGCCGGTGAACGGCCGGGGCCGCTGCGGGAAGACCAGGTGCCACGCAGTGTCGTGGTGGAGCGGCGGCTGACCAACCGGGCACTGGCGGCCTGGCAGAGCGCGTCCGACGATGGCATGGCACCAGCGCTGGCACCGTTCTTCGATCACAGCATCGTGGTGCGCGATCCGGCGGGCCGCGCCATCATCGAAAGCGTGGGCGGCCCGGTTTCGGCGCGTTTTGGCCTCATCGCCGGGCTGGCGCTGCTGCGCGATCCCGGCCTGTCTGAAGAACTGGTGGCGGCCTGCGAACTGGTGGCGCTGCAACCGATGCCGATCCCGTTCGAAGCCAGCGTGAACGATCCGATGGGCGCACAGATGCTGGTGCGCGGCCTAGCGCTGCCGCTGCCCGAAGCCGGCGATCCGGCGGCGCTGGTGCAGATCGTGCTGAGTTGGCGCGAAGTGTTGTCGAAGAGCGCGGCGAAGCGCCTGCGCGCCGAACTGGCCAGCGCCTTTGCCCAGGTGCAGCGGCTGCCGCCGGTGGCCGATCCCTTCCCGCGGCGGCCCCGGTCCGGCGCGGCCCTTGATGTGTTCAATCGCACAAAGATTACAGAGTGAGCTTCGAATCACACTTTTCTTTCGCGGCAGCGCGGCGCATAAGCTGCGGCAAAAATGTCGCGGGAGCGATCGAAGTGTCTGAAACGACCAAGCCCGGCACTGCTGCGGCCACTGCAAACACTCCATTGGCACAGGCGCTGGCGGGGTGCCTGTTTGCCCGCGCCTTGCCCGGCGAAATCGAAGGCCTGGACGAGGCGGCCCGTGCTGCCGTGGCCGGCTTCATGGCCGGTGCTGCCGCCCGTCGTGGGCCCGATCAGCCAGTGATCCACATCGATCCGCTGGCCGATGATGGCGCCCGCCGCCTGCGCCTGGCCATCATCGGTGAGGATCGGCCCTTCCTGGTGGATTCCACCGCTGCCGCCGTCACTGCCGCCGGGGTGGACATCCACCGCCTGTTGCACCCGATCATCGATGTGCGCCGTGATGCTGACGGCACGCTGCTGGAAGTGATTGAACTGGGCAAGAATGGCGCCCCCCTGCCCGGCCATGCCCGCGAATCCATGATCTACATGGAGATCGAGCAGGTTGGCCACAAGACGCGCGCCGCGCTGGAGGCCAGCCTGGCCCAGGTGCTGGCCGATGTGCGCGCCGCGGTGACCGATTGGCAGGCGATGCTGGCCCTGCTGCGCGAACGCATTCGCGCCCTTTCGGACAATCCGCCGCCGCTGGCCCCGCACCGCACCGCCGAAGCCATGGCCTTCCTCGAATGGCTGGCGGCCGACAATTTCACCCTGCTGGGCGCCCGCCATTACCGGCTTGAAGGCGATCTGGACGATCCGGCGATGGAGGTGACCAGCGATGGGGGCCTTGGTCTGCTCGCTGATCCGGATTACCCGGTGTGGACGGGCATGCGTGGCCCCGCCGACACGCCGCGTGCCTTCAAGGCGCTGCTGGCCAGCCCGGAACCCCTGCTGATCACGCGCGCTGGCGCAGTTGTGAGCGTACACCGCCGGGTGAACGGCGATCTGGTTGCGGTGAAGGGCTTCGACCGCGAGGGCCGCGTGGTATCCGAAACGCGCTTCCTGGGGCTCTACACGTCAGCTGCACTCTCCACTTCGCCGCGCCAGGTACCCTTGCTGCGGCGCAAGGTGGGCGAGATCATCGACGCGCTGGGCTTTGGCGAAGGCGGCCACAGTGCCAAGGCGCTGGTGCATGTGCTGGAAAGCTTTCCGCGCATGGAGTTGTTCGAGGCCAGCCCCGATCAGTTGAAGGCGATGGCGCTGGGGCTGCTCTCGCTGCTCGACCGGCCGCGGCCCAAATTGTTTGCCCGTGCCGATCCGTTTGGCCGCTTTGTTTCCGCGCTCGTCTATGTGCCGCGCGATCTCTACACCAGCCGCCTGCGCGAAGCCGCCGGCCAGATGCTGGCACAGGAATTGAAGGGCAGCATCGCGCGTTACGAGGTGGAACTGCGCGAAGAGGGCCTGGCGCGCGTGCACTATGTGGTGGATGTGGCCGACGCTGCCAGCTTCACCGCCGATCAGGCCGCCGGGCTCGATCGCCGGCTGCGCCAGTTGGTGCGCGGTTGGGAAGAAGATCTGGAAGCTGCCCTGGCTGAGCTGGTGACGCCGACCCGCGCGGCGCGGCTGGCGCGCAGCCACGGCCGGGCCTTTTCCGCCAGCTATCGCGCACAGCATCAGCCGGCCGAAGCCGCGGCCGACATCATGGCGCTGGCTACGCTAGAGGACGAGAATGATCGCGCTGTGCGTATCATGGCCGCCTCTGAACCCGGCCAGGTGCGCCTGAAGCTGTATCGCCTCGGCCCGATCATTCCGCTTTCCGAAGCGGTGCCGGTGCTGGAGAATTTTGGCCTGAAGGTGATCGAGGAATATCCGTTCGATCTCGACGATGGCCGGCTGGGCCGCATCAACGATTTCATCTGTGAAGTGCCCGATCCGGCCATCCTTGCCGATCTGTCGTCGCTGGCGGTGCGGCTGGAGCCGGCGCTGGTCGCCGTGCTGCTGGGCACGCAGGAAAATGACGGCTTCAACGCGCTGATCCCTGGCTGCGGCCTTGAGGCCCGTGATGCCTCGCTGCTGCGGGCGTGGTTCCGTTATCTGCGGCAAACCGGGGTCACCTACGGCGTGATGACGGCGGTGGATGCACTGAAGCGCTATCCCGATATCACGCGCGATCTGGTGGCGCTGTTCACGGCGCGCTTTGCGATGGATGTCGCCGATCGCGCCAAGGCGCAGGAAGAGGTGCTGGCCCGCATTGATGCCGGCCTGGCCGAAGTATCCGGCATTGATGATGATCGCATCATCCGCCTGTACCGATCGGCCATGCTAGCCACGCTGCGGACCAATTTCTTCGTGCCCGGCGGGCCGGAGGCGATGGCCTTCAAGATCGATTCCGCCGCTATGCCCGGATTGCCCCACCCAATCCCCTATCGCGAGATCTGGGTGTTCTCCCCGCGCGTGGAGGGCATCCACCTGCGCGGCGGGCCTATCGCCCGCGGCGGCCTGCGCTGGTCTGACCGGCGCGACGACTTCCGCACCGAAGTGCTGGGCCTGGTGAAGGCGCAGAAGGTAAAGAACACGGTGATCGTGCCGACCGGCGCCAAGGGCGGTTTCTATCCCAAGCTGCTGCCGCCGGCATCGAACCGTGATGCGTGGCTGGCGGAAGGCACCGAGGCCTATCGCATCTATATCCGCGCGCTGCTGTCGATCACCGACAATCTGGATGTGGCCGGCACCGTGCTGCCGCCGGCTGGCGTGGTCTGCCACGATGCGCCCGACCCGTATCTGGTGGTCGCCGCCGACAAGGGCACCGCAACCTTTTCCGACACCGCCAATGGCATTGCCGAGAGCCAAGGCTTCTGGCTGGGCGATGCCTTCGCGTCGGGTGGCGGTAATGGCTATGACCACAAGGCGATGGCCATCACCGCCAAGGGCGCGTGGATCTCGGTGCAGCGGCATTTCCGCGAACTGGGTACCGACGTGCAGACCCAGACCATCCGCGTGGCCGGCGTTGGTGACATGTCGGGCGATGTGTTCGGCAACGGGTTGCTGCTGTCGCCAGCGGTGGCGCTGGTGGCGGCCTTTGACCATCGCCATATCTTCCTTGATCCCACCCCCAATATTCCGGCCGGCTTTGCCGAGCGCCAGCGCATGTTCGCGCTGCCGCGATCCAGCTGGGACGATTATGACAAGGCGCTGATTTCGGAAGGCGGCGGCGTGTTCGCGCGCAGCCTGAAATCCATCCCGCTTTCGCCCCAGGTGCAGGCCATGCTGGGCGTGAGCGTGGACGCAATGGCGCCCGGCGAACTGCTCAGCGCCATCCTGAAGATGCAGGTCGATCTGATTTGGTTCGGCGGCATCGGAACGTATGTGAAGGCGTCGACCGAAAGCAATGCCGACGCCGGGGACCGCGCCAATGATGCGATCCGGGTGGACGCGCACGCGTTGAAGGCAAAGGCGATCGGCGAAGGTGCCAATTTGGGCCTCACCCAGGCCGCGCGCATCGAATTCGCGCGCACCGGCGGGCGCATCAACACCGATTTCATCGACAATTCGGCCGGGGTCGATTGCTCCGACCACGAAGTCAACATCAAGATCGCCCTGAACGGCGAGGTCGCCGCCGGCCGCCTGTCGCGGCCGGATCGCGATGCGCTGCTCAAGGTAATGACCGACGACGTTTCGGAACTGGTGCTGCGCGACAACCGCCTGCAGACGCAAGCCATCAGCCTGGCGGAAACCGGCGGTGCAGCCGCCGTGCCAGTGCTCCAGCGGCTGATCCAGACTCTGGAAGGCCGTGTTGGACTGGACCGCAAGGTGGAAGGCCTGCCCGGCGATGACGTGCTGGGCCAGCGTGCGCAGGCTGGCGAAGGCCTGACCAGGCCGGAACTGGCGGTGGTGATGGCCTATGCCAAGATGGCCGCCTATGACGTGCTGGTGACCAGCGCGGTGGTGGATGATCCGCTGCTGCAAGCTGATCTGATCGCCGCGTTCCCGGCTGCCATGCAGGGCACGCACCGCGATGCGATCCTGCATCACCGCCTGCGCCGCGAACTGGTGGCGACCAAGCTGACCAATGAACTGATCAACCGCGCCGGCCTTTCGGCGCCCTTCGAACTGGCCGAGGAATTGGGCGCCGGCATCGCCGATATCGCCCGCGCCTTTGTGGCGGCGCGGCAGCTGTTCGGCTTTGCCGGGCTGTGGCAGGCGATCGATACGGCGGCAGTGCCGGCCACAGCGGCCAATGCGCTGCACCGCGCTGCGCAGGGCGTGCTGCGTGCCCAGATGGCCGATCTGGTGCGGCTGGGCGGCGGCCGCAGCGCCTCTGCCCTGGTTGCCGCGATCGCACCGGGCCTGAAGGCGCTGGGCAACAGCATCGAACAACTGGTCAAGGCCGAAGTGCGCGGCCAGCTCGACCGTTCGGCGGCTGAACTGGCCGCCGCGGGCGCCCCGGCCGATCTGGCGCGCAGCATCGTGCATGTCGAAGCGCTTGATGGCGCAGTGGGCGTGGCGCTGCTGGCGGCCGAACGCCGGCTTGATGTGGCGGCCACGGCCCGGGCCTATACAATGCTGGGCGAGACCGCCGGGCTGGATTGGGCGCGCGGCGCGGCGGCGGCGCTGAACCCGGCCGATCCGTGGGAACGGCTACTGACGGCGGCACTGGTGCGTGATTTCGAGCAGATCAGGCTCGATCTGCTGCGCCATATCGTGCCGGAGGGCAGCAACCCGGTGCAGGTGCTGGCGCTGTGGCTGGAAGCCCATGCGGCGCGGGTGGCGCGCATCGCGGCCTCCATCACCCGGGCGCGCGACAGCGGCATGGTCAGCGCAGCGATGCTGGCGCATATCGCGGGACAGGCACGCGCGGCCTTGACGTGACAAGCGGTCGGGGAAGCGTTCGCCCCCTTGTTGCAAACGGCCTCGCCTGCTAGCGGCAGCGACATGTCTGTGGATAGCCAAACCGTACGCAAGATCGCGCGCCTGGCGCGGATCGCCGTGACCGATGATGAGGTGCCCGGCCTTGTCGAGCAACTCAACGGTATCCTTGGCTGGGTGGAACAGTTGGGCGAAGTCGATACCAAGGGTGTTGAACCCATGGCCAGCGTCATGCCCGGCAATATGCGCTGGCGCGAAGACGTGGTGACCGACGGCGGCATCCAGGACAAGGTGCTGGCCAACGCACCCGATGCGGCCAGCGGCTTCTTTGCTGTGCCCAAGGTGATCGAATGAGCGCGCTGACCGATCTTTCGCTGGCCGAGATGAAGGCGGGGCTGGACGCCAGGCAGTTCAGCGCGGTTGAACTGGCGCAGGCGCATCTCGATGCGATGGCCGCCAACCGGCACCTGAACGCCTATATCGTCGAAACACCGGAACTGGCGCTGACGCAGGCCAAGGCCGTGGACGACGGTGCGCGTGGCGGGCCGCTGGCTGGTATTCCATTGGGCATCAAGGATCTGTTTGCTGTTGAAGGCGTGCAGACCACGGCGGGCTCAAACATCCTCAAGGGTTTCGTGCCGCGCTATGAATCGAGCGTGACGGCCAATCTGCTGCGCGATGGCGCTGTGTTCCTCGGCAAGCTCAATATGGACGAATTCGCCATGGGCTCGTCGAACGAGACCAGCGCCTTTGGACGCGTCATCAGCCCGTGGAAGGCCAAGGGCTCAGACGCTGAACTGGTGCCAGGCGGTTCGTCCGGCGGTTCGGCGGCAGCCGTTTCGGCGCGGCTGTGTGCCGGCGCCACTGGCACCGATACCGGCGGCTCGATCCGCCAGCCCGCCGCATTCGTCGGAATCGCCGGCATCAAGCCAACCTATGGCCGGGCTTCGCGTTGGGGCACGATCGCCTTTGCCTCCTCGCTCGATCAGGCCGGGCCGATGGCACGCACCGTCACCGACTGTGCGCTCATGCTCACCTCCATGTGCGGGTTCGATGCCAAGGATTCGACCAGCCTCGATATCCCGGTTCCGGATTACGCTGCCGGCCTGACGGGCAGCATGAAGGGCAAGCGCGTTGGCATCCCGGCCGAATATCGGCTCGACGGCATGGATCCCGAAATCGCCGCGCTTTGGGATCAGGGTATTGCCTGGCTGAAGGCCGAGGGCGCCGAGATCGTCTCGGTCTCGCTGCCGCACACGAAATACGCCCTACCCACTTATTATATCGTCGCCCCGGCCGAAGCCTCGTCCAACCTCGCCCGCTATGACGGCGTGCGTTACGGCAACCGCGTCACGCCTGCGGGCGGCAACGTGCACGACATGTATGCCGCCACCCGCGCCGCCGGCTTCGGCAAGGAAGTGAAGCGCCGCATCATGATCGGCACCTATGTGCTGTCGGCCGGCTTTTACGACGCCTATTACACCCAGGCGCAAAAGGTGCGGGCCCTTATCGCGCGCGATTTCGAAGCGGCCTTTGAAAAGTGCGACGTGCTGCTCACGCCAACGGCGCCCAGCCCGGCGTTCGCGTTTGGTGCCAAGGCCGATCCGCTGGCCATGTATCTGAACGATGTCTTCACCGTACCGGCCAGCCTTGCCGGCCTGCCGGCGATGAGCGTGCCGGCCGGGCTGTCCGCCTCCGGGCTGCCGCTGGGCCTGCAGATCATCGGTCGCCCGCTCGACGAGATGGGCGTGCTCGATGCCGGACTTGCGATCGAACGGGCAGCGGGCTTCAGCGCCCGCCCGTGATCGCGGCCTGATGAAAGCACTCGCCCCCAAAGAAAAACTGGCAACGCGCGCAGGGCTGGCGCAGTTCCTGCGTTTCGGCCTGGTGGGCGTCGCCAACACCGCAACATCCTACCTCGTCATCCGCCTGCTGGCCGAACCGGTTGGTGTACCGGCGGCCAGCGCCATCGGCTATGCTGCAGGCGTGGTGCAAAGCTTCGTGCTCAACCGTTTTTGGACCTTCAGCAACACGCGTCCCCGCAAAGATGGGCGTCTGGGCGGAGAGGCAGTGCGTTTCATTGCCGTCAATCTGGCCTGCGGCGGCCTGTTCACGCTGGTTAACAGTTTGGCTGAACCACATATCGGATTGTTAGCGGCGACACTGGCCGGGGTTGCAATGGTAACGCCCTTAGGCTTTATCCTTAACCGGTTCATCGTGTTTCGTTGACATGGGGGGATTGGGCGTTGGTCGGATTATCGGTGGTCATCCCATGCTATAATGAGGAAGCCTGCCTGCCCGAACTGCACCGCCGGGTTGCCGCCGCGGCGCACCAATGTTTCGGCGATGATCATGAAATCGTGCTGATCAACGATGGTTCGCGCGATCGCACCTGGGCGATCATGCAGGAACTGGCTGCCACCGATCCCAATCTTGTCTGCCTCAATCTGGCGCGCAACCATGGCCACCAGCTGGCGCTCACCGCAGGGCTTGATCTGAGCCGCGGCGAGACGATCCTGGTCATCGACGCCGATCTGCAGGATCCGCCGGAACTGCTGCCCGACATGCTGAAGACGATGGCGGCGCATGGCGCCGATGTCGTCTATGGCCTGCGCACCAGCCGCGAGGGCGAAAGCTTCACCAAGAAACTCACCGCAGGGCTGTTCTATCGCATCCTCGATCGGCTGACCGACATCAACATCCCGCTCGACACCGGCGATTTCCGCCTGATGAGCCGGCGCGCGCTGGATGTGCTGATGGCGATGCCGGAACAGGCGCGCTTCGTGCGCGGCATGGTGGCGTGGATTGGTTATCGGCAAGTGCCCTTCCCCTATGCCCGCGCCCAGCGCCTTGCCGGGGTGACGCACTATCCCTTCACCAAGATGCTCAGCCTGGCCTTTGATGCCATCACCGGCTTTTCCACCAAGCCGCTGCGTTTTGCCTCCCACGCTGGCCTGTGGCTGGTCGGCCTGCTGATGCTGGTCGCAATGTATATTCTGGTGCGCTTCCTGCAGGGCGAGACAATCGAAGGCTGGACGTCCTTGAGCCTGCTGGTCATCGGCATTGGCGCCGCGCAGATGCTGGTGCTGGGCGTAATCGGCGAATATCTTGGCCGGGTTTATGTGGAGGCCAAGCGCCGCCCACTTTATATTGTCGCTGAAGTGGTGGGCTCAGGCCGGCCGGTGGCACGGTTGGGCGTCAGCCCTGTTGCTACGCTTGCGGCAGCGACGCCAGCGCCAGCAGCGACAGGCCAGGTGGCATCGGCACCCGGCCGATCAGGTGGCGTTCCAGGCTGAAGATCGTCCGGAACAGGGCATTCACCGGTGTCGCCAGATCATCATCCTGCCGGCCTTCGCGGCCGCTGATCCGTGATGCCAGCCGCTGCGCCACCGCCAGCGGGAACAACAGGCTGTTGAAACTGGTGAGCAGACGCAATTGCAACCCCGATCCGGCAAAGGCCGCTGCCAGGCTGGCCTGATCATAGCGGCGGACATGGTGATTGGCGACGTCGTGGCTGCTCCACATCCACTGGTGCTGCGGCACCGTAACAAGCAGCGAACCGCCCGGTGCCAGCCGGCCGGCGATGGCAGCCAGCGTGGCGCGATCTTCGGGCACATGTTCCAGCACATCGAGCAGCGCAATCAGATCATAACGTAGCGACGGCAGCGGCGGCAGATCGGGCAGCCGCGCCGGCAGCACCGCCCGGCCCAGCGCGCGGGTGGCCAGCGCCCTTGCATCATCATCCAGCTCGACCGCATCCACGGTGCCGAACTGCCCCAACATGCCAAGATTGTGGCCAGTGCCGCAGCCGATTTCCAGCACGCGCGGCGCTGGCGGCAACGGCACGTGGCGTGCGATCACATCAGCCAACACCTGACGCCGCGCCACATACCACCAGTGCGAGCCGGCATGGGCCGCCATGTGATCATAGATACCACGTTCCATGGCCTTTACGGCTCCGATGCAAGGCGCAGCAGGCGGAAACGGCCGGCCTGGGCAACCACGGGATAAGGCGTCGCCGGCAATGGCCGATCCGCAGCCACCTGGCAGAGCAGAACATAGGGATAGCCCGCACGGGCATAGGCAGCGATCACCAGTTCCGGGCGCTGGCGGGATTGCAGGCCGGCCGGGCGCTGCGCCAGCTCATCACGTGCTGCCCCCAGGCGGCCGCGCAGTTCCAGCGGCTGGGCGGTACGAATGGCAAACAGCGGCGTGGCATGGCCATGGCGCAGCAGCAGCAGCGGCGGGTACATCTCGCAGCGACCCGGCATATCTTCATGGGGGGTGGCGCGCACTGGCAGGCCAGCGACCACCTGCCCCGGCGGCAAGGCCCGCGCCACGGCATCGAAATCGGCAAGATCGGCCGCGGTACCGTGCCATTGCACGGCCAGCATCAGCAGCCGCGCGCCGGCCAGTGTCGCCAGCCCTGGCAGCAGCAACGGCAACCGCCCCGGCCCCGGCATGATTCCGGCGACCAGCACCAGGGCCAGAAATAGCGGCATGCGATCCGAAACATAGCCGCTGCCGAACAAAGCCGGCGGCATCACCAGCACCAGCACAATGCCGGCCAGCGCCGGCACCGCCACCAAGGGCGACAACTGCAGCGCCCGACGGCGGAAAGCCAGCCCCAACAGCGCCAGCAACAACAACAGCCACAGCGCATCCGCCGGATAGGACGGACCTTCGGCAACCCGAACGATGGTTTCCAGCCGCTGCGCCGCCAGTTCGGCAAGGCGGTCCATGAGCAAGCCCTGAGCGCGCAACCGCGCCAGGCTTTCATCAGCATTGCTCACCCCGCCTGCCGCAGTGGCGGTGCGCGATTGCAAAAACAGGATCGCCGGCACCACCGCCAGCAGCGCACATTGGCCCAGAGCTTTGACCAGTGCCGCAAAGCGTCGTGGCCGCTGCAGCCACCAATGGCCCAGTTCAAGGCTGGCAATCAGGATGCCGAACAGCCCGAACGCCAGTGCGTGACAAAAGAAAATGGCCAGCGCCAACGGCAAGGCAAACGCCACCCGCCGCACCGGCCTGTCACGCTGGTTCAACCACCAGGCCGCCGCCAGCAACGCCAAACCCAGCCCCAGCAGGAAATTGGCAAAGCCCCAGTTGAAGATCCAGCTATAGAGCAGGGGCAACGCCAGCAGCAGCGCCGGCCAGCGCACCTGCCCGGTAATGGCGCGGTTGAGTGCAAGGATGCCGGCAAACAGCACGGCAAGGATCAACACCGTCAGCAGGTGCGGCAGCAGCGCCAGTGGCACGATCTGCAACGCCGCCACCGCAATCACATCCAACCCGACATTGGGCAGGATCGCCCAGGCGGCGGCATAATTGGCAGCAAACAACGGATTGTTCGCCAGCGTGGCCAGCACCTGGAAACGCGCGACATGGTTGTAAAAATCGATGAGCGGCAACACCGGGGTGACGATCAGCGGCAACAGCCCCAGCGCCAGCGCCAGCATGGCCGCCGGCCAACGCACAGCGTTGCCCCATCCGGCCGGCGTTGCCGCCAGGGTTGGCGCTGTCCCTGCGATCACTCCACTTTCTGTGCGCGACTGCACAAAATCCCCTGATCGACTGCCCTGCCCGCCCCCTCCGGTTGGCAACGCGGTGGTGTTCCGCCTGTATGACCACGTCCGACCACGTGGCACAGGCGCAATTCGGCTAAAGCCCGCAAGCGGCTTTGTCCATGCGGATATCGCGCGCCATCGCCACTGATACGCCAAGCTGCGGGCTTGCAAAGCCAGACGACGCTGGCCATAGCGACAGACATGTCTGAAGCCCCAAACTACATCGTCAAGGGCGCCACCGGCGATTGGGAAATCGTGGTTGGCCTCGAAGTTCATGCTCAGGTGACGGCCAAAGCCAAGCTGTTTTCAGGGGCCAGCACCGAATTTGGTGCCGAACCCAATGCGCAGGTGAGCCTGGTCGATGCCGCGATGCCGGGCATGCTGCCGGTGATCAACGGCGAATGCGCGCGCCAGGCGGTGCGGACGGGCCTCGCCATCGACGCGCAGATCAACAAATGGTCGCGCTTTGACCGCAAGAATTATTTCTACCCCGATCTGCCGCAGGGTTACCAGATCAGCCAGCTTTATCATCCGATCGTGGGCGAAGGCCATCTGGACATCGAACTGGACGACGGCACCAAGAAGCGCATCGGTATCGAGCGCATTCATCTGGAGCAGGACGCCGGCAAATCGGTCCATGATCTGCATCCGTCGATGTCCTACGTTGATCTCAACCGCTGCGGGTGCGCGCTGATGGAGATCGTGTCGCGGCCCGATATTCGCTCACCAGCCGAAGCCGGCGCCTATGTGGCCGGCTTGCGCCAGTTGCTGCGCTATGTCGGCAGTTGCGATGGCAATATGGACGAAGGCTCCATGCGGGCCGATGTGAACGTATCGGTGCGCAAGGCCGGCCAGCCCTTTGGCACCCGCACCGAAACCAAGAACGTGAACAGCGTGCGCTTCATCATGCTGGCGGTGGAACATGAAGCCCGTCGCCAGGTTGATCTGATCGAAAGCGGCGGCACGGTAATACAGGAAACACGCCTGTTCGATCCCGGCAGCGGCACCACCCGAGCGATGCGCGGCAAGGAAGACGCGCATGATTATCGCTATTTCCCCGATCCCGATCTGTTGCCGCTGGTGTTCGATGATGCATTCATCGCGCAGTGCCGCGGGAGCCTGCCGGAACTGCCGGCCGCCAAGCGCGCCCGTTATGAATCCACGCTGGGCCTGTCGCCGTATCTCGCTGCCGTGCTGTCGGCCGAGAAGGAAACGGCGGACTGGTTCGAAACCGCGCTCGCCGCCACGGCTGCGAAAGTCGGCCAGCCCGTCACAGAGGTGGCGCTGCGTGTTGCCAATTTCGTTTCGACCGATCTGTTCGGCGCGCTGAAGAAGCTGGGCAAGGAAATCGGCGACAGTCCGGTGTCCCCGGATGCGCTGGCCGAACTGCTGGCGCTGGCCGCCGATGGCACCTTGTCGGGCCCGCTGGTGAAGCAGGTGTTCGAAGCCATGCTGGAAACCCGCGAAGGCGCTGCCAGCATCGTTGAGCAGCGCGGGCTGAAGCAGGTTTCCGACACCGGCGCCATCGATGCCGCCATCCAGACCGTGATGGACGCCAACCCCGAAAAGGTTGCCGAATATCGCAGCGGCAAGGACAAATTGTTCGGCTTCTTCGTCGGTCAGGTCATGCGCGCCATGGCCGGCAAGGCGGCACCGGGCGTGGTCAACGATCGGTTGAAGGCGCTGTTGGAAGTCTGATTCGAGGGCGGCGACGCACGGTGCAGCACCGAGACCCAATCCGGCCCAACGGTTCAACTGGTCGCCGCAAGGGCGCAGTTCGTCGCTGATTGCTTGACGAAAGATGAACGGCCGCCGTATCCGCCGGCCTCAAGAAGGCAGGATTGCGCTGGCGTTTGCGGCACATCCTGCAGGTCGTGTCTGTCGCGTTGGTGGCTTGTGTTTTTCGCTGCCAACTGCCGCAGGGGCGCATATTCGGCAATGAATGTGAAATTCACTCCGCGTCTTCAGATGCAGGCTGCTGCCGCAGCCGTGTTGCTGGCTTCGGGCCTGGCCTTGGGCCATGTCGCCGCCCAGACTCCGGAATCACAGGCTGCTGCTCAGCCTGTTGCCCCCGCCCAGACGGCGCTGGTGGCCGCTGATCCGGAACAGCCCAAATTGAATGAGCGCCACGTCAATTGCGTGGCCAAGGTTGTCCATCACGAGGCTGGCAACCAACCCCGCGAAGGCAAGATCGCCGTCGCCCATGTGCTGCTGAACCGGGTGAAGAAGGGCTTTGGCGACAATGTCTGCGCCGTGGCCAAGCAGCCCGGCCAGTTCTTCCGCATTGATCGCTATCACCCGGATCGTAAGAGTGACGGCTGGGCCGAAGCGGTTGACGTGGCTCGCGACGTGTTGGCCGGCGAAGCCCGCGACATATCGAAGGGCGCGCTTTATTTCCACGCCAATTGGGCCAGGCCCAACGGCTTTTTCCGCAGCCGCACCAAGGTGGCGCGGCTCGACGATCACGATTTCTATCGCTGATCCTGATTGCCGCTGGCCTAATCGGGCCAGCGCGCCGCTTTCACCCGATCCCACTGCTGTTTCAGCGCCGCACGCGGTCCATCAAGGCCGTGCGTGGCCGCCTGATCTGCGAGGCCGTGGGCGACAGCACTGATGCGCGCCGTACGGGCGCCCGGTTCCAGCCCATCGGCCCAGGCACCAAGGGCGTGGGCGTTGAGCATGGCCAGCGTGAAGACAGCGATGCCCACGGCCACCGCCATCTGCGCGAGGCCGGACAAGCCCTGCTCATCCGCTTCGACATCCACCGGTGAGTCAAACTGGTC
>JAIXQM010000217.1 GCA_027485735.1 Sphingomonadales bacterium | reverse complement strand
TGGAATTCTTGATCAAGCGCCAGGCGCACGACACGGCACGGGCGCTGGGCCTGACCGATCGCGGCCTGCTGCGCCCCGGCCAGCGGGCAGATGTGAACCTCATCGATCTTGATCGGCTCACCCTGTTGCCGCCGGATGTGGCGCATGATCTGCCCGCCGGGGGGCGCCGCCTGGTGCAGCGTGCCCGCGGGATACGGGCAACGCTGGTCGCCGGCCAGATCACCTACCGCGATGGCGAAGCCACCGGCGCGCTGCCCGGCCGGCTGCTGCGCGGCAGCACAAGTGGCTGAAAAGGCCGCGACTCGGCACGTCCAACACGCCATTCATCGAAGTTTCGCTTGACCGGCCGTCTCTGTTGGCAATGGATGATTGCCACACATAGAGGTCAATATGTCGATCAAACCCGTTAAGACCGCCGTTTTTCCGGTGGGCGGCCAAGGCACGCGCTTCCTGCCGGCCACCAAGGCCATGCCCAAGGAAATGCTCCCCGTCGTGGACAAGCCGCTGCTGCAATATGCGGTGGACGAAGCGCTGGCCGCCGGCATCGAGCGGCTGGTGTTCGTGACGGCCCGCGGCAAGGGCGCGCTGGAGGATTATTTCGATGTCGCCCGCGAGCTGGTCGACAGTTTGAAGGCCAAGGGCAAGACGGCGGAACTCGCCATCCTGGAAGCCACCCAGATCGAGCCAGGCCGCATGGTCTTCGTGCGCCAGCAGGAACCTGCAGGCCTTGGTCATGCCGTGTGGTGCGCCCGGCACGTGGTGGGGCGAGAAGCCTTTGCCGTGCTGCTGCCCGATGAACTGCTGTGGAACCCCGCCAACCCGGCGCTTAAGGAAATGCACGAGGCTTATCTGCAGCTGGGCGGCAATATCATTTCCGTTCTGGAAGTGCCGGACGAACATACACATCGCTACGGCATCGTCTCGCCCGGCGCAGTCGATGGCCTGATCACGCAAGTGAAGGGTCTGGTGGAAAAGCCCAAGCAGGGCACCGCCCCGTCACGGCTTGCCGCCATCGGCCGCTATATTTTGCAGCCAGAGGTGATCGACGTGCTGGCTGCCGGCAAGCGCGGGGCCGGCAACGAGATCCAGTTGACCGATGCGATGGCGGAAATGATTGGCGTACAGCCGTTCCACGCCCTCACCTTCACCGGTACCCGCTTTGATTGCGGCGACAAGGCCGGGCATGTGACGGCCAACATTGCGCTGGCGCTGGAGCGCGAGGATGTCGGCCCGGCCGTGCGCGAATGGCTGCGCGGCCAGCAGTTCTGAACAATCAGGGCAGGGCAACCACCCGCAACGCCCGAAGTTGCCGCACGGAACGGGCAGAGCGCACTTCACCGGGCACGACGAGGCGCAGCGGGCCATCGGCTGCGCTCAGCGCCTTGCCATCGCAGGCGTTGGCCACCAGCACAGGGTGATTGCCCAGCTTGGGATCAAGTTCGGCCAAGCTGAAGGCGACGCGATAGCCATCGGTGGCTTCGGCCACGATCATCGTCGTCAGCGCCGGGCCGCGCAGCGCCTCGCCAGCCGGCAGACCGGCCGCCGCCGCCATATCGGCCAGCCAGACACCGGTGCAGGCATGGCTTTTCCCGTGTGCCGTGAGGGTCGCGCTGGCCACCGGTAGCAGGGCCAGCGTGGCGGCATCGAGCGGCAGGCTGGTAGGCAGAGCGGCGCTGGCGGCGAGAAGGGCAAGGGCGGCGGTGAGCATGCAACGTCTCTCGGCTGTGACAGTTGGGCCACGATAGCGCCGCTGCGAGCATCCGCAACATTGACGGGCGGCGGATTCGCGATAGGGGACGGCGGATGACCAACGCTGATGCTCCGTTCGATCCCCGCCTCCTGCGCGATGCCTTTGGCTGCTTCGCCACCGGCGTCACCGTGATCACCAGCCAATCACTGTCGGGCGAACGTGTGGGGCTCACCGCCAACAGCTTCACCTCGCTCAGCCTTGATCCGCCGCTGTTGCTGTTCTGCCCGGCCAATGGCGCTTCGGCACTGCCGGTGCTGCGCGAATCGGGTCGTTTTGCCATCAATATCCTTGATCTGGATGGCCAGGCCGTTGCCGATCGCTTCACCAAGAAGGGCATCGACCGCTTTGCCGAACATGACTGGCAGGATTGGGATGGCGTGCCGGTGCTGGCCAGCGCCAAGGCTGCCTTTGCCTGCACGCTGCACGCCGATCATGATGGCGGCGATCACCGCATCATCGTCGGCCGGGTGACGCGGCTGGCGCTCGATCAGGGCCGCGAGCCTTTGCTCTATCTGCACGGCCGCTATCGCCGGGTGCATGTTGGCTGATCCGTCAGCCTCGAACCCAAACCGGGACGCAGCCGAAACGGCTGCCTTGGCCAAGGGCGGGCGAACCAGCTTCTTCGGTTATGTGCTGCGGCTGGCGGCACGCTTTCCATTCCTGTTCATCGCCGGGCGCTTGTATGGCGCCGAAGCGCTGGGCCGCTTTGCTTATGCCACCATGGTGGTGGAACTGGTGGCGATGCTGGCCACCCTGGGCCTCAAGCGCGGCCTTGCCGAAGACATGGCGCGCCGCCCGCAGGATGAAGCAGCCGCTCTGATCGATGCGTTGCTGGCGGCGCTGGTCGCGTCGCTGGCCGGGGCGGCGGTGCTGGTGTTGCTGCCCGAACTCGTGTTCCCGGCCACTCGGCTGGCGCCGCTTGATCGCTGGTTCGCATTAATCATTCCGTTCATCGCCTTGGCCGATGTCGCGCTGGCTGGCTTGGCCTTCCACCATGATGTTGGCGCACAGGTGCGGGCCCGTTCGATCATTGAACCCTGGGTGTTGTCGATCGCCGCGCTGGCGCTGGCGTTCACCGCCTTGAGAAGCGACGGCATGCTGATCGCTTATCTGCTGTCGATGGTGGCGGCGTTTTTCGCGGCACTGTCGCCGGCGCTGCGCCGCTTTGGCTGGCCTGTAGGCTGGCGGCTGGATGCGCCGCGCATCTGGCGACTGGTGAAAACCAACGTACCGCTGGCCGGGGCCGATATTGCCGAATGGGGTGCGCGCCGGCTCGATATCTTCATCCTCGGCCGCTTTGCCTCGGCCGAAGTGGTCGGCATCTATTATGTGGCGCAGCAGATCGCCTCGCTGCCGCAGCGGTTGAAATCCAGCTTCGATCCGATCCTGGGCCCCGTGCTCACCCGCAATCTGGCGGCGGGCAATCTGGCCAAGGCGGCCGGCCATGTGCGCCAGATCAGTTTCTGGGTGGCGGCGGTGCAATTGGCGGCGGTGCTGGCGTTGGGCATTCCCGGCCAGGCCGCGATGGGCCTGTTTGGCCCGGCCTTTGCCGCCGGCGTGACGGTGCTGGCGATGCTGTTGACGGTGGAATTGTTCGCGGCGCAGGCGGCGGTGGCGGAAGGCGCTTTGATCTATGTGGCGCGTAATGCCAATCTGATGTGGTCTGTCATCGGGCTGGCGGTGCAGGCCGGGCTGTCGCTGCTGCTGGTGCCGATGGCGGGCCCACTGGGTGGCGGCGTGGGGGCGGCGCTGGCGCTTGCCATTGCCGCGTTGCTGCAATCGGTGGCCAAATCCCGGCTGTTGCAGGCGCGGCTGGGTCATGCCGTGTCTGGCTGGCGGCCATCATTGTTGTTGGCGGGCATCCCGGCCTTTGGCGTTGGCCTGCTAGTGCTGCGCACGCCGGAACCCATTCAGCTGTCGATCGGGTTTTTCGCGATTCTGGGCAGCTATGGCCTGATCATCTGGCGCTTTGGCTTCAAGGGCGCCGATCGCCTGCTGTTCGCGCGCGGCCTGAAGAAGATCGAAGATGAAGCCGCCAGCCTGCCGCTGCCTCTGCCGGTGGACAAGCTTTAACCGGGCAGCTTCACCCAACTGGCCAATGCCGGATCGACATCGGCCGAGGTGACCGGCCCTTCCCCGATGATCTGCACGATCACCGTTTCGTCGCTGTTGGAGCCATCCCAGTGCACGCCGCCGGCCGGGTGGAACATGTAACTGCCGGCAGTGAGCACCTGCGCCTTGTCGGGCGCGAAATCCGGCCCGGTACCGGCAACCCAGCGGCCCTGCAGCACCGTCACATGGCGATCACGGCTGTGATGGTGCGGCCGGTCCATCACGTGCGGCGGGAATTTCACCCGGATCACATAGGTGCCGGGCTGCGACGGGTTGCCGGCGATCAGGGCGCTCTGCGCACCCTGGCCGTTCGGTATCGGCTGCCACTGCACGGCTTTGGCCTGAACAGAGCGGAATTCCGCCGGCTGAGCGGCAGCGGCACCGGCAAACGCCAACGTCATGAAAAACAGGCGCATATGCTTCCCTTCACATGCCCGGCGGTGGGCTGCCAAAGGCGTTGCCGTCGATCGCGGCGCCCGGCGTGCCGGCCACCACGCTGGTGTAAAGATCAGCGCCCAGCGGCGTCGCCGCGATGGCAAAGCCCAGCGCCAGCGCGATTGACCCGGCCGCCAGCCCGATGGTCCAGGCCGGATGCCAGCCTTCGCCGGCCCGCCATTCGCGCAGGGCCAGATAGATCGGGAACAACATGCCTGGGATGGAGGTGATCTCCATCGCCCACGGGATCAGGAAGGGTGACGGCATCAGCCGGCCGAACGCCGGGCCCATGATGGTGGCCAGCGCACACAGGTGCAGACGGCGGTGCCAGCCGGTATCGCGGCGCTTGGCAATGGCGCTCAGCGCCAGCCCGGCAAAGGCCGCCAGCGTGAGCGGGTTCTGCATCATGAAATATTGCGGCCGGAAGAAGAACGGGGTGCGCCCGGCCTGCGCCACGGCGATGGTGATCGCCACACCGGCAAAGACCATGGCGATGATCCATACCAGCCCCAGCCAGCCCAGGCGGCGATGCCATTCCAGCCGGCCAGTGGTAGCCAGCCCGGCCTGCAGCAGCGAAAGGCCAACCCAGCCGAAGAAGATGATGCCGTGCATGTGCCAGATGGCCGGCATCGCAAAGGTGGAGCGGCCCATCGCCAGATGCATGGAAAAGGCCGCCGCAAAGATCAGCACCATGACGCCGGTGATGCGCGCCTGCGTGCCCAGCCAGTCGTGTGTGGATGCAGCGCGTGTCGCCATGCTGGTTCCTCCCCCCGGGTGAACGCGACCAATTCTAATCGCTGACAGGCGCGGCGTCCATCTTTTCGCCAGCTAGGCGCAGGCGCGGCGCTGGGCCAGCCTGACGGCAACAACCCCAGTGGAGACCAAGCATGATCGGTGTTATCGCAACCCTGAAAATCCAGGACGGCAAGGCAGACGATTTCGAAGCGGTGTTCCGCACCCTGTCGGCAGCGGTGCGTGCCAATGAACCGGGCAATCTCTGCTATCAGCTCACCCGATCGAAGACGGATGCCACCACCTACAAGGTGCTGGAAGTCTATGCTGATGCCGATGCCCTGAAGGCCCACGGCGCCAGCGACCATTTCAAGGCCGCCGGCCCGGGCCTTGGTGCCTGCCTCGCCGGCAAGCCCGAGGTCGAGTATCTGGACGGGGTGGCCTGAGCCACCCCTGACCCGTCTTACAGTGCGGCCTTCAGCGCGGCGACGAGGTCGGTTTTCTCCCAGCTGAAGCCGCCATCGCTGTCCGGCGTGCGGCCGAAGTGGCCATAGGCGGCCGAACGCTGGTAGATCGGGCGGTTAAGGCCCAACTGCGTGCGGATGCCGCGCGGGGTGAGCGCAAAGCCCAGCTTGGCCGGATCAGCCAGCACGGCTTCGACGGCGGTGTCCGATACGGTGCCGGTGCCGTGCAGATCGACGTGGATCGACAGCGGCGCTGCGACGCCGATGGCATAGCTGAGCTGGATGGTGCAGCGCTTGGCGAGGCCAGCGGCGACGATATTCTTGGCGAGGTAGCGGCACACATAGGCGGCCGAACGGTCAACCTTGGTCGGGTCCTTGCCGCTGAAGGCGCCGCCGCCGTGCGGTGCGGCACCGCCATAGGTGTCCACGATGATCTTGCGGCCAGTCACGCCGGCATCGCCATCGGGGCCGCCGATTTCGAACTTGCCGGTGGGGTTGAGGTGCAAAACCGTATCGGCGCTGAGGAAGCTGGCCGGCAGCACGTTGGCCAGCACGCCCTTCACATAGGTTTCCAGTTCGGCGAACTTGGCGGCGTCACCGCCCTTTTCGCCATCCTTTTCCCACGGCTTGCAATAATCCGGCGCGTGCTGGGTCGAAACCACGATGGCCATGGCGGCCACCGGCACTTCATTTTCGTACCGCAGGGTCACCTGGCTTTTGGCATCCGGCTCCAGGAACGGCGCCACGCCGCTGTGACGGTCATCCGCCATCTGCTTGAGGATGCGGTGCGAATAATAGAGCGTCGCCGGCATCAGATCCGGGGTTTCATCGGTGGCATAGCCGAACATGATGCCCTGGTCGCCGGCGCCTTCGTCCTTGTTGCCGCTGGCATCGACGCCCTGGGCGATGTCCGACGATTGCGGGTGCAGGTGGTTTTCAAAGGTCAAATTCTGCCAGTGGAAGCCCGACTGTTCATAACCGATGCGCTTCACCGTCTCGCGCACGGCGCGCTGGATTTCTTCCTGCGCGCCCGGTTCCCAATTACCGGCCACATCGATCATGCCGCGGCCACGCACTTCACCGGCCAGCACGACGCGGTTTGTGGTGGTCAGCGTTTCGCAGGCGACACGCGCTTCCGGGTCCTTGGCCAGGAACAGATCGACGACGGCGTCGGAAATCTGGTCCGCCACCTTGTCGGGATGCCCTTCGGACACGGATTCGGAGGTGAAGATGAAGCTGCTGCGGGTCATGACACACTTCTCACGATGAGGGGACGCGCCGTCATACGCACGGCAGCCCTCTCATGCAAGTCGTATAACGACATCTTTATATCATTAATCGTCTTGCATCACGCCGTGATGGTGCGCATTGGCCGGGGCGGCGGCGGTGGCCGGTGCCGTTCCACCAGCCACCCGGCCAGTGCCAGCAGCAGCGCCAGTACCGCCACCGGATACAAGCCCAACCGAGCGAACAGGGATTCGGGTTGCGGCGGTGGTAGGCTGGTCACGATGGTGCCAATCTCGCCCTGAGCCAGCGATGAGCGCACCCGGCCAAAGCCATCGACCACCGCGCTGATGCCGGTAGGGGTGGCGCGGGCCACCGGCAGCCGTTCCTCGATGGCGCGCAGCCGCGATTGCGCCAGGTGCTGCGGTGGCCCCCAGGCGCCAAACCAGGCATCGTTGGAAACATTGGCAATCCAGCCCGGCCGATTGCCGCGATCGGCCACGGCCTGCGGGAAGGCGATTTCGTAACAGATCATCGGCGACACGCTGGTGAAGCCCGGCAGCATCAGCGTGCGCGGGCCAGGGCCGGCAGCGAAATCGAAATCGCCGGGGACGAGCCGGGCGATGCCCAGCGGCTCCAGCCAATCGCGCAACGGCACATATTCGCCCAGCGGCACCAGATGCGCCTTGTCGAACCGGGCGACGATGCGGCCGTCCCCTGCAATGGCAAACAGGCTGTTGGCATAGCGGGCGGTACCATCACGGTTCCGGCTTACCCCGGTGCCACCAGCCAGCAGCAGATCGCCAGGCGCGATGCTGCCGGCGATGCGGGCCAGCGCCGGTGGATCGATTTCCACCAGCGCATCGATGGCGCCTTCCGGCCACAGGATCAATGTCGGCTTGCGCGGCAGCAGCGCAGTGCCGCCGCCGGCCTGTTCCGGCGTGGGCGCGGCAAGGCCGGGCGCCAGCTTGTTCTTCATCTCGCCCGTCACCTTTTCGGCGCTGGGCGGCACCGGTGAGACCACGCCTTCGGTTTCGGTGAGCGCGCGCCGCGCCACTTCGGCATTCTGCAGCACCGGTCGGCCGGCTTGCGCAGCCTGGTTCAGCCCTTGCCGGGTGAGCCTGATATAGGTGGCAAGATGGCGTTCGGCAGCGGCGGCGTCATAGCGTTCATCCTGGCCAATGCCGGGCTGCACGATCACCAGCGGCGTGCCGATGAAATCATTCTCGGTGATCATGCTGCCGCCAAGCAGTGCCAGCAGGAAGGTAGCCGCCAGCGTGGCCATGCCCGCTCCCCGCCAGCGGCCGGGATTGCGGACCAGCCACAGCAGCGCCACGCCGCAGGCCAGCGCCAGCATCGAAAGCCCGGTACTGCCCACTACCGAAGCCAGCTGTGCCACCGGCGTTTCCAGCCACATTGCCCCGGCCGGATTCCAGGCAAAGCCGGTGAGCAATGTGCCGCGCAAGGTTTCGGCCAGCGGCCAGAGTGCCACCAACCACAGCGCACGCGCCACCGGCTTCTTCGCCAGTCGCACCGCCAGTCCGGCCGGCAGCGCCACGAACAGCGCAAGATACATGGCGAGGCCGATCACCGCGACCCAGCCCAGCGCGGCCGGCATCTTGGCCTGATAGGTGAAGGACGTGGCGATCCAGTTCAGCGATACGGCAAACATTGCTGTCCCGAACAGCCAGCCACGCCCAGCCGCCGCCCAGCCGCTGCCTGCGGTGACGACCAGATGAGCAAACAGTGCCAGGCCAACCAGGCCCAACGGCCACAGGTTTAGCGGCGCGAAGGCCAGAGCGGTGGCGGCGCCGGCAACAGCTGCGACGATCAGATTGCGAGGTCCCTGCATGGCTGCCGGTGGTAGCCGGCTGCCACGCCGGAGGCCAGTGGCCTTTTGATGACAGGCCGGCCGCAATTCGGCAGTGGCAGCCCGGCCCGCGCCATGCCACACAGGCGGCGATGGTTTCCGTTCCGACTGCTGCATCCGTGCCCCCGCCAGAGCTGGCTCTGGCGCTGTCGGGCGTCACGCTGGCGCTGGGTGGCCGCCCGGTGCTGGCCGGCATCGATCTGGTGGTGCGCCAGGGCCAGTTCGTCGCGCTGGTCGGCGCGTCGGGGGCGGGCAAGTCCAGCCTGCTTAGGCTGATCAATCGCATGTTGGAGCCTGATGCCGGCACAGTCGCGGTGCACGGCGCCGATGTGGCCGGCCTTGATGCGATGCAGCTTCGACGCGGCATCGGCTATGCCGTGCAGGGCGGCGGGCTTTTCCCGCACTGGACAGTGGCCGATAACATCGCCGCCGTGCCCTGGCTGCTGGGATGGCCCAAGCCAAAGCGCATGGAACGGGCGGCGGAATTGATGGCGATGCTGGAACTGCCGCCGCATCTGGCGCAGCGCTTCCCAGGCGAACTGTCGGGCGGGCAGGCCAGCCGGGTGGGTCTGGCGCGGGCGCTGGCCGTCAGCCCGCGGCTGCTGCTGCTTGATGAACCCTTCGGCGCGCTTGATCCCGAGACCCGTGATGAACTGGGCGACCGCCTGCTGGCGCTGCACCGGGCGCAGGGGTTGACGACCATCATGGTCACTCATGATCTGGCCGATGCGCTGCTGCGGGCTGACCTGATGGTGGTGCTGGATGGCGGGCGGGTCGTCGCCTGTGGGCCGCCCGCCGAAGTGGCCGCGGACCCGCACCCGGCGGTGCAGAATCTGGTGGCAACACCATTGGCACAAGCGCGGGCGCTGGCCGGGATGGGCAAATGATCGCCGGCTGGGAAACCCTGCCCTCGGCACTGGCGGCGCATCTGGCGATCAGTGCTGCAGCATTGGCATTGGCGCTGCTGGTGGCGACCCCCCTGGTGCTGCTGATGCCGGGCCGGCCCTGGCTGCGGCGCACGGTGATGGGGCTGGCCAGCGTGGTGCAGACGGTGCCGGCCCTCGCGCTGTTGGCGCTGTTCTTCCCGCTGCTGGTGCTGCTGCGCAATCTCACCGGGCTGCCGGTGCCGTCGCTGGGCCTGCTGCCGTCGCTGCTGGCGCTGGCGCTTTATGCGCTGCTGCCGCTGTTGCGCGGAGGGGCGGGCGGGTTGGCTGCCGTGCCAGACAGCGTGCGCGATGCGGCCCGCGCCATCGGCATGAGCGCCAGCCAGCGCCTTTTCCACGTTGAACTCTCGCTGGCCGCGCCTGTGGTGATGGGCGGCGTGCGCACGGCCGCAGTGTGGACCATCGGTGCCGCCACATTGGCCACGATGGTGGGGCAGGAGAGTCTTGGCGATCTGATCTTCGCCGGGTTGCAGTTGCAGGACTGGCAACAGGTGCTGCTCGGCTGCGTGGCGGCGGCCGCGCTGGCGCTCATCGTTGATGGCGCACTCGGTTGGTGCCAGCGGGGGATTGCCGAACGGCGCTGGGCGCCGGCCGCCAAGGGCCTCGTCCTGCTCGGCCTGCTGGCTGTTGGCGTCACCGGCTGGTGGCTGCACAGCCGCCCGGCCACCCAGGTGCGGCCCGTGCTGATCGGCACCAAGACCTTCTCCGAGCAATATATCCTGGCCGAACTGATCGCGGCCGATCTGCGCGCCGCCGGCCAGCCCACGGGCGTGCGTTCCGGCCTGGGATCGGGCATCGCCTTTCAGAGCCTGGCGGCCGGCGGAATCGACATTTCCATCGATTACACCGGCACGTTGTGGACGCAGGCGCTGGGCCGCAGCGATGTCGTGCCGCGTGCCGATATGATGCGTATCCTCACGGAACAGTTGAAATCCCGCTATGGCGTCACCGTGGCGGCGCGGCTGGGCTTTGAAAATGCCTATGCGCTAGCCATGCGGCGGGCCGATGCCGAACGGCTGGGCGTGCGCAGCATTTCCGATCTGGCGCGGGTTTCGGGCAAGCTGAAACTGGCCACCGATCTGGAATTCCTGTCGCGAAGCGAATGGACAGCGATGCGCAGCGCCTATGGCCTCGAATTTGCCAGCATGCGCGCTTTCACCCCGGTGCTGATGGTGGCGGCGCTCAAGGATGGGGCCGCGGACGTGATCACCGCCTACAGCAGCGATGGCGCGCTGGCCGGGGCGGATATCGTGCTGCTCACCGATGATCGTGGCGCGCTGCCCGCATATGATGCGCTGCTGCTGGTGGCGCCGGGCCGCGATGATCTGGCGCGGCGGCTGGCGCGCTATGACGGCCGCATCTCGGTCGATGCCATGCGCATCGCCAACTGGCAGGCCGATCGCCCCACCAACAAGCGCAGCCCGGCCGAAGCGGCGCGCTGGCTGGCCAAGGAAACTGGCTTGCAGCGTTGAGCCGCCCGGGCCAAGCTGTGGCCCATGAAGAAACTTCTCCTCGCCCTTTTCCTGCTGTTCGCTGCCCCGGTATTCGCCGGCACGCCGGCTGATCTCCATGCGCTGTTTGCCGATTGGCGGCGCTTCCACGCCGGGCCGGGGGGCGTTCCGGATTACACCCCGCCGGCCGTTGCCGCGCGTGCCGAGGCGTTGAAGGGCTTTCAGGCCAAGCTGGCGGCGATCGACACCAAGGGCTGGAACCCCGCCGACAAGGTGGATTGGCAGCTGGT
Organism: Sphingomonadales bacterium; assembly: GCA_027485735.1. Classification (GTDB taxonomy): domain Bacteria; phylum Pseudomonadota; class Alphaproteobacteria; order Sphingomonadales; family Sphingomonadaceae; genus Sandarakinorhabdus. The sequence continues at coordinate 1,903 of JAIXQM010000217.1, read as the reverse complement.
ACAGGCCGAAATGAACGGCCTGAAGTTTGATCTGGAGGTGGCCAAGCCTTGGGCCCGCGATCCGGCCTGGTATCTCTCGCTGTGGAACGCACAAAGCGACACGCCCGATCATGAAGGCCCCGTCCACGTCGCGCCGATCGATGTGTGGCGTTACACTTTCCCGCTCAGCAAGCCCGATGCCGAGCGGCTGGCCGGCGAACTGGCGCATATCCCGCCATTGCTGGCTCAGGCGCGCGGCAACCTGACCGGCAACGCGGCCGACCTGTGGAACGCCAGCCCGGTCACGTTGGCCGAACAGGAAGAGGGGTTGGTGGGCCTCGCTGCCAAGGTGAAGGGGCACAAGCTGCTCGAACGCCGCGTGGCCGAGGCGCTGGCTGCCACGCGCGATTTCATCGCTTGGGTGAAGGCCGAGGCGCCGAAGAAGTCAGGCCCGTCCGGTGTCGGGGTGGAGGCCTACAACTGGTATCTGAAGCACGTGCAGCTTTCGCCCTATAGCTGGGAGCAGGAAGTCGCGATCCTCTCCCGCGAACTGGCCCGAGCACACGCTGGCCTGCGGCTGGAGGAGAACCACCACAAGGCGCTGCCGCCGCTGACCAGCCCGGCCAGCCAGGCGGAATGGGACGCGAAGAGCTTGGCCGACATTGATCATTTCATCAGCTTCATGGACAAGACGGGCGTGGCCACCATCCAGCCCTACATGCAGCCGGAACTGGCCAAGCGCACCGGCAAGTGGGTGCCGGCGGCGCAACAGGATTTCTTCAAGATCGCGCAAGGCCGCGCGCCCAACAGCCTGTTTGCGCATTTCTATCACTGGTGGGATTTGGCCGAGATGGTCGAGCGCCCGCATCCCTCGCCGATCCGGCGTGGGCCGCTGATGTACAATATCTGGATCAGCCGCTCCGAGGGCAATGCCACCGCGATGGAATCGATGATGCTGGATGCCGGCCTGTTCGACAGGAACCCGCGTGAGCGTGAAGTCGTCTGGATCATGCAGGCCCAGCGCGCCGCGCGCGGGCTGGCTTCGCTCTATGCGCAGGCCAACCAGATCGATCTCAAGGCCGCGATGGCGATGCAGGTGGCGCGCACCCCCAACGGCTGGATGAGCCCGGATCTGCCGCTGCTCGGCTTTGAACAGTCGCTCTATCTGCGGCAGGTGGGCTATGGCCCCAGCTACATCACCGGCAAGGCCCAGATCGAGCAGCTGTTTGCCGAAGTCGCCGAGCAGGAACGCGCCAGTCTGCCCGGCGGCACCTTCACGGTGAAGGGCTTTTATGACCGGCTGGGCGGCTTCGGCATGATCCCGGTCAGCCTCATTCGTGAACAGTGGGTGGGTGTTCCGGTCGGCCAGTAAGGCCGACACGGCTCACTTTGCGGCCCGTGGAATCAGATGGAGCTGCGTCTGCCGCCCATCGATCCAGCGGAACGAACTGCCGTTCCAAAAGCCATCCACTTCCAGCGGGAAGCGGATTTCGGCGTTGCTCCATTCGGGCACCTTGGCCAGCGCCGCCAGTTCGATTGACCAGGCCGTATCGGCATAGATGCGGTAGTCGCCGCGGCCGGGGATCGGGTTCTGATGTTCCCAATTGCCGATCCATGGTCCGGCACCATGGCCGTGCAGGCCAATGCTGTGCGTGTAGATGATCGGGTTGGTGCCAGCGGCAATCGCCTTCTGGCGCGCGGCCATCAGCACTTCGTTGCCGGTGGCGCCGGTCTTGAAACTGGCAACCAGCGCATCCTGCACCTTGTTTGCCGCCGCCATGCCGGCCTTCAAGCCCGCCGGCGCGTCCGTTTCGCCGGGGCGCAGCACATAGGCCAGTTGCTGCGTGTCGGTCTTCAGGCCCAGCATGCCGGCGCAGAAATCGACATGCAGCAGATCGCCGGGCATGATCACCGGGTTTTCCGG
>JAIXQM010000146.1 GCA_027485735.1 Sphingomonadales bacterium | reverse complement strand
GATGCCGCCATGATGCCGGGGTTGGCACCGGGCAGGCTGGCTTCGATCTGGATGGTGGGCAGATCAACCTCTGGCAGGGCCGACACCGCCAGTTGGCGATAGCCGAACAGGCCGCCGAACACGACCGCAAGAGTCAGAAGGATGGTGGCGATTGGCCGCTCGACACAGAGGCGGACAAAACCCATCAGCCAGCGCTCCCTGCCGGCGCGGCTGGACGATCAGGGCTGGCCGCCAACTGGGACTTGTCCGGCCCCTTCAGGCGCACAGTGTCCCCCTCTTTCAGGCGGGCAAGCGCATCGACCACGACCTGTTCGCCAGGCTTCACGCCTCCGGCAAGATAAACCTTGCCGCGCAGGCGCCCAGCGATTTCCACACTGCGCATCTGCACCTTGCCGCCGGGCCCTTTCGCGCCAGGCGCCTCGGCAGTACCGGAAACCGCCCACACGAAGGGGGCGTCGCGGCCCGTCTGCACCGCGCCTTCGGGCAGGGTGATATGCGGCGTTGCGCGTTCCAGTGGGAATTCAACATCGATGATGGCGCCCGGCCACAGCACGTCGCCTTCGTTGCGGAATTCCGCGCGAGCCGCGACGCCGCCGTTGCCCGGATCGATATTATTATCAAGGAACACGAGGCGGCCGGTGGCCAGCACCTCACCGCTCTGCCGATCCCGTGCCAGCACAGTGCCGCCGCCACTGGCCTGCACGGCGCGCGCCTGTTGCACATTGGCCGCCGGCACCAGGAAACGCACGTGGATGGGCGAAATCTGGTTGATCGTCACCAGCGGGGTTGCATCGGCCTGGCGCACGGTGGCGCCCCGTCGAAAGCCAAGTTCACCGGTGCGGCCGGAAATCGGCGCCGTCACGGTCAGAAACGACAATTGTACCTGCGCCGCTTGCAGCAGTGCGCGGTTGGTTTCGATCTGGCTGCGGGCAGACCAGGCATTGGCCCGGGCCAGATCCCGCGCGGCGGCCGATACGAAACCCTTCTCTACCAGCTTCTCGGCCCGCTCATAATCCAGCGTGGCGCGGCGCTCGGCCGCGATGGCGCCCTTCAGTTCGCCTTCTGCCTGGGCCACCGCAGCCCGGGCCTGGCGCGAATCGATCCGGAACAGCAGCTGTCCGGCGCGCACATTGTCGCCCTCTTTGAAGGCAATCGACATGATCTCACCATCGCCGCGCGGCCGCACGGCCACGCTCTGGCTAGGAGTGACGGTGCCGAGCGCCAGCAAGGTGGGCGCAAAATCTTCCATGGCGGCGGCCTGTGCGGAGACCAGCTGTGGCGGCCGCTTGCCGCCACCGGGTTTGCCGCCGGCACTGTCGCCTTCGCCACTGGAACAGGCGGCAAGCAGCACTGCAAGCGCAAGGGCGCCACGACGGCGGAAAAGGGGGACATCAATGTTCATCGTTTTGCAGTCCAAACCCTTACGCGCTGCCCAGGGGTTTCCCCCGCGCGAATTTGAGCATGCCGTGCGTTATGCGGCTTTGGCGTTCAGTGCAAATACGTCGTTGCCGCACAGCACTGGATCAGGCGCGCAGTTTCCAGCCCGATTTCACCACGCGATAGCACAGGAACCACAGCGCGACGTTGACCAGCGCCAGCAGCAGTGCCGATTGACCCAGGGGCCCATCCGACACGCCGATGAAGCCAGCCCGGAAACCATCGATCACATGGAAGAAGGGATTGGCATGGGCAATTCCCGCCACCGTTGGCCCAAGCCGTTCAACGGCATAGAAGGTGCCCGACAGCAGCGTTAGCGGCTGGATCACAAAGTTTGTGGCCGCCGCGGCATGATCGAACTTATCGGCCCACACGCCCGTCAGGATGCCGAGCAGAGCCAGCAGGATCGCGCCCATGGTGCCGAAATAGAGCACCAGCAGCGGATCTTTCACCGGCACGTTCACGCCCGGTGCCACCGCCATAACCGTCCACACCGCCAGCCCCACCAGCCAGGCCCGCGTGACCGCCCCGCCCACCCAGGCCAGCATCAATTCGCCGGCCGACAGCGGCGGCATCAGCACATCGATGATCGAGCCCTGCACCTTGGCCACCAGGATGGAGGACGAGGTGTTGGCAAAGCTGTTCTGGATCATGCCCATCACGATCAGGCCAGGGCCGAGGAAATCGGCATAGGGCACCCCAAGGATCAGGATATCGCCGCGGCCCAGTGCCACGGCAAAGATCACCAGGAACATCAGCGTGGTGACCGCCGGCGCCCAGATGGTTTGCAGTTGCACCTTGAAAAAGCGCCGTACCTCTTTCAGATAAAGGGTCTTCAACCCTTCCGTGTTGAGCCGTGCAATCACGGGCACCCCGGGCTCCGGGTGTGCTGGCAGCTTGTTATCAGCGTTCATCATCGCTAGGGGCTTACGATTGCACGCGCGCCCTGCCAAGGGGTGACGCCGATTATCTGAGGGCAAGACGCACCATGGCCTGGACCGACGAACGCATCGCAAAGCTCAAGCAGGGCTGGGAAGGCGGCATGACCGCGACCCAGATTGCCGAAATGCTGGGCGAAGGCGTGACCCGCAATGCCGTGATCGGCAAGGCGCACCGGCTGGGCCTGGAAAGCCGGCCTTCACCGGTGAAGGCCACCGACGCCACGCCGGCCCCTGCCCGCGCTGCGGCCGCCGCGCCACCGCCGGCCGCCGCTGCGCCACCGCCTGCCCCGGCCCCGGTGGCCGCCAGTGCGCCAGCGATCACGCCGATGGAAGCACCGGCCGCACGCCCTGTCGCCAAGCCGTCCACGGGTGTCAGCAAGGGCGGCAAGCAGACCCGCACCAGCCTGCTCGATCTGAATGAAAAGGTGTGCAAGTGGCCGATCGGCCATCCGGGAGACGCGGATTTCCATTTCTGCGGCCGCCCGTCCAACGCCGGCTTCCCTTATTGCAATGATCATTGCCTGGTCGCCTATCAGGCGCAGATGCCGCGCAAGGATCGCCCGCGGCAGTTGCCGCCCCTGCCCGGCGCTCCGCGCCGGTGAAACTGTCAATGGCGGGCGCGCCCCGCCGGTAGCCGGCCGCTGCCGGCCTGTGCCGGTTCGTGGCCGCCCTCGCTGTTTTGCCCCATTGCCGCCAGCCCGCCCTCGCTTTACGTTCGCGTAAAGGGAGACCAGTACCGTGAGTTCCACTGATTTCGACGTTTTGATTGTTGGCGCCGGCCTGTCGGGCATTGGCGCGGCGGTTCATCTGCAGCAGAATTGCCCGAACGAAACCTATGCCATCCTGGAAGGCCGCGACGCCATCGGCGGCACTTGGGATCTGTTCCGCTATCCCGGCATCCGCTCTGATTCCGACATGTACACGCTGGGCTACCGCTTCAAGCCGTGGAAATCGGCCAAGGCCATCGCCGACGGCCCGTCAATCCGCAGCTACATCCGCGAAACCGCGACCGAGCATGGCATCAACCAGCACATCCGCTTCGGCCACAAGGTGACAACCGCCGCGTGGGACAGCGAGACCGCGCGCTGGACGGTCACCACCAACCAGTCCACCCTCACCTGCCGTTTCCTCTACATGTGCAGCGGTTATTACAACTACGGCCAGGGCCATCGGCCCACGTGGGAGGGTGAGGCCGAGTTCAAGGGCCAGATCATCCACCCGCAATTCTGGCCGGAATCGCTCGACTACAAAGGCAAGCGCGTCGTGGTCATCGGATCGGGCGCCACGGCGGTCACACTGGTGCCGGCGATGGCCGATACCGCCGCGCACGTCACCATGCTGCAACGCTCCCCCACGTGGATGGTGTCCCGCCCCGGCAGCGATGCCATCGCCAATGCGCTGAAGGCCATCCTGCCAGCGCAAATGGCCTACGACATCGTGCGCTGGAAGAATGTCACGCTGGGCCAATATTTCTACAAGCAAACGCGAAACAACCCCGGCAAGGTCCGGGAATTGCTGCTGAAACGCCTCGCCAAGCTGCTGCCGGCTGACTATGATCTCGAAACCCACTTCACGCCGGGTTACAACCCCTGGGATCAGCGCCTGTGCCTCGTGCCCGATGCCGATCTGTTCAACGCCATCACCGCCGGCAAGGCCGAGATCGTCACCGATCAGATCGCGAAGTTCGAGGCTGGTGGCATCCGCTTGCACAACGGCACGCTGCTCGAAGCCGACATCATCGTCACCGCCACCGGCCTGAAACTGGAAGCGTTGGGCGGCATGACCGTCACGGTGGATGGCGAAACCCGCCGCACCGCCGATGCCCTGGCCTACAAGGGCATGATGTTCTCCGGCATCCCCAACCTCGCCCAGAGCTTTGGCTATATCAACGCCAGCTGGACCCTCCGGTCAGATCTCATCGCCGATTATGTCTGCCGGCTGCTCAAACACATGCGCAAAACCGGCGTGGACATCGCCACCCCCACCCCCGCAGCAGACGTGGTGCCGGAACGGCTCGCGATGGATCTGCAATCCGGCTACGTCCAGCGCGGCGCCGATGCCCTGCCCCGTTCCGGCAACCGCGCGCCGTGGATGGTCACGGCCAATTACAAATACGACCGCAAGGAACTGATGGAAGGCCCGGTGACGGACGAGATGGCGTTTGCGAAAGCCGGCGCTGTGGCGACAGAACGGGTGCTGGAGGCGGCGGAATAGCCAAGGGCCTTCCCGTCAACGCGGGTTGAGATCAACCACCTTCCAGTTGAGCGACGCTGCAAACGCCACCCATGCCAGATAGGGCAGGATGAGCAGCGCCGCTTGGCTGTCGATGGGCCACAACCCGATCATCATCGCGAGCACCGAGGCCCAGAGAAAAGGCACTTCGATCAGCGCCCAATCGGGCCGCTGCAATTTGAAGAACAGCGGGCTCCAAGCGAGGTGGAACACGGCGTTCACCCCAAACAGGATCAGCACGTCCCGCTGCTGCGCCGCATCGCCGGCATCCCAGGCGCGCACCGCCGCCCACGCCGCCAGACCAAGGATGATCGTCCACCCCGGCCCGAATGCCCAACCGGGCGGCTGCCATGCGGGCTTGCGCAGCCGGGCATACCAATCGGCCCGCGGCGTCATCAGCCCGCCCACCAGGCACAGGCCCACCATCCAGATAATCGCACTCGCAAGCGGCAGGTTGAATTCAGACAAGGCGGTGCCTCACTTTCAACCGCCTCCATGCAGCATCAACGCCCAGCAAGATAGCGCGGCCCCACCGCTCCCGCTTGCGGCTTTCACCCTCTGCGCTGGTTCCCGGCCTGCCGGCGCCGGTGCCGCCGGTACAGCACCGGGGCAAACACATGATCATAGGCCGCGCTGGCAATCTGCCTGATCCCCGGCAACCCCACGATCCACGCCAGCAATCGATAACGCGGCATCTGCGACCACAGCAGCACAAACGCCGGCACACCGGAAACAATCACCCCACCCCGCTGCACATACAGGCTGCGCGCGGCCGTATCGGCATCAATCCCCCACCGGTGCAGCGCATCCGTGTTCAGATCATCAAACCGGATCGGCAACCCCGCTTCGCCCACATAACGCGCATAATGGTCAACCTCGACCTGACACACCGGGCACTGGGCGTTGTAGAGCACCGACGTTTCGGAATTTTCAATCATGCGTCTCTGATAGTGGGAGGCAGAAACGGCGCCAGACCCCACCTCGCCGCAGGGCGGAGAAGGCAGCAGGGCCTCCGGCGGGCAGGGGCTGAGCCCCTGCACCCACTTTTGTTTTCGGGCGCACCTTTGCCAACGAACATGACCGGCACCCCGCACCTGATCCGTAGCCCTGTCGATACATTACATTCAATTTCGGTTGTAATTTGACCTTATTCGGCGACCCCCATATCGTCGCCTTATGTCGAAGCAATCGAACAACGCCGCGGGCGACGAGACCAAAGATTCGCTTTCGAAAACAAGTCCTGATCTTCCGGAACGCGCCGGGCGCAAAGTCGCTCAGGCCTTCTACTCGCAACAGCACGGCTCAGAGAAACGGGCTTCAGCGTCTCTGTTAAATCGACTGGCGCATGCAAGGACCGAAGAAGACGTAAAAGACGCTTACATTGCGGTACTAGGACTGACGTCCTATTTCAAAGGCTTGGTGGATATCCAGACTGAAGAAGTCTGGTTCGAAGCAAAAGATGCCCCAACACCCGCGATCATCATGTTCGGTCAGTTGCTGGTTTATGTGCGCGCCGCGCGCAAGCGCGGCGAAGCAATTCCGGCATTTCTCGCGGTTATCGACCGCGAGAAAGCGGCGATCATGCCCACCGAAAAGGCGCTGCCGCTGTTGGAAGACAAGGCCATCATCTGGCCGAAATCCGGTTCACAAGCCGGCAAGGAACTGGCCGCACAAGTCGCACCCTATGTGCAGGCGCATATCGTTGAATACACGATTGCCCACGATGAAGCGGCGTTCATCAAGGCGGTGCAGGATGCCATTCGCGAACGCCGGATCATCCGCACGCCGATCACGCCCGACAATCTGCGCCAGGTGTTTGACCGTTGGGTGGATATGGTGGGTAACGAGTTGGGCAAGGTTAACCCCGCCGACTATGCTGTACTGTTCTTTGCCGACATCATGCACGACGGCAAGAATGAGGCGATGACCAAACTACCGGCGCGCCTGCTGTTCACCGGCGACAAACCGGTATTCCTGCTGGATGGCAACACCTACGAATTGGCAAGCGAACGCGGTTACCGCAATTTCTGGGCAATCTATCACCGCCCGCCCGATCAGAAGCACCGCCACTATCTGCTCGAACGGCGGGACAGCCTGCTGCCGGTGGACGAACAGAAGTTCAAGGGCGCTTTCTACACGCCACTGCACATCGTGGACAAAGCCTATGACCAACTGGTCTCCACGTTGGGGCCGGATTGGCAGGAACGCTATCTGGTGTGGGATATGTGCGCCGGCGTTGGCAATCTGGAAGCCAAGCACAGCAACCTACGCAACGTGTTCATGTCCACGCTCGATCAGGCCGATGTAACGATCATGAAGTCCAACCCGGCCTTCGCCGGGGCGGAGATTTTTCAATATGATTATCTCAATGACGACGTGACCGACTTCGGCGAGATTGATTACAGCCTATCCAACAAGCTACCGATGGCGCTGCGGCAGGCGATTGCCGACGCAAAAGCAGGAAAACAGGGGGCAAAGCCGGTTCTGGTGCTGATAAACCCTCCTTACGGCGAAGCAGGCAACTCGATTGGCAAGGCTGGCAAGACTGGAATTGCCACCACCCGCATCAGTTTCGGAATGAATGATCTTGGCTACGCTGCCCGCGAGCTGTTCGTGCAGTTTCTGCACCGCATTTTACTTGAGTTGCCCAAAGTTAACTTAGCGCTGTTCAGCACTCTTAAATACGTCAACGCGCCAAATTTCGAGCAGTTCCGAAACCAGTGGAAAGCCAAGTATCTAGATGGTTTTATCGTGCACAGCAAGGCGTTCGACAGCCTTAAAGGCAACTTTCCGGTTGGCTTTCTGATTTGGGACTTGGGGCAGCACGAGCCCGCACAAGTCATTCAAACAATCGCACTCGACAAAGCCGGCGACCTGATCGGAGAAAAGAGCTTCTTCGACTTTCCTAACGAGCGATTGATGAGCGAGTGGCTGCCTCGCACGCGTAAAAATCGCGTTGATGCTGTCCCACTTACAAACGCAATTACGCCATTAAAGAAAACTACTGGCATACGGAACCGGCATTGGTCTGATGGCGCGGTTGCTCACTTTTTCTGTAACGGGACGGACTTGCAAAATTCCGGCACGATGACGGCCATCTTCTCTTCGGTTCATTCCATCGGGCACGCGGGAGGTTACTTTGTAACTCCAGACAACTTGTGGCAGGTTGCGATCATGTTCACTGTTCGGATGATTATTCCGCACACTTGGCAAAACCACAACGACCAGTTTCTCCAACCGTCACAACCCCAACCTGACGAATTCAAATCAGACTGTCTCGTTTGGATGCTGTTCGCTGGCAAAAACCTGACCGCTGGTGCCGATGGCCTGCGCTGGGATGATCGCGATTGGTCGCTGACCAACCACTTCATTCCCTTCACCGAGGCAGAAGTCGGCGCCCAAGGACGGTTCGGGAGTGACTTCATGGTGCGCCACATGGCCGGCATGGGCTTTTCGGCTGAGGCGCAGGCCGTGCTGGAGGAAGGGCGCAGATTGTGGGCGCGTTTCCATGCCATCCAGTTCCCGCGCAAAATCCGGGACGAGTATAAATTGGGCCGGCCTGACGCCGGTTGGTATCAGGTGCGCCGCTCGCTTGAGGCCTATTCCGACACCGAATTTACCGATTTTGAGCCGTTCAAGGCCGCATACAAGGCGCTCGGGGACAAGTTGCGGCCCATGGTTTACGATCTGGGCTTCCTGCCGCGATAGGGCTGCCCGAAAACAAACGGGTGCAGGGACCGCGTCCCTGCCCGCCGGAGGCCTCCTTCCCTAAGCCCCCCTCAAATCCGCTCTTTCACATACGCCCCCGGCGCGTCCTCGATCGCCTTGTAGGGCCCCTCCCCCGGCACGCGTGGTTTCACCTGTTTGCCGGAGCGGGGGGTGAGCCAGGTGAGCCAATGGGGCCACCAGCTGCCTTTGGTTTCCGTGCCGCTGGCGATGAAATCGTCGAGGGTGGCGACGGTTGGGTCACCGATCCAGTGCTGGTACTTCATGGCAGACGGCGGGTTGACGACGCCGGCGATGTGCCCGCTGCCGGCGAGCACGAAGCGGGTTTCGCCGCTGAAGGCCTTGGTGAGTTTGAAGGCCGATTTTGCCGGCGCGATATGATCTTCCTTGCCGGCCTGGATGAAGGTGGGGGTTTTCACGGTTTTCAGATCGATGGGCACGCCGCACACGGTGAGCGCGCCGGGTTGGACCATCAGGTTTTCGCGATACAGATCCTTGATATATTGCTGGTGCCATTTGGCCGGCACGTTGGTGGCATCTGAATTCCAATAGAGCAGATCGAAGGGGAAATAATCTTTCCCCAGCATGTAGTTGTTGACGACATAGTTCCAGATCAGGTCGTTCGATCGCAGCAGGTTGAAGGTGGTCGCCATGAAGCGGCCATCGAGCACGTGTTTGTCTTCCGTCAGCTTGTCCAGCGTTTCGACGCTGGGATCATCGACGAAGAATTTCAGTTCGCCGGCATCGGCAAAGTCCACCTGGGCGGTGAAGAAGGTGGCAGAGGTGATCTGGCTGGCCTGGTTGCGGGATTCGAGCACGGCCATGGTGGCGGCAAGTGTGGTGCCGGCGACGCAATAGCCGATGACGTGGGCGCCTTCTGTGTTGCAGATTTCGCGCGCCACGCGGACGCCCTGCAATATGCCTTCTTCGACATAGGTATCGATGGTGGCATCGGCGATGCTTTCATCGGCATTTTTCCAGCTGGCGATGAACACGGTGATCCCCTGTTCGACGGCCCAGCGGATGAAGCTTTTTTCGGCGGTGAGATCGAGGATGTAGAATTTGTTGATCCACGGCGGGTAGATCACCAGCGGCACTTCATACACGGTTTCGGTGGTGGGCGTGTACTGGATGAGCTGCAGCAGGCGGTTCTGGAAGACGACCTTGCCCGGCGTGATGGCGACGTTGCGGCCGACTTCGAAGGCGTTTTCGTCGGTCATCTTCATGCGGCCGGTTTGCAGATCGCCGAGCAGATGTTCGAGGCCCCTGAGCAGATTGGCGCCGCCGGTTTCGGCCGTGGTTTTCAGCACTTCGGGGTTGGTGAGCGCGAAGTTGGACGGGCTCATCGCGTCCACGAACTGTTTGATCAGGAATTGCGCCTTGGCCTTTTCGGCGGGTTCCAGCCCGTCAAGCTGGTGGGCGGCTTCCATGAAGTGGCTGGCGGTGAGCAGATAGGATTGGCGCAGGAAATCGAAGGCGGGGTTTTGCGACCAGGCTTCGTTCGCAAAGCGTTTGTCTTTGATCGTCGGCTTTTCGGCATCGGGGCTGAGGAAGTTTTTCCACAGCATCATGGCATCGGCCATATATTTCTGCTGCTGTTCCATCAGGCGGGCCGGATCGGACATCAGGGCGGTGATCGCCTTTTGCCAGCCGGACATGAAGCCCATCGGATCGGTGACCATCGGCGTGGCGGCATGTTCCTTCGTCCAGAATTCCATCATCATCTGCTGGCCCTTGCCCATCAGATCGGTGAATTTCTGAAAGTTTTCCTGCGCTTGCACCTGGCGGGCGCCAAGATCGGTAGGGGATTCGGACGGTACGGGCGTGGCAGTCATTGGGGTGATCTCCTGATATCGCACCTTGCCCCTTGTGACGGGGCTTTGCCAAGCCGGCCATTTCAGCTAACGGCGAATTTGCTGGCACAGCGTGTGCCGGCTGCAAGGGCGTTCCACCTGTGATCAATCGGGCCACCATCATTGCGGCAATTGCCGGCGCTGCATCAGCAGCCGCCGCAGCTGCAACTGTGGCCGCAGGAGCGCCGCCGAGCTGAGAGTTTCGCAACATTCGAACTCTCCAACCGGCGGCGGCGGAACAAAATGGTTCCTCCGCCGCTTTTCTTTTGTCCATCTGTTGCCTAAGGACGCAGCCATGCAGGACGATTTCTACCGCATCAAACGTTTGCCGCCCTATGTGATCGCGGAAGTGAACGCCATGCGGGCCGCAGCGCGGGCCCGGGGTGACGACATCATCGATCTGGGCATGGGCAATCCCGATCTGCCGCCGCCGCCGCACGTGATCGCCAAGCTGGCCGAAGTGGCCGCCAAGCCGGATGCGCATGGTTACAGCGCATCCAAGGGCATCGCCGGGCTGCGCCGCGCGCAGAGCGCCTATTATGAGCGGCGGTTCGGCGTGGATGTTGATCCCGAAACCGAGGTGGTTGTCACGCTGGGTTCCAAGGAGGGCCTGGCCAATCTGGCGCAGGCGATCACCGCGCCCGGTGACGTGGTGCTGGCGCCCAACCCGTCTTACCCCATCCACACGTTCGGCTTCATCATTGCCGGCGCGACCATCCGCAGCGTGCCAACAACGCCGGATGAGAAATATTTCGAGGCGCTGGAGCGGGCGGTGCGGTTCACCGTGCCGCGGCCGAGCGTGCTGGTGATGGGTTACCCCAGCAACCCGACTGCCGAGGTCGCCGATCTGGCCTTTTATGAGCGCGTCGTGGCGTTTGCGAAAAAGCATAATATCTGGGTGCTTTCCGATCTGGCCTATTCGGAAATCTATTTCGATGGCGTGCCGACCCCGTCCATCCTGCAGGTGCCGGGCGCCAAGGATGTGGCGATCGAGTTCACATCGATGAGCAAGACCTATTCAATGGCCGGCTGGCGCATCGGTTTTGCGGTTGGCAACAAGACGCTGATTTCGGCGCTGACCCGAGTGAAGTCCTACCTTGATTATGGCGCCTTCACGCCGATCCAGGCGGCGGCCGTGGCGGCGCTGAATGGCCCGCAGGATATCGTGCAGCAGAACCGCGAGCTTTATGGCCGCCGCCGCGACGTGCTGGTGGAAGCCTTTGGCCGCGCCGGGTGGGATATCCCGCCGCCGCGCGCCAGCATGTTTGCCTGGGCGCCGCTGCCGCCGGCGCTGGCGCACCTGGGTAGCCTGGAATTCTCCAAGCAATTGCTCACCGAAGCCGGCGTCGCCGTGGCGCCGGGTGTGGGTTATGGCGAGGATGGCGAAGGTTTCGTGCGCATCGCGTTGGTGGAAAACGAACAGCGCCTGCGCCAGGCCGCCCGCAATATCCGCAAATATCTGCAATCGATGGGCGTCAACACGCCTTCCGCCAACGCGGGATCCTGAACCATGGTGACGCCGTTGCGGATCGGGATTGCAGGCCTGGGCAATGTGGGCGCTGGGGTGGTGAAGATTCTCACCGCCAACGCTGAACTGGTGGCGAAGCGCGCTGGGCGGCCGATCGTGGTCACCGCCGTTTCGGCGCGCGATCGCAGCCGGGATCGCGGCGTGTCGCTCGACGGCATCGCCTGGGTGGATGATGCCGCCGAACTGGCCACCCGCGACGATGTCGATGTGGTGGTGGAACTGATCGGCGGCAGCGATGGCCCGGCGCTGACGCTGGCGCGGCGCACGCTGGGCGCAGGCAAGCCGCTGGTGACGGCCAACAAGGCGATGCTGGCCCATCACGGCCTGGAACTGGCCGAAGCCGCCGAGAAAGCCGGCCTGCCCTTGAAGTATGAGGCCGCGGTGGCCGGCGGCATCCCGGTGATCAAGGGCCTGGCCGAAGGCGCGGCCGCCAACCGCATCACCCGCGTTTATGGCCTGATGAATGGCACCTGCAATTATATCCTGTCGCGCATGGAAGCCGAAGGGCTGGGCTTTGCCGACGTGCTGGCCGATGCGCAGGCGCTGGGTTTTGCCGAGGCCGATCCCAGCTTTGATATCGACGGTGTCGATACCGCGCACAAACTTTCAATCCTCGCCGCGCTGGCCTTTGGCGCGCGCATCGATTTTGCCGGCGTGGCCTGCCATGGCATCCGCAATGTCGCCGCCGCCGATATCGCGCAGGCCGCCGCACTGGGCTTCCGCATCAAGTTGGTCGGCCTTGCCGAAGCCGAGAATGGCGAATTGTTCCAGCGCGTCCACCCGGCGCTGGTGCCGATCGATCACCCGATTGCCACCACCATGGGCAGCCTGAACGCCGTGGTGGTGGAAGGCGATTTCGTGGGCCGGTTGTTCTTCCAGGGCCGCGGTGCCGGCGAAGGGCCAACCGCCAGTGCCGTGGTGGCTGATCTGGTCGATATCGCCCGCGGCGATGTGCGCCCGCCGTTCGTGATGCCGGTGGCTGATCTGGCCGCCCTCCCCCGCGCGCCCGCAGCAGACCGGCGCGGGCGTTATTATCTGCGCCTGTCCGTGGCGGATCGCGCCGGCGTGCTGGCGGAGCTGACAGCGGCCCTGCGCGACAGCGGTGTTTCCATCGAAAGCCTGGTGCAGCGCGGCACCTCCAGCGACGGCGATGCCATGGTGGTGATGGTCACGCATGAAGCCCGCGAAGCCGATGTGCTGGACAGTCTGGCCCGCATGGCGGCCTCCCCAGCGGTGAGTGGGCAGCCGGTGATGATGCACATCCTTGATTTCTGACGCTTCCGCGTCGGGCTCGATTTTTGACGCCTTCCGCCCTGCCCCGTCGGGGCGTAAAGCGAAGCACGTTTGATTCGACTGTGGGAAAAAAACAAATGACGGCTTCAAGCCCAGTACAGGCTTCGACGGCGCTTGATCGCGTGCTCGTGCTCGAAATGGTGCGCGTCACCGAATATGCCGCCATTGGCGCATCCAAGATGATCGGCCGCGGCGACGAAAAAGCCGCCGATGCTGCCGCCGTGGAAGCAATGCGCGGCGCGCTCAACATGCTGGATTTCGATGGCACCGTGGTGATCGGCGAAGGCGAGCGTGATGAAGCGCCGATGCTGTTCATCGGCGAAAAGGTCGGCAAGGCCATCGGCACCGGCCCGCGCATCGATATCGCGCTCGATCCGCTGGAAGGCACCACCATCACCGCCAAGGCCGGCCCCAATGCGCTGGCCGTGCTGGCGATTGCCGAGGAAGGCGGCCTGCTCAACGCGCCGGACGTGTACATGGACAAGATCGCAGTTGGCCCCGGCTATCCCGAAGGCGTCATCGATCTGGCGAAAAGCCCCACCGAAAATGTGAAGGCCGTGGCAGCCGCCAAGGGCGTGGCGCCCAGCGACATCATCATCTGCGTGCTCGACCGGCCGCGCCATGAAGCGCTGATCGCCGAACTGCGCGGCCTGGGCTGCGGCATCATGCTGATCCCCGATGGCGATGTGGCCGGCGTGATCGCTACCACCAATCCAGATACCGGCATCGATCTCTACATGGGTTCGGGCGGCGCGCCGGAAGGCGTGCTGGCGGCGGCCGCCCTGCGCTGCGTGGGCGGGCAGATGCAGGGCCGCCTACTGTTCCGCAATGATGACGAGCGTGGCCGCGCCCGCCGCTGGGGCATCACCGATCTGGATCGTATTTATGGCCTCACAGACATGGCCAAGGGCGATTGCATCTTTGCCGCCACCGGTGTGACCGATGGTTCGATGCTGAAGGGCGTCAAACGCCGCAAGGATGGCATCATCACCACCGAAAGCGTGGTGATGCGCGCCTCCACCGGCACCGTGCGCCGGGTGAGCGGCGAGCATCGGGCGGATCGCCACCCGTAAGGCCGGCTCTTGCCCATCGCCGTGCCGGGCCGCATGGATGCGGGCATGGATCAGCGCGCAGTTCTTGGCATTTCCGATTCCCTCACCGGCCAACTCTGGGCGTGGCGCGGCGGCATTGCGCCTGGCGAGGGCCTGACGGGCCGCGCGGAAGACGAATTGCTACACCAGTTGTTCCGTGCCCGCGGGGCCGATCCGGACGATTTCGCGCGGCTGCAAACCCCAACCCTGCGCGACTGGCTGCCGGATCCGGCGATCTTTGCCGATATGGAACGCGCCGCCGAGCGCATCGCCGATGCGGTGAAGGCGGGCGAGCATATCGTTGTCTATGGCGATTATGACGTGGATGGCGCGACGTCGGCCGCCGTTCTGATCCGGTATCTGCGCGGGATTGGCGGCAAGGTTGGCCATTATATCCCGGATCGGCTGCTGGAAGGCTATGGCCCGTCGGCCGGCGCGCTGGTGGCATTGAAACAGGCAGGGGCCGATCTGGTGGTGACCGTGGATTGCGGCACCCAGGGTTTCGAGGCGCTGGAAGCGGCCAAGGCGGCAGGACTGGATGTGATCGTGGTCGATCACCACAAGGCCGGCACCGCCCTGCCGCCAGCGTTGGCGCTGGTGAACCCCAACCGGCTCGATGAGGTGCCCGAGGCGGCTGCCCACGGCCATCTGGCGGCGGTGGGGGTGGCCTTTCTGCTGTGCGTGGCACTCAATCGCCTGCTCAGGGCGCGCGGGGCTTTTGCCAACCGCGATGAGCCGAACCTGATGGAGCTGATCGATCTGGTGGCGCTGGGCACGGTGGCCGATGTGGCATCGCTGAGGGGCCTCAACCGGGCGTTCGTCACACAGGGCCTGAAAGTGATGGGCCGCAGGGCCAATATCGGCATTGCGGCGCTGTGCGATGCCGCGCGCCTCAGCCGCGCGCCACTGTCACGTGATCTGGGCTTTGCGCTGGGGCCGCGGGTGAATGCCGGCGGGCGCGTGGGCCAGGCAGATCTGGGCGTGCGGCTGCTCACCACCCACGATGCCGGCGAAGCGGCCCAGATCGCTGCCGAGCTTGACCGGTTGAACCAGGATCGCCGCGCCATCGAACAGGCAGTGACAGAGGCGGCGCTGGCGGGCGCAATGCCTTCGCCAGGCTGCACATTGGTGTCTGGTGCCGGCTGGCACCCAGGCGTGATCGGAATCGTCGCCAGCCGCCTGAAAGAAAAAATGAACCGCCCGGCCATCGTGATCGCGATTGGCGAGGATGGCATCGCCAAGGGTTCAGGCCGCAGCATCACCGGCGTCGATCTAGGCGCCGCCGTGCTGGCCGCGAAGGACCATGGCCTGCTGATGGCCGGTGGCGGCCATGCCATGGCAGCCGGCCTGACCGTGGCCGCCGACGGCATAGCCGCACTGGATGCGTTCCTGAACGAACGGCTGGCCGATGCGGTGACGGCGGCAACGGCTGACCGCGCGCTCTCCATCGACGCCGCCGTCGCCCCGCGCGGGCTCAACGCCGGCCTGGTGGATGTGCTCGAAACCGGCGGCCCCTACGGCCAGGGCTGGCCCGCCCCGCGCATCGCTGCCGGGCCGTTCCAGATTGTCGACAGCCGTATCGTGGGCGAAAACCACCTGCGCTTGCAGCTTGCCGGTGCCGATGGCGGCCGCATCAAGGCGATGGCCTGGCGCCAGGGCGACAGTGAATATGGCGCGGCCCTGCAAGGCGCGCGCGGTCGCCCGGTGCATATCGCTGGCCGCGTGAAGCGTGACGATTGGACCGGCGGCAACGCCGTGGAACTGGAGCTGGACGACGCCGCATTTGCCGATTGAGACGCTTTTTTCATTTAAGCGGTTGACGCCAAGGCCCGAGGCCAATAACAGGCGGCCTCTCGCTGCTGGCCCCTTCGTCTAGCGGTCTAGGACGTCGCCCTTTCACGGCGAAAACACGGGTTCGAGTCCCGTAGGGGTCACCATTCAGCAGCGAGCATTGGCGGCAGGCTTTCAGCCTGCCGTTTTGCGTTTCGGGGGGTGGCAATCGCCCGCAGTGGCGCTGATGGACGCTGTAAGGCAGTGACGCGCAATGCTCCCCACCCGCCCGCGCTCTGTTCCTTCCTCCCGCCTGTCGCGTCTGGCGGGCTTTGGCCGGCTGGCAGGCGGCATCGCCGGCAATGTGCTGGGTGGCGGCGCGCGCGAGATGCTGAAGGGTCAGCGGCCCGATCTGCCCAGCCTGCTGCTCAATCCCGCCAATGCCAAGCGCCTGGCCGACGAACTCGCGCGGCTGCGCGGCGCGGCGATGAAGCTGGGGCAGCTGATTTCGATGGACGGCGGCGAGGTGCTGCCGCGCGAATTGTCCGACATTCTCGCCCGCCTGCGCTCCGAAGCCGATCCGATGCCGGAAAAGCAGCTGGAACAGGTGCTGGTGGCCGGCTGGGGGCCGGACTGGCGGACGCAGTTCCAGCGGTTCGACATGGCGCCGATTGCGGCGGCCTCGATCGGCCAGGTGCACCGCGCGGTGGCCAACGATGGCCGCGATCTGGCGATCAAGGTGCAATATCCCGGCGTCGCGGCCAGCATTGATGCCGATGTCGACAATGTGGCGACGCTGGTGAAGCTTTCGGGCCTGTTGCCGGCGGGTTTTGCGGTGGAACCGCTGCTGGACGAAGCCAAGCGCCAGCTGCACGAAGAGGCAGACTACGCCCGCGAAGGCGAGATGCTGGCCCGCTATGGCGCGCTTGCCGCCGATTGGCCGGAGGTGGTGGTGCCGGAGCTCGCCGCCGATCTGTCGCGCCCGACCATATTGGCCATGAGCCACGTGAAGGGCGTCGCCATCGACAAGACCGCCGCATTGCCCCAGGCCGAACGCGACCGGCTGATGACGTTGATGCTGCGCATCTTGATGGCCGAATTGTTCGACTGGCGGGTGATGCAGACCGATCCGAACTTCGCCAACTACCGCTATGATCTCAACAGCGGCCGGCTGGTGCTGTTGGATTTCGGCGCGGCGCGGGTGGTGCCGGATCATATCAGCGACGGGTATCGCGCGCTGCTGGCTTCAGGGCTGGCCGGCGATGATGCCGCGCTGCTCGACGCAATGGCGGGCATCGGCATCCTGCCGCCCAATGCGCCGGCCGCGATGAGCGAAACCATCATGGCCATGGCCCGCGACGGGTTTGCGCCGCTCAGGCTCGACGGGCCGTTCGATTTCGGCACTGGTGGGCTGGCAGCCAATCTGAAGGACCAATCCCAGTCCCTGATCGGCCAGCGGGAGCATTTCATCGCGCCGCCGCCCGACATCTTGTTCATCCAGCGCAAGATTGCCGGCATGTATCTGCTGGCGGCCCGGCTGAAGGCGCGGGTGAATGTGGCAGCGCTGGTGCGGCCCTATACGGGCGGCAGCACGCAGGCATCGACCCAGCCGCGCGCCACCAGAGCCGCCATCCGCTGAGGCGCGATTTCCACGGATGATTCGCGGCAACCGGCGGCCGGAAACACCGTCGGAAAGCCTTGCAGGGACACATCAACCCACACCGGCACATTCGTCACCAGGCCGAACGGGCAGACGCCGCCCACCGCATGACCGGTCACCCCCAATGTTTCTTCCGCATCCAGCATGCGCGGTTTGCCGCCGAGTGAGTCTCGCGCCTTCTTGTTGTCCAGCCTGGCATCGCCGCGCGTCACCAGCAGCAGCACTTCGCCGTTCACCCGCATCGCCAGCGTCTTCGCGATGCGCCCCGGCGCGACGCCCAGTGCTGCGGCGGCTTCGGCCACGGTGGCGGTGGACGCGCCCGGCACGATCACCGGAACATCGGGAGCATGGGCAGCAAGCCAGCGCAGAACGTCATCATGAGCCATGACGCTGGAATTGCCTGCAATTGCGGCGCTGCACAAGAGTATTGGTTTGACAATACACCAGCGCTGCGGCAGCGATGCTGCATCGTCATTCTATCCCAAGGGGAAGCTCATGCGAATCGCATCCCGTGCGTTGGCCGCGTTGTTGCTGGCCGGCACTGCCTATCTGCCGGCCCAAGCCCAGCCCGCTGCCGAGCCCACCGCCGCCGATCTGGTGGCCAAGAACCTCGCCGCCCGCGGTGGCAGCGCTGCCTTGGCCGCGTTGAAATCGGTGAGCCTGGACGGCAAGCTGGTGTTCCCCGGCGGTTTCGAGCTGACCTATAACGAAGTGCGCTCCGGCGGCGCCGTGCGGGTGGATGCCGCGTTGCAAGGGCTGGCGCTGGTGCAGGCCTATGATGGCAAGGGCGGCGGCTGGCGCATCAATCCGTTCGAAGGCCGCAAGGACGCCGAACCTATGAGCGACGATGAAGCCCGCAGCTTTGCCGATGCCGCGCCGATCGCCGGCGTGCTGCTTTCCGCCAGCAGCGATGGCAGCGCCGTGACCTATCTGGGCCGCGAGGATTTCGATGGCACCAATTGTTACAAGCTGAAGGTGGCGCAGAAGGATGGCGATGAATTCGTCTACCTGATCGATCCCGATTCCATGCTGGAAGTGAAGATCACCGAAACCCGCAAGCTGCGCGGCGCCGTGCAGGTGAGCGAGAGCGAGCTGGGTGATTATGAAGCCGTGGGCGGCGTGATGTTCCCGATGTCGATCGAGAGCGGCCCGCAGGGCTCCAGCCAGCGCCAGCGTGTCATCATCGCCAAGGCCAGCGCCAATCCGGACGCACCGGCCACCCTGTTCAGCCAGCCCAAGTGAGCGAGGCCACCATGATCCGCACTGCACTTCTGGCCGCCACGGCCCTTACCTTCGCCATGCCGGCCGTTGCGGCCGACACGACCGCCACCCCCGCCAGTGCTGGTATTTCCGGCCTCGGCATCCGCAACATCGGTTCGGCCGCCATGTCGGGCCGCATCGCGGCGCTGGCGGCGCGCGTGGAAGATGATGGCAAGGTCACCATCTTCGTGGGCGCTGCCTCTGGCGGCGTGTGGAAATCCGACGACGGCGGCACCAGCTTCACGCCCAAGTTCGACAAGCAGCCGGTGCAATCCATCGGCGCCGTCGCGCTGGATCCCACCAACAAGCAGACCGTGTGGGTCGGCACCGGTGAGGCCTGGACGCGCAACAGCGTTTCGGTGGGCAACGGCATCTACAAGTCCACCGACGGCGGCGACAACTGGACACTGATGGGCCTCCCGAACGTGGAGCGCATCACCAAGATCGTGGTGCACCCCACCAACGGCAATATCGTCTATGCCTGCGCGCCCGGTGCGTTGTGGAGCGACAGCCCGGACCGCGGCCTCTACAAGACCAGCGACGGCGGCAAGACCTGGACGCAGATCCTGAAGGGCCCCAATCTTTCCACCGGCTGTTCGGGCATCAGCCTTGATCCGTCCAACCCGGATCGCCTGATTGCCGGCCTGTGGGATTTCCGCCGCAAGGGCTGGACGTTCCGTTCCGGCGGCGAAGGACCGGATGCACCGTCGGGCAGCGCCATGGCGATCAGCGAGGATGGCGGCAAGACCTGGAAGATGCTGGATGCGACCACCAAGGGCCTGCCCAAGGGCCCGTGGGGCCGCATCGAGGTGGTGCACGCCCCGTCCATGCCAAACCGCGTTTATGCCGTGATCGAACATGCCAAGACCGCGCTTTATGTGTCGGAAGACGGCGGCAAGAGCTGGGAAGCGCGCGACAGCAGCCGCAACATGGTCTGGCGACCCTTCTATTTCCAGAAGCTGGTGGTTGATCCCACCAACGCCGATCGCGTGTTCAAGATGAACCTGCGGGTTATCGTGTCTGACAACGCTGGCAAGAGCTTCTCCGACACGGCCGGCGGCAGCCATGCCGATTGGCACGATGTGTGGGTAAACCCGAAGAACCCCAAGCATCTGATCGGTGCCGACGATGGTGGCATGTGGATCAGCTATGATGGCGGCAGCAAATGGTGGCATTCGCGCAACCTGCCGATCAGCCAGTTCTACCACGTCGCCATCGACGACAAGGACCCGTATCAGGTCTATGGCGGCCTGCAGGACAACAGCAGCTGGGTGGGTGACAGCGAATATCCGGGCGGCATCACCAATCACCGCTGGGAAAATCTGTACGGCGGCGATGGTTTCTGGGTGCTGCCCGATCCGGCCAGCCCCGATCATGTCTATGCCGAATATCAGGGCGGCAACATCGCCTGGATCAACCGCAAGACGCTTGAGCAGAAGGCGATTCAGCCCAAGGCCGGCTACAAGGAAAAGCTGCGCTTCAACTGGAACACGCCGATGGCGCTGAGCCCGCACGACAAGAGCGTGCTGTATCTGGGCAGCCAGTATCTCCACCGCACCCGCGACCATGGCAACACGTGGGAACGTATCTCGCCGGACCTCTCCACCAACAATCCGGCCAAGCAGCAGCAGGAGAAATCGGGTGGCATCACAATCGACAACTCGTCGGCGGAAATGCACACGACGATCTATTCGATCAGCGAAAGCCCGAAGGCCGCCGGCACCATCTGGGTTGGCACCGATGATGGCAATGTGCAGGTGACGACCAATGGCGGCGGCGCCTGGACCAATGTCACCAATGCGCTGAAGCTGGGCGCGGACAATTGGGTGAGCTGGGTGGAAGCCAGCCAGCATGATGCCGCCACCGCCTATGTGGCCGTTGACCGGCACGTGTTCGGCGACATGGCCCCGCACATCTTCGTTACCCGGGATGGCGGCAAGAGCTTCGCGCGCATCGCTGGCCCGACCACGGTTGGCATCCGCGGTTACGCGCATGTCATCAAGGAAGACCGGGTCGATGCGAAGATCCTCTATGCCGGCACCGAGTTCGGCATGTTCATCAGCCGCAATGGCGGTGCGAACTGGGAAGAGTTCCGCCCCGGCAATTTCCCGGCCGTCGCCGTGCGCGACATCGTGCAGTCGAAAAAGGGCGATGATCTGGTGCTGGCCACGCATGGCCGCGGCATCTGGGTGATCGACGACGTGTCGCCACTGCGCAACCTGACGCCTACGGTGGTGGCCTCCAACGTCACGCTGGTGGCCTCGGCGCCGGTGGAACAGCGCATCCAGGGCAATGGTGGCTGGTCGGAAGGTGACGCCAATTTCGTGGGGGACAATCCCGCCGATGGCGCGGTGATCACCTATTACCAGAAGGCCCGCCACGTTATCGGCCGCATGAAGATGGAAATCATCGGCCCCGATGGCCAGTTGGTCGAGGAACTGCCCACATCCAAACGCAAGGGCCTCAACCGCGTGGTCTGGTCGATGCGCACCAAGCCGCCGTTGGTGCCACCGGCGGCCAGCCTTGCCGGCAACTCCGTTGTGGGCCAGCGCGTGCTGCCGGGCCAGTACAAGGTGCGGCTGACCAAGGCCGGCGAGGTGACGGAAGTGCCGCTCACGCTTGCCATCGATCCACGGGCCAGCTTCACGGCCGACGACCGCAAGGCACAATATGCCAGCGCCGAACGGGTGAAAGCATTGTTCCAGCGCATGACAGGCCTGACCTTTGGCCTGGTTGGGCTCGCCCGCGATGCCAACGCCGCTGCCAATGATGCCAAGGCAACGCCGGCAGCGAAGAAGGCCGCACAGGAACTGGCGCTGAAGGCCGCTGACCTGCGCAAGCTGGTGGTTGCCACCACTGAAGGCGGCGCCATCACCGGTGAAGAGCGGCTGCGCGAGAACATGGACATGGCCTATGGCCAGATCATCAGCACCGAAGGCCGTCCGCCGGCCTATGCGGTGGCGCGGGTTGATGCGCTGGAGAAGGAACTGAAGGAAGTGGAAGACGCCTTTGCGGCCCTGAAGGCAACCAAGGCAGCGGCACTGAACAGGCAGCTTGAGCAGGCCGGCATTGCGCCGATCAGCCTGGCTGCCGTGAAGGTGGACATGGTGCCGACCGGCGGCCAGATGACCGCGCTGGGGCGCGGCCTGGTGGGCGCACGGTACTTCGGTGATTTCCGCAGCCTCGCCTTCCCGCGCAAGAAACGGTGAAGCCTGCCATTGTTGCGCTGCTGCTGGCGACGCCGGCAGCAGCGCAGCCTTTTGATCCGCGCCTGCCCGAAGAAGCCCTGATCACCGTAACCGCGCCGGCTGGGCCGGGGCGTGTGTTCACACCGGTTGTTGGCCTGTCGGGCGAAGCCTTGCTCGATCGGCAGCCGCGCAGCGTCGCCGACGCGCTGCGCGGCCTGCCCGGTATATCGGTGCGCACCAATTCGCGCGGCGAAACGGTTGCGCGGGTGCGCGGCAGCGATGAACGGCAGACGCTGGTGTTTCTGGATGGTGCCCCGCTGGCTGTGCCGTGGGATGGCCGGGTTGATATCGGGCTGATCCCGGCCGGGTTGATCGGCGGGCTTTCCGTGCGCAAGGGTGCCGGCGCCATCGAGTATGGCGCCAATGCCGTGGCCGGCGTGGTGGACCTGACGACGCGGCAGGAAGGCGGCGTTGCGGTGGCACAGGCTGGCCCCCATGCGCTGAAGAATCTTTCGGCAGCCCGCGTGGTACCGCTTGGTGGCCTGTCGCTCACGCTGGCCACCACCCACCAGGCGCAGGGCGCATTGCCGGTGGCGCGCCTTAGCGCCCTGCCCTTCAGCCAGCCCGCCAGTGACCGGCGGCTCAACACCGATCTGGCCGCCACCAGCCTGTTTGCCGGACTGGGTGGCACGGCCGGCGCGCTGGAATGGCGGGCAAGTGTACTGAATATCGACGCGCACCGTGGCATTGCGCCTGAATCGGATCGCAATCCGGGCAGCGCTCGCTTCTGGCGCTATGCGGACTGGAACCTGACCCAAGCGCAGATCGCGTTGGAACTGCCGATCGGTGCAGCCACTGCCCGTGCCGTCGGTTGGCGGCAATGGTTCGGGCAGGAAATCGAGTCGTATCGCGACGCCAGCTACACGACCTTGCGCGGCCGTGAGATCAATGATGACGACACGGTGGGCGGCCGTTTCACGCTGAGCCACAAGCTCGGCCCTGCCACGCTGCGCTGGAGCCTGTCGGGCCAGCTGAGTGATCATCATCAGACCGATGTGGCGATTCCGCCCGGCACCAGGCCCGCCGCCCTGCTCTACCGCCAGTCGCTGGCCTCGGGCGGCGTGGAGGCGGATGTGCCATTGGGTGCCACCCGGCTGACGCTTGGCCTGGGGCTCGATCGTTCGACCAACCCGCGCACGGGTGACAAGCCGGCGCAGCCCACCCGGCAGGCCGCCACCTTCTCGGCCGCGCTGGCGCTGAAACCGGCGGACCGTGTGTCGCTCACCGTATCAGGCGGCCGGCGCAACCGTTTTCCCAGCGCACGCGAGCTGTTTGGCGAAGCCTTGGGCCGCTTCCTGCCCAATCCGGCATTGCTGCCTGAACAGGCCTGGCTCGCGGATGCCGAACTGGGCTGGCGCGCCGGGCGCTTCACCCTCACCCTCACTCCGTTCTGGCAGCGCGTGGAGGGCAGCATCGGCCAGCGCATCGTCCGCGTGAATGGAGTGAATCTGCGTCAGCGCTTCAACCAGGCGCCCGCCACCAGCATCGGCGTCGATGCTGCGATGCAGGTGCCGCTGGCCGATGGCCTCACGCTGGAACTCACCGGTACCGCGCTTGATGCCAGCAGCGCCGGCCAGCCCCTGCTGCAGCGCCCAGCGCACGAAGCAATGCTGGCGCTGGACTGGGCGCCCAAATCAGGCCTGGGCGAAGCCTTCGATCTGCGCGCCGAACTGCGCCGCATCGGCCCGGCCCGCGATCTGGCCGCCGATGGCACGCTGGCCCGGCTGGCGCCCGCCACCGAAATCAACCTGCGCGCCCGTGTGCCGGTACTGCGGCTGGGCAAGGTACAAGTGAGTGCGACCGCGGCCATCGACAACCTCACCAACGCGGTGATCCTGCCGCAACTGGGTCTGCCACAGCCGGGTCGCAGCATCCGGATCGGCCTCATCGTCGGGGGTTGAGGGCGCTGGCCCAAGTCGCTATAGCGCGAATGTGGAGGCGGCTTGTTTGGGCCGCCTTTGTGCGTTGCCGGTTTCCGCATCCCGAGGCCGCCAGTCTTCAAACGACAGGGACGAACCACGATGACGATCACCCCGCTCATGCCCGTTTATGGCCGGTGCGAGGTTGCGCCTGTGCGAGGTGAAGGCTGTTATCTGTATGACGCCGAAGGGCGCGAATGGCTGGACATGGCCAGCGGTATCGCGGTCAATTGCCTGGGCCATGGCCACCCGCACCTGGTGCAGGCCATCCAGAAACAGGCCGCCACGCTGATGCACACATCCAACCTCTACAAGGCGCCGGCGCAGGAGCATCTGGCCCAGCGCCTGGTGGAGCTGACCTTTGCTGATACGGTGTTCTTCACCAACAGCGGCGCCGAAGCGTTTGAATGCGCTCTCAAAACCGCGCTGTCCTATCATTATGCTGCCGGCAATCCGCACAAGCACCGGGTGATCACCTTCTCCAACGCTTTTCATGGCCGCACCATGGCGGCGATTTCCGCCACCGATCAGGAAAAGCTGCGCAAGGGTTTCGAGCCGCTGCCGGACTGGTTCAAGGTGGTGCCGTTTGATGATCTCGCCGCTGCCGAAGCGGCCATCGACGACAGTGTTGGCGCCTTCATGGTGGAGCCGATCCAGGGCGAAGGCGGCATCCGCCCGGCGAGCATGGAGTTCCTGACGGGCCTGCGCGCCCTGGCCGACAAGCATGGCCTGCTGCTGATTCTGGACGAAGTGCAGTGCGGCGTTGCCCGCACCGGCAAATTGTTCGCCCATGAGCTGTATGGCATCACGCCCGATATCATGGCGATCGCCAAGGGCATTGGCGGCGGCTTTCCGGTCGGTGCCTGCCTCGCCACCGAAAAGGCCGCCGCCGGCATGGTGATCGGCACCCACGGCAGCACCTATGGCGGCAATCCGCTCGCCATGGCGGCCTGCGAAGCCGTGCTGGACATCGTTGCCGAGCCGGCTTTCCTGGTGCAGGTGACGGAAATGGGCGCGCGCCTCACGCAGGCGCTCGAACAGCTGATCCCCAATCACGATGATCTGTTCGAAAGCGTCCGCGGCAAGGGGTTGATGGTGGGCCTGAAGCTGAAGAGCGACAGCCGCGCGTTCGTCAGCCACGCCCGCAGCCACGGCCTGTTGATGGTCGCCGCCGGGGACAATGTGGTGCGCCTGCTGCCGCCGCTCACCATCGAGGAAAAGCATATCCGCGAATGCGTGGAGCGACTGTCGGCCGCTGCGCGTTCCTATCAGCCGGCTGCCGCTGCCTGACCCTTTGGCCGTGGGGCCTTGTGCCCCTGCTGTTGCAACACCCTTCCCCTTTGTTGGGGCGGGGAGGATATTTGAAAAATGCCGCATTTCCTTGATCTCGCCACTGCTACCCCTGCCGGCCTGCGGGCCATCCTGGATGATGCCCATGCCCGCAAGGCCGCGCGCGCCGGCTGGCCCAAGGGCCAGGTGGATGCCGATGCGCCGCTGGCCGGCCATGTGCTGGGCATGATCTTCGAAAAGCCGAGCACGCGCACCCGCTTTTCCTTCGACATGGGCGCCCGCCAACTGGGCGCGACCACGATCGTGTCGAGCGCCGGCGAGATGCAGCTGGGCCGCGGCGAGACCGTTGCCGATACCGCCCGCGTGCTGAGCCGGATGGTCGATGCGCTGATGCTGCGCACCAACAACCATGAAAAGCTGGAACAACTCGCCGAACATGCCACGATCCCGGTGATCAACGGCCTCACCGATCTGTCGCACCCCTGCCAGGTACTGGCCGACATCATGACCTTTGAAGAGCGTGCTGGCCGCCCGGTGACAGGTTCGACCTGGGCCTATGTCGGCGATGGCAACAACATGACCAATTCCCTGATCGAAGCCAGCTCACTGCTGAAGTTCGATCTGAAAGTGGGCGTGCCACACGGGCTGGAGCCGGATTCAGGCGTGATGGCCACTGCCTGCGCGCGCGGCGGCTGCATCGATCTGGTGCACAGTGCCGAAGCGGCGGTGGAAGAGGCCGATGTCGTCGTCACCGATACCTGGGTGTCGATGGGCCAGGCCGATACCAAGGAAAAAATGGCGGCGTGCAAGCCTTTCCAGGTGAACGATGCGCTGATGGCCAAGGCAGCGCCGGGCGCCCTGTTCCTCCACTGCCTCCCGGCTCACCGCAACGACGAAGTGACCGACAGCGTGATGGACGGCCCGGCTTCGGCGGTATGGGACGAGGCCGAAAACCGCCTGCACGTGCAAAAATCCATCCTGCTTTGGTGTTTGGGCAAGTTGTGATGCTGGCTGAAGGACTTGCTCCCACTGCCGATCGCACGCTCAGCTTCATGGTGCCGGCCCGCAACGCCCGCGGCATGGTGGTGCGATTGGATGCGACGCTGAACGCCATATTGGCCGCGCACGCCTATCCCGAACCCCTGATCCGGCTGCTGGCCGAAGCGCTGACGCTGACCGCACTGGTTGGCGCCACCATGCGGCAGGACGATGGCCAGGTGACGGTGCAGGCTTCGGCCAAGGGCGGCGTGGTCGATCTGCTGGCCTGTGACTGGCGCGCCGGCGAGCTGCGCGGTTACATCAAGTATGACGATCAAATACCTGTTGCAGAAGGCATGTCGCTGCCCGAGTTGTTCGGCAAAGGCTATCTGGCGATCACCATTGACCAGGTGAGTTCGGAAGAACGCTGGCAGGGCATCGTGCCGCTGGAAGGCCACAGCCTGGCCGGCGCACTGGAAGGCTGGTTCAGCCAATCCGAACAATTGCCCACGCTGATGCGCATTGGCGTGGCCGGCAGCGCGGCGACCGGCTGGCTGGCTGGCGGCCTGTTGATGCAACACCTGGCGCGGTCCGAAATCGGCGGCGAGCGGCTGGATGCCGGTGAACAGCACCCGGATTGGGAACATGTCGCCGCGCTGGCCGCCACCACGTCGGCCGAGGAATTGACCGACGCCGAATTGTCTGCCGAGCAACTGCTGTGGCGGCTGTTCCACGAAGAGCAGGTGCGCGTGGTGCCCGGCCCCAAGCCGGTGAAGGGCTGCCGCTGTTCCGCCGCGCATATCAAGGATGTGCTGATGCGCTTCCCGGAAGCCGAACGCGCCAGCATGCGCGATGAAACCGGCGCGATTTCCGTGGATTGTCAGTTCTGCAGCCGCGTATTCGGGATTTCCGCATGAACAAGCTTGCGGTCGTGCTGCTGTCGGGTGGACTGGATTCCACCACGGTTGCCGCCATCGCCCGTGCGCAAGGCTGGCGCATCCTGGCGCTGACCATCGATTACAACCAGCGCCACCGCATCGAGCTGGATCATGCCGCGCGGGTGGCTGAGGCCCTGGGTGCGGAGCGCCATATCGTGCTGCCGCTTGATCTCACCGGCTTCGGCGGATCGGCGCTCACCGCCGATATCGCTGTTCCCAAGGGCGGCGTCGAACCCGGCATTCCGGTCACCTATGTGCCGGCGCGCAACACCATCTTCCTGTCCGTCGCGCTGGGCTGGGCGGAAGCGGCTGGCGCGCGCGACTTGTTCATCGGGGTCAACGCATTGGATTTCAGTGGCTATCCCGATTGCCGCCCGGAATTCATCGCCGCCTTCGAAGCCATGGCCAACACCGCCACCAAGGCCGGGGTGGAGGGCGAAGGCTTCAAGGTCCACACACCGCTGATGACGCTGGACAAGGCTGGCATCATCGCGGCGGCGCAAGCGGTGAACGCGCCGCTGCACCTGACCTGGTCTTGCTATGACCCGACGCCGGCCGGCACCCCGTGCGGCCTGTGCGATTCTTGCCGCCTGCGCGCCAAGGGTTTTGCCGAGGCGGGCATCGCCGATCCGGCGCCATGAGTTACGCGGTCAAGGAATTGTTCCTCACCCTGCAAGGTGAAGGCGCGCAGACCGGGCGGCGGGCGGTGTTCCTGCGCTTTGCCGGCTGCAACCTCTGGACCGGGCGGGAACAGGATCGCGCCAAGGCGGTGTGCACCTTCTGCGACACGGATTTTGTTGGCACCGACGGGCCGGGCGGCGGCAAGTTTGCCGATGCCGGGGCGCTGGCGGCTGCCGTGGCGGCCTGCTGGGGTGAGACCACCGCATACCGGTTGGTGGTGTGCACCGGCGGCGAGCCGCTATTGCAACTCGATGCGCCACTGGTCGAGGCGCTCCATGCGCGCGGGTTCGAAATTGCCATCGAGACCAACGGCACGCAGGTGCCGCCCCCCGGCATCGACTGGATCTGCGTTTCGCCCAAGGCCGATGCGCCGCTGGCGCTGACGACCGGGAACGAGCTGAAACTGGTCTATCCGCAGCCCAAGACGATGCCGGAGCGTTTCGAGGCCCTCGATTTCCAGCATTTCTTCCTGCAGCCGATGGATGGGCCGAACCAAGCCGAGAATATCCAGGCCGCCATCGCTTACTGCCTCGCTCACCCGAAATGGCGGCTGAGTCTGCAGACCCATAAGCTGACGGGGATGCCCTGAGGCCTCAGCGCGCCACCGTCACCTTGGCCTTCTCCCGCGCCATCCAGTCCCGCATCTCTGCTTCCATCACCGGCAACGGCACCGATCCCAGGCCCAGCAGCGTGTCGTGGAAACGGCGCAGGTCAAAGCCGGTGCCCAGTGATGTTTCGGCTTCGCTGCGCAGCTTGCGGATGCTCATCTCGCCCAGCTTGTAGGCCAGCGCCTGCCCCGGCCAGCTGATGTAGCGGTCCACCTCGATCTCGATGTCGTGCCGAGCCAGCGCCGTGTGCTCTTCGAGATAGGCAATCGCCTGATCGCGGCTCCAGCCCATCAGGTGCAGGCCGGTATCGACCACGAGCCGGCTGGCGCGCCAGTTTTCAAAGCTGGCGCGGCCGAATTCTTCATAGGGATTGCGATACATGCCAAGCTCACGGCCGAGATACTCGGTGTAGAGCCCCCAGCCCTCCCCATAGCCGGAGAAGTAGGTCTGGCGGCGGAAGGGCGGCGCTGCGGGTGCCTCCAGCGCCATGGCGCCCTGGTGGCTGTGGCCGGGCACGCATTCGTGCAGGGTGAGCGCGGTGAGCATGAACAGCGGCCGCGATTTCAAATCATAGGTGTTCATGTAACAAGCATCGAGCCCGCCGCGACCAGAGGTGTAGGTGGGCGCAATGGCATCCGCCACCGGCCGTAGCGTGAAGCGGTGGCGCGGCAGCGTGGTGAAAATGTCCTTCAACTTCCCATCCATGCGCTTGATCACATAGGAGGAGAAGCCCAGCAGCTCATCGGGCGTGCGGGCATAGAATTGCGGATCCGTACGAAGAAAGACCAGGAAATCCTTGTATTCGCCCTTGAAACCAGACTGTACCATGGCGGCGCGCAGATCGGCATCGATGCGCGCCACTTCCTTGAGGCCGATCTGGTGGATGGCATCGGGCGTCAGATCGGTGGTGGTGAATTCCTTCACCTGATCGCGATACCAGGCGACGCCATCGGGCAGATCGCGCGCGGCCGTGCTGGCGCGGGCGCCGGGCAGATATTCGGTGCGCAGGAAGGCCAGCATCCGCGTTTGTGCCGGATTGACGATCGTCTCGATCACCTCGCGGGCTTCGGCGCGGAGCTGGTCCTGCTCGAACGCCGGAATCGACGCCGGCATCAGCGTGAACGGCGCGTAGAATGGGCTATCCTTGCCCGGCTTGATCTGATTGGCCAGCGTCGCGTCACGGCCCTTCATGGTGACAGCTGGCGGGGTAAAGCCCCGCTTCATGCCCGAGCGCATGTTGGCCATATTCTCATCAAACCAGCGCGGAATGTCGCGCATCCGGCTGATATAGTTGCGATACTCCTGCACCGAACGGAACGGCACCTGAGCCGGCAGATAGTTCCACACATTCACGTCGCTGTTGATCGGCATCTCATAGCTGCGCCACTTGATGCCCACCACTTCGGCCCGCAGCGATTCGGCCAGTACCGCCTTGTTCAACCGCTCCGCAGGGGACAGTTCGGCATCGGGAATGGCCGCGATTTGATCAAGCACGCCCTGCCATTGGCGCTGGCGTTCCGCCTGGCAGGCCGGAGTCACACAGGGCAGACGCGAGCCGGGCCGGGTATCCAGACCATCCTCCACCTGGCCGGTCTGCGCCAGGCGCCACTGCCATTCGGCATTATAGACGGCCTTCAGCCGTTGATCCGCCGTCTGGGCCTGAGCAGCGCCTGCCAGAAGCAGTGCGATGATGATCGTGCGAATCATGTCTTTCCCCCTCAGAAATTTCAGCCGCGGCCACGATAGGTGGGCACGCCCTGATCAGGCAGCCACAGGCCGTCCGGCACCGGGCCGGATTGCCAGAATACGTCGATCGGGATGCCGCCGCGGGGATACCAATAGCCCCCGATCCGCAGCCATTTCGGCTTCATCTCGGCCACAAGGCGCTGGCCAATGCCCACGGTGACATCCTCATGGAAGCCGGCGTGGTTGCGGAAAGCGCCGAGGAAAAGCTTCAAAGCCTTTGATTCAACAATCGTTTCCTCCGGCACATAGTCGATGACGATATGGGCAAAATCCGGCTGTCCGGTGACCGGACACAGCGAGGTGAATTCCGGGCAGGTAAAGCGCACCAGGAAAATCGCACCCGGCCGCGGGTTGGGCGGATAATCCAGCACCGCCGCTTCCGGACTGGCCGGCAAGGCGCTGCTCTGGCCCAAATGCAACACGTCCACCACTTAATCTCTCCATG
>JAIXQM010000050.1 GCA_027485735.1 Sphingomonadales bacterium | reverse complement strand
CCATCATAAACCTTGCTGACGCTGCCGGTGAGTTCGAGCCCAAGCCGGCGCGGGGTGATGATGCCGATGGCGCCGCTGGCGCTGGTTGGCAGGCTGTAGTTTGCCAGCGATGTGCCAGAAACGGGCGCAAAGTCGCTGTTGCCCAGCTCTGTCGTGACAGTAAGGCCTGTGCCGACGTTGCGGCTGGCGAACTGGCCCAGGGGTCGGGTGATGCCGATGGTCTCGCCGTTCAGCACGCCGCTGATGCTGAAATTGCTGGGCATAAGCGAGGCATTGATGGTGCCATCATATTCACGCTCGACGCTGCCTGTCAGTGCGACGGTCAGCGGTCGCGGCGTGATCGCGGTGAGTGGAGCGCTGGCGCTGGTCGGCAGCACATAGTTTGCCAGCAGTGTGCCGGACCCCGCCGTATAATCGCTCGTGGCCAGCGTCAGTGTCGTCCGCACGCCCGATCCGACATTGGCGGAGGCCAATGTCGCGTCGGTCTTGGTCACCGTGATGGTTTCGTTCGAAATCAGCCCGGTCAGGCTGATACCGGCCGGCGACAAAGCGATGCTCGCCAAGCCGTCATAAACTTTGCTCAACTCGCCGGAGATGGTGAGGCTCAAGGCACGCGGGGTGATGATGCCGATGGCGCCGCTGGCGCTGGTTGGCAGGCTGTAGTTTGAAAGCAGGGTGCCGGTGCCGGCCGCGAAGTCATTGTTGCCGAACGCGGCCAATACGGTCAGGCCGCTGCCGGCGTTGGGGCTGGCGAACTGGCCCTGAGTTTGGGTGACGCTGATGCTCTCGCCGCTGACCAGGCCGTCGAGGCTGAGGTTGCTGGCCGAAAGCGCGGCTGTGGTGGTGCCATCATATTCGCGCTGAACACTGCCCGTCAGCGTGACGGTAAGCAGTCGCGGCGTGATCGTCGCTTCGACTGATGGCGTAAACCTGTAACCAAAAACAGGCTTATCCGCGCTGTCTACCGCCGATAATTCCAGCCCGGAAATCGCCATCGTGGTGGTCGATGCATTGGCTGTTTCAAACTCAGCAGACGGCGTCCCTGAAAGGGTGAGACGATCCCCGTTCACACCGCCGGACAGGCTGAAATTGAGAAGGGCCGGATTAACCGTTGTTGTCCCGTCATACGCTTTTTCAATCGGCGTGGTGGGTTCCAAACTGACTTGCGGCGCGAACCGATACACCAAGCCATTTTGACCGGGCAAAACGAACGTGTGCAGATCATTTACGGCACTTGTCGGTTGGTAGTTATAGGCCCTGAATTGATGATCGAGTGCCCCCGTCTCATCGCCCGTTGTTGGGCTGAACGGGTCGAGGTTTCCGCTGAAAACGCGCCAGCTGCCACCGCTGCTGAAGAGCACATTTGTAGAGGTGGACTGGTTGATGAACCGGGTCACTGCGCTGAGGCTGATATCTCCGGTCGCCGTTATTTGCGCAGTCTCCTCAAGGCGCAGTTCGCCCGTTGCTTTGGCAGACAGACGTGCCAAAGGTTGCTGCGTGGTGCCCAAATTGCCCGCGATGGCCAGATTGCCATCAGAAACGATCCGCAGCCCGAAGCCGCCGTTGATCTCACTCGCAACGCTTGCCACAGTCGAGGTTGGAGTTGGTCTTTCAGGCAATATGGAAACAACCGCCATATTATCGCCGAGACCAGCAGCTGTCGTTAGCTGGAAAAATAAGGTGCCAATGGGTGCATTCGGATTGGCCCCTGAAATATTGCTCCCGAATCCATTGGCCCCGAATATATTGAAATCGCCGCTCGGCCCTCCATAGCCATCCTCAAAGCTGCCGAAGTTGAACCCGTTGGCCATCGTCTGACCAATGAGCTCTCGACTGTAATCAAGAGGTCCCTCTGCGTGGAAATACACAAAATTCTGGAAATCGGCCTGACTAAAACTGCCATTTCCACTCTCAGCATTTTGAATGTTCAAACTGCGTAATGCAAAACCAGTGCCGAACGATCCCAAGTTTGTAACAGACCCGAGCCCCGGAAGCAGGTCGATGTCGGCATCGAAAAATCCAATGGCGCTTGCTTCATTCTGGAACCGCGCGCCGCTCCACGTGACCTGCAACCCCAGGGTTTGTCCCAAACCACCGGCTAGAATGCCGCCGGTTCCGGCCGCAGTCGATGCGACGAATTCGATCGCGCTGTCGGCCTCCAGGGTCACCGGCTTTGTCAAAGACACTGCGCCGCTGTTGACGAACCGCAGCGTGCCACCCGCCATCGTGATGCTGCCAGTGCCCAATTGGTCTTCTGAACCGATCTGCAGCACGCCCGCATCGATGTACGTCACACCGCCATAAGTGTTGGTACCACTGAGTGTCAGATTGCCCGCACCAAGCTTGGTGAGCGAGCCGGTGCCGGATATAACGCCGGTAAAGCTGGCATTGGCGTTCTGATCGAAGACAAGCGCACCATTGTTGGCGATCGCACCACTGCCAAAGCTATTGCTGGCGGTGCCGGTCAGCGTGCCCGCACTGATCGTGGTACCGCCGCTGTAACTGTTGTTGCCAGACAGAACCAGTGTGCCGCTGCCAGCCTTGGTCAGGCTGGTGCTGCCGGTTAAGGTGCCCGTGATCTGGCTGGCCGCATTGGCGTTCGAGTCAACTGCAAGAGCGGTGAGATTTGACACCGCACCGCCAATGCTGACGGCGCCAGAGCCTGCATTGATCGTGAGGCTCGCGCTCGTTGAGTAATTGACGACCACCACACCGGAGCCACCACTGCCGGACCTGCTCGCAAAGGCGCCCGCACCGCCGCCGCCGCCGCTATTGGCAAGCCCATCGCCGCCAGCTGTTGCGCCGTTCGCAGCTCCGGATGCTCCGGCGTTGGTGCCCGCGGTCCCATTGGCGGTGCTTCCCATCCCAGCGCCGCCGGATCCGTAGACGACGGCTTGACCCGAGATCGTGCTGCTGAAGCCCTCTCCACCACTCCCGCCGATTCCGCCAGACGTTGCGTTTGTTCCGGCAGCAGATGCGCCGCCGCCGCCGCCGCCGCCTGTTCCAAGCAGGTTGCTGTTACCGCCCGTATTGCCGAAAAGCTGAACGCCGGTAATGCCGGTAAACGAACCCTGCAACGCAGCCCCGCCAGCACCCGATCCGACCCAGTGGCCGCCGCCGCCCGAGCCGCCTGGGTCGCCCTCATCACCACCAGAGCCGCCGCCCTTGCCGCCGCCAAATGCAGTAACGGCCAAGCTCCCGGCGAGCGCAAAGCTGCTGTTGCTGCCGCTCGTCCAGGCGGACGCGCTGGTGCCTACTCCACCAGCGCCAACGCTGACAACGTAGGTCGAACCGGCATTCACATTGAGCAAGGGCGCATAAGCCACACCGCCGCCGCCGCCGCCGCCCTGCGAGGAAACGTCACTCCAGCCGCCAGCGCCGCCTCCACCGGCAACGAGCAATTGCGCGGGGCCAGTGTACACCGGTGTCCAAGCGTAGCTGCCGCCTGCAAACGAGACGTTGAGCCCTTGGGCTTGTGTGCCAGCGGTACTGAAGGAGTCGCCGTTGAACCGGTAGGTGCCGCCGCCGAGAAATTCGAGGATCGCGGTGGTGGCGAGGCCGGTGAGGTCCCCGGCAATGCTCACCCCGCCGCCGCTGGAGTCCAAGCTGGATGCGGCAACCCCAAGGTTGCCGCCATAAATCTGCGCGCCCGAAGTGAAGACACTGCCGTGCAAAATTGCATCGCCGCTCACCGTCAGGCTGGAAAGGCGGGCGCCGCTGCTTCCCACTGCGTTGGCGAAGGTGAGTTCACCGGTGTTCTGGGCGTTCAGCGCGAATGGGCCGTTTACAGTTCCCGCCAGGATCAGCGCGCCATTGTTCTTGATGGTGGTGTCGGCAGTGAGGGTGATGGCGCCGCCGGCGGTTGCTGCCGCGCTGCTGGAGTTGAAGAGTGCGCCGGAGTCATTGAGACCGCTACCAGCCAGGTTGAGCGCATTGGCGATGCTGAAGCCGTTGAGATCCAATGCCCCGCCTGCGGAGACTGAGACCAGGCCGGCGGACGCGCCGAGGGCAGAGGTGCTGCCAGCTTGTACCGTACCGGTGCTGATCGTGGTGGCGCCGGTATAGGTGTTGGCACCGCTTAGCGTCAGATTGCCCGCGCCCAGCTTGATGAGCGCGCCAGAACCAGAGATGATACCGGATATTGCAGAAGTATCAGCGACATCGATTTCGGCCAGATTGGCCACTTTCAATGATCCTGCCTCAAAAACAGCCGCCGCAACTGACATGCTGGAAATCGCTGCCACGCTTCCAACGTCGGCCAGGAATTTTATGGTTCCCGTTCCGGCACCAATATCAAAATTTGAAGTGGCGCCACTCTGAGCGTCAACGTTGTTCCGAAACAATATGTCGCCTTGCGTTTGCAGGCTTACATTTGCTCCAAGCTTCACGGGGCCAGAGAAGGTGAGATTGGACCTGCCGGTCAACTCACCGTTGGGCGTGTGAAAATAGGTCCCCAGTCCGTCGTCGCTCAATAACTGTCCGGCCGGGGCGAAGCTGACGCGGATCGCATCGTTACCTGTATTTTCTCCGTACAAAACAACGATAGGATAGTATTTTCCCGCAATCAGCGAGTTGCTGGTAGTTGCTGAAAGCAGATCTGCGCCATGTATGCCGCCGTTGTTCACCAGCGGGTTGACTGATTGAGAACTTATAATATTTGTTTCAAATATGCTTAGTGATTGACCAGCGGAACCCAGAAAAAGATGGGATGCATCATCGCTTTGAGTCGCAAATTCATAAACACCAGTAACATTTGGCCTGAAATAGCCGGAAAATTTTACTGAGTATGTGTCATCAAAATCTGCTCCAGGCGTCGCGAAATTTATGGATGTGAATGGCGATGAAAATCGTGCATCCTGTTCGATTTGCGCGTTCTGGAAGAATGTAAAATCATCGTTATAATATTCTGCGTATTTTGTGCCAATGAGGCCATTTAATTCCGTCAGACCTCCTGAGATAAGAATATTCCCGCTTAATCGGGTGGATCCAACGCCATTCGTGTCGCTGTCGGATTGAAAATTCACCTCAAGACCGCCTGAGGTTGAACCAAAATTGGCTCCAACAGATTGTGTAATATTATTTATCGCAGAAAATCTGAGAGCCGAGGTTGCAGTTGAGGTTTTGAAAAATCCAGCACTGATGTTGATGTTGCCCGAATTTGTGCCCTGCCCAAAGGCTGTGAGCGTAAGCTTGCGCCCAGCGTTCAATATAGATTCGACTTCCTCAGTCGATAGTTGCCCAAAACCTCCCGACAAAGGCGATATGATGATGTTGTTTGCATAAAATAACAGCGCTGCGGATTCAAAGGGCTTTTCCAGCAGCGACGCATCTGAATTGGTCAGATCGAGCCTGGCGAAAAAGGCCGATATTGAACCACCTGCGCCGCCGCTTGCGCCGCCATCAGCATAGAATGCACCGCTCGCTTTGATCAAAGATCCTTGATCATTGTAGTCCGACAGGAGGGTGATCGAGCCGCCGGGCCCGGACTGGATGGCGCTCGCATCAAAGGTCGAATCGACATCGGCATGTATCGATGTTGGCGCCGGGGCGCCGGTGATCGGGGATTGTCCAACCGTAATTGAACCGCCACCAATCAGGCCCTTGGCAAGCACCTGGCTCCCCGCAAATGCATTGATGCGCTGGCCGGTTACGGAAATCGTCCCGCCCGTTTCGTCTGCATCCATACCATTTGCATCAAGCGTGCCCCTGATGTCGATAACGCCGGCCGTACCGGCATCCAGGACAATCTGGCCATTTTGAACCGAGACCGTCTGTGCCTGCACAAGGCCATCGACATTGATCACG
This sequence comes from Sphingomonadales bacterium, assembly GCA_027485735.1. Classification (GTDB taxonomy): domain Bacteria; phylum Pseudomonadota; class Alphaproteobacteria; order Sphingomonadales; family Sphingomonadaceae; genus Sandarakinorhabdus. The sequence goes on along the minus strand of JAIXQM010000050.1, from coordinate 9,163 downwards.
GTCGCCGCCGTATTTGCGGCCGCGCGCGCCGTCATCAGGACGCGCCCACCAGTCGCGATCAACGCCCCGGTGCTGGTTTGAACCAAGCCGCCACCCGTTCCCAAAGCGGACTGCGGAACAGCAAAGGATATGAGCTTGTCGTTCGAAAACGATACAGAGATTGCCTGTCCTGAGCCCAATGCGATGGTGCCCATTTCCGCCTGAATCAGCCCGCTGTTTTCAACCCGGCTGCCGGCCAGAACGGCGTAGCCAGACTCCGTCATGATGATTGTACCGGCATTGACAACAGCGGCCGTGCTTTCGCCGGACAGGCTGAAATTGTCTCCGTTCGCAAAGGCTTCGTCGGTCAGGCCAAGCGTTGTCGCCAGAAACCCGCCCACATTGATGCTGCCGGCCGATCCGACAAGCACGCCCATAGGGTTTAGGATCCAGACTTGGCCATTGGCCGAAATCGCGCCGTCGATTTGTGTTGGCGTTATTGCGCCGCCGTTTGGCAAGCCCACAACCCGATTGAGCACGATCGAACTTGCGTTCGGCTGAGCAAAGTTCAACGTGTGGCCCGAGGCCACATCCAGACTTGTCCAATTGATAACGGCACGCGCGGCGGTTTGGGTGATCGTTCTGCTGGTGGCCGTTGTCGCGATCGTGGTGTTGATACCGCTGGAGCTCACAATGTCATTGGCGTGCGCGGCAGACATGGCCAAGCCGCTGGCGGCACCAAGGAGCATCAAGCGAAAGCGTTGGGGCAAAACCATCAGAACATTACCAAGACGTTGAGGTTGAACCGGGCGGAAATATTTTCCTCTGCAACAAGCTTGCGGCGTGCCTGAGCGCCCTGCAGATCGACGTTGAAACGGCCAAGCATCAGCAATCGCACACCCAAGCCCAGCGAGGTGATCTGGTTGACCAGCTTGTCCGAAGTGGTGGAAGCGAGCGTGGTTCCCCGCGCGATGTCGGCAAACCCGTACAGCTGAACACCCTCGATCAGTTTTTCAGCGGCCAAAGGGAGCGCGTAGCGCAACTCACCTGAAAGGCCGAGGCCACGCTCACCAGTGATCACGGAAGGATCATAGCCGCGGCCAATGGCGGGCCCGCCAAAGCTGATCAGTTCGCCAGAGGCCAGCCGGTCGGTTGAATATTGGCCCTGGAGATTAAGCTGCGCACTCAAGCGCGGCGTCAGGCGCTGATTGCGCGCAAAGGCGTAAACGATGCGTTGAAACCTGGGCTCGAAGCCGGGCACAGAGGGCAGCGGCGCGTTCGCATCGTTTGCCCCCAGCACGACAAGCCCCTGGAAAAGGGAGAACGACATGTTGGTGTCACCGTTCAGCCAGTTCGCCTGCTGCCAGCTCAACGTTGCCTCGGCCACGGTGCTGCGGTCGTCAGACAGCGGTTCTCCCAGAATGCTGGTCTCGTTGCGGTTCAGCGCAACGCCCAGATCAAGATAGACGGAGTTTGTGCGGCTCCGCATGAGCGGCATTCGCAGCCGGCCGTTGAATGACATGACACGGCTGCGCACATCCAGATCCTTGATCTGGCCACCTGGTCGCGCATAGGCAAAAAGCCCGCCAACGCTGCCCACAATGCCGTGGGCGCCAATCGGCATGGCATAACGCGCGCTCACCGAACGCAATTCCCGCAGTTGCTGTCCGGCGGAAGAAAACGTGAGATCGAGCGCGCCCGGCCGGTTGAATGGCTGTGAAATCGTTGCACCGAGCGAATATGTTAGCGGCCCAACAAGCTCTGCCGATGTGTTTGAAAATGTTGCTCGATACTGGTTTGGCACCTTGACGGCAGACACAACAAGTTCGGAACTTCCGAGTGCCCCGCCCTGCTGCAACACTGTCGTGCCGGCCAGCCCCGGTATGTCGTTGATCAACAACATATGACGTTCGAGGCTGCTGAACCGCGCGGGCCGTTCTTTGGGAACCGACGCCATCAATGTTTCAATCAACCGCGTCGACGAAGGATTGGGACCATCGACGAAAACATCGCCAATATAACCCTCAACCACCTGCACCTGCAGGGTTCCGCCTGCAACCTGTTGCGGCGGGACAAATACACGGGTCAGGAAAAAACCTTCAGAACGATAAAGATCTTCAAGTTTTTGCGCTGCGTCGCGTAAGTCCTGCAGAACAATCTTACGTCCAACCAACGACGCAAAAAGGGTATCAACTTCGGATTTTGGAAAATATGTGGCTCCGCTTACGCGGACAAGTGAGATAGAAAATTCGATTTCATCAACTGCTCTTGGCACAGCTGACTTTTCGGGGCTTTGGATACGAAAATCATAGTTGAGGGACGGAAGCGGCAATGGCGCCACGCGCTGACGGGAAATGTCGCTTTGCGACGGCAGCACGACTTGCGCATCAGCCGCTCCTGCGGAGAAAAGGGCAAAACCGGCAATAGCGGCAGCTGCAGCGGGCAGGTGTTGGAACCCCAGCTGGGTGGGATGTTTACTTGTCATCCATCACCACACGCGCCGAAATGATGTTTTTGCTGATCCGTCCAATGTGGAATTGAACAATCGGATCGTTGGGGAATGCTTCAGCGATGTCGTCAAAGGCTGCCTTCGCGCTCCCGCATTCCTTCGTTAGCAGCTTATATGCTTCGTCATATTCTTGGATCAACTTGGGATCGTCAGTTTCTGCGATAGGATTGTAAAGTGCTGAAGCAGTGGTCTTTCCTTTAAGAACAATATCACCAATTTGTCGAAAATGCAGATTGGGGCATAGGTCAACAGTATCGCTCGTGCAGCAAATGCGTGTGCCGAAATATTTATTGACACCTTCAGTGCGAGCTGCCGTGTTGACTGTGTCACCAAGCGCCGTGAAGTCCATGCGGGCATGAGAACCGAAATTTCCGATAACAGCATATCCGGTATGAACACCGATACGCGTCACGCCGATTGGAATGTCGCGTGAATTGCAATCTTTGCGAAATTTTTCGGCGTATGCGTCAAGTTCAAGTGCGCAACGAACTGCGCGTTCGGCATGATCAGGTTGCCGGATCGGTGCATTGAAGATGGCCATGATCGCGTCGCCAATGAATTTGTCGATCGTTCCTTCGTATCTCAGGATTATTTCGCATGCGCCGTCGAGATAATCATTTAGGACGTTGGAGAGATCTTCGGCCTTCATCTGCTCCGACGTGGTCGTGAATCCGGCAATATCAGTGAAGATGAATGTTGCTTCCTGGCGTTCGCCCGAAATGGTCACGGACGTCGGATCTTTCACAAGCTTGTCGACAATCGCCGGAGAGACGTAGCGCGAGAACGTCCCCTGCACGAACTCGCGCTGCTTGCGCTCTGCCCGGCCAATGAAGACGTCCATCATCCAGATCGACAAGGCAAATGCGATGCTTGGCCCGATAATGGGCAGCATCGGCAAGCCATAGCCAAAGCCAACGATTGCCCCGACCCAATAGGATGCGAGGATGGCCACGCCAACGCCGACATTGAAGATGATTCCGCGCTTGAAGAGGCTGACGGCGACGCCCAGTGCAGCGAACAGCGCGGAAAAAGCGATAACGCCGCCAAGCGGCATTCGAGGCGGGGCGCGGTTTTCGAGCAGCTGGCTGATGCCGTGCGCTTGAACGAACACGCCCGGCATATTGCCTTGATCGCCATCATCAATGATCGACATTGGCGTCATGTGGCGATCGGTGATGGACAGCGTCGCACCAATCAGAACAATCTTTCCGCGGAAGAACTCATCTGGCAGGATCGACACGAATTGCGCGGGGAAGGATGGAAAGGGCAGGCTTTCCGCGTCAGGGCGAGGGCGCCACGCAATCTCGACGGGCGTGAGCGGCGCCGTGCCACCAAAGAGCGTGACGGCCTTACGAACAAAGCCAGCGGGGTGACTGGCCGTGTCCACCATGCGGCCATTTTTCAGTTCGCCACCAGGATTGATCCTGCGGATAAGTGTATCAAATGGATCCGACAGCAAATTCGCTTCTGCCCGTTGATTTGCAGGAACAAAATCATTGAGAAAAGCCAATTGTTCAGGGGTCACAATATTGGGGGAAGAGGTGTAACTTAGAAAAAGCGGTGTCGGCGTCGTCGTCAGGACCTGCTTGAGACGTGCGTCCTTTGTGGCCTCTGTTGGCTGGTCGATGATAATGTCGACGCCGATTACACGTGCTCCCTTTGCCGACACTTGGCTGATAACGTCGGCCAGAAAGCCGCGGTCAACCGGCGAGCGATACGGGAAGGCGGTCAACGTATCTTCATTGATCGCGACCACCACAATGTCAGTTGAGGGCGCCATCGCTGGCTGCATTGCTGCGACCCGAATGTCGGCCACCTTGTTCTCAAGGTTTGTCAGGGGCGCCAGAAAACGCACCGCACAAAGGGCAGCCACCGCAGCAAAAATGGCGATCAGGGCTGCGGACAACGCCTGCTTCTGCGCCTTGCTCATTGCGGCGCCTTCCCAGCGTCGACCATTGGCGCAGGCGTCGTTACTTCTGGGGTGTCACGGCTTGAAACTTGGAGAGGCGCAGCGCCTTGCCCATCGATATTCGATTGGATCTGGCGAAAATATGCATCGGCCTGCTGCACGCAGGCCTTCTCAAGCATCCAGGAACTCAGGACGAGAGGATCGACGACATCAGCGGGAATGACATTGAGACTGATGGCGTTATCCTGCCCGGGCACCTGGATGAGAAAGGTTTTTACACCATCCAGCTTGGCAAGATCGGGCGCGGCCATTTGGGTTTGCCCCTTTTGCCACACAAAATCGGCGCGCCACGAGCGGTCGATCGGATAGACAGTGAACTTCGTCTCCCCAGAACCGTCAGGCCGCCACCAAATGGGTCGCTGGCCCTCGCGAATACAGCGCGCACCCGATCTTGAAACATCGATGAGCCACGGATCTGGCAGCGGCGCGGCATTTGCACCGGACCGGATCGCCCCGACTTTGCTTGCACGGTCGTTTCGCGTTGAAATGAGTGCGGCAAGCGCAAGCCGAGGATTCTGGCTTGCGCCACCTGCCTTCGTCAGCACGCCCGCATAGGTGCCGCGCAGCGTTACAGCCTGGCCGTCAGCACCAATAAGGGTAACGCGTTCCCCGTCCTTCAGATCAATTGTTGCCGCGCTGTCCAGGCGCATGCCCGGTCGAAGACCAGCGCCTCGCGCTTCGACGACGATCATCGGAGCCGCGAGGGACTGTGAAGCGATCATGAGACCGCCCACGAGCAGACCAAGGCTGGTGCCACGCTTCATTGGCGCTGTTCTTCATCAAGGGGCTTTATGGCGCCGTCACCCATCAAGACAAATGCCGCCCAGAAGAACGGGTGCGCAAATCCGGGGGTCTTCGAAAGGCCCAACTGGGCCGTGCGCAAGGCCGTATCAACGGACATGTTCGGGGTCTTGGAAAGGGTAGCGAACATGGACGACATGAGTGCGCCAGTCGCCGCCGAAGGCACCTGCCAGTGACTCACCAGCAGGCTCTTTGCGCCAGCCCGAAAGAATGAGGCTGCCAGGCCAGACAGCGACTGCCCGCCATCAGCCTTGCCGGAAGCCGCTGTGTTGCAGGCCGAAAGCACAACCAGATCGGCCGTCATCGGCAAGGCTGCGATCTCGCTCGCGTCAAAAAGTCCATCGCCAAAATGGGTTTCTGCCGGTTCGCTTGGCGGCGTCAGCACGATCCCGGGCTGCGATTGGCAGCGGATTTCCCCGGGCAAGAGGCCATGTGTCGCGAAATACAGAATTCGATAATCAGCCAGATTGCGCGCGCGCAGCGCGGGTTCGGTTGCCCGCCCGCCCAAAAGAATATCGCTTGCATTCCCACCCAGAGCTTTGGAAACATTATAAATTTCGTTAGCCGTATCCGGAAGGGAGGCAAGCGAGCGGAGCAATTCCGGCGGGATGATGTCGCCCGACTGGCAGCTGCTGATTACGCTGGCGAACGCGGCTTCCTGTGCCGCGACCCGTTGCAGCGGTGCCAGCACCGGATTGCCCACAGCAAGCAATTTGCGGGCATGCTGGCCGACCAAGCGCGTCGATCGCAAATTCACAAAGGAGGTGATCGTCGGACTATAGGAAATATCAAAATCATTGGTTAGCCAATGGGCTGAAACATATTGGCCGAGCGCGGGTGGCTTCGTTACCAGTACCCCAAATGGCAGATTGGCCAATGCCCCAGCCGGAACAATCACAAGCCGCTTTAAGCCGGCGATCTCGTCTTTCAATCCGGCAAAAAGATCTTGATACAAACCATGTGCAGCAACCAAGTCAAAATCATTGACTGATGACCCTTCGATCTCAAGGCCGCGCCTCAGGCGCGCCACAACCGTCTCGATTGCTGCGCTTCCAACGGGCACCGGTGCAACTGTGGTCTTGTTCCGCGTTACAAGCTGGACGAATGACGTCTTTTTCCCAACAAGGTAAACAAGCATCCCTTCATCAACACCAAGACGCCCGCGCAGCTGGTCCAAATTCGGGCCCTTGGCATCGGTCAGAGACGAAAAATCGGGAAACTTGTCGACGATGTTTTTGCGCACTTCGGCGATGATTTTGCCCTGCGCCGCAATCTCGGTCGAATATTGTTCTTCGGCTTCTGCGCTGCGGTCCTCAACTGATCGGGCTTGCTCGGTTGCCAGTTGCAGACGCTGCCCAGCTTCCTTCTGCATTGCGCTATCCAGGCGTTGCAGCAGATCTGAAAGCCCCGGCGTTTGTGTCGATAACCGCGCCGACGTCAGGGCCATTGTCCGGTCAAAAACCGGGGAACTGACCATTTGAAAGGCATCGAACACCTCGGTGAACAGACCAAGCTTTGCCGAAGGGTCGCTATAGCGTGCCGCTTCCTCAACAACGGCTTCGGCAAACGGAATGATGTCGTCTGCACGGATCGGAGCCGTGTCTCTTGGCAATGTCTTTGCAATCGCGATGGCTTCACGAAACACAATGATGGCCGAAACATTCATATGCTCAGCCTGATAGGCCCGCCCAAGTGCGACGCGCGCCTGAAGGGTGGCCAATCCTTCCCCAAAGGCCTTCTTGCGCAGGTCTATCGCTTTCTTGAGATAGGCTTCGGCTGCTGAAAGACGGCCCTGTGCGCTGCTCACGTTGCCAAGCGTGACAAGCGTATCGCTTTCCCACCACGATGGCTCACCATCAACGCGCTTGATGATCAGAGCAGCCTCGGCGGCGCTGGCATAGGCGCCGGTGACGTCGCCAGTGCGCAGCAACATTCCTGCTTCCAGGTTCAGCGCCATGGCCAGTTCAGCTTCGAACCCATTGGTCATGCCCGGCAATTGCGACAAGGATCGCGAACCCGTGCCCGCGGCTTGCGCGACGATATCGCGCCATTGCGCTGCCGCTGCGCGGGCGAGCATCAACGCTTCTTCAGAGCTCCCCTTATTGGCCGCGACAAAGGCCTGATACCCGCTCATGCGGGCGCGATCGGCAGGCTTGGGGGACTTTTCCACGATCGGAGCGGCGCGCCGGATCAAGGCCTCGGCTTCGTCATGACGTCCCTGGTTGCTGACGGTGACTGCAAGGTCCAGCAACACATCGTTCGTCGCCATATCGTCTTCGCCATAGAGGCGGACTTGCAGCTCCAGCGCCTTGCGAAATTCTCGTTCGGCAGCTGCAAAGGCAGACTGTCCAGCAGACGCACGCGCATTGCTCAGATAGCTTGCGATTTTCTCTTTCTCCGCCGCGCTGCCGATGGCGATCGGCGCAGACCAAAGCGAGCGGACTTGCTCTGCTTGCTGCGTTCTTGAAGTTGTCGAAACTTCCAATCCCAACAATTGGCGCAGGACGGGATAGGCCGATGCTGGACCTTCAGCAACGCGCAGCACATTGGAAGCTGCACTCACCATCACCAGGGTTGGCCAACCATCCCGCCGGTGCCGACAGGGAAACGCGAGGACACCCCCTTGTGCATCGCCAGCAGTCAGAGATTTTGGCGGTTCACAATCGAGTTTGGATGCCATCGACACAAACTGACGGCTCGACCGAAACACATCTGCCAAACTGCCTGTGCTGGTCGACATGAGGGAATAGCTCAGGCTCCCGACCGCGACGCCTTCGCATGTGATGCTCAGATCGTGAGGAAGCAATCGGGATGCCGGGGCTTCAGGGCGTTCCTGCGCCACGCAGCGCTCGCCCAAGATCGTCTCGACCAGTTGCGCGGCCAAGGCAGGCTGGTTTTGCGTGCTTGAACCATTCGAAGGCACAGTCTTGGCTGCGTCGGCCTCTGTGCAGTTGGATGACGCCTGCTTGCCGGCCATTTTGCCCTTTGTCACAGCGGCATAGGCGCAGGATTTTGCTGCACGGGCTTTCACGTCGGATAACGGGAGTTGTGCAGCGCCAAATGTCGGCGCCGCAGAAAGCAAAGTTAAAGAAAGGAATACGCCAGAGAACACAGCGACGCGGGGCACAACGGGGAGCCATGCATCGGCGACCCGCACGCCATAACTTTGTACCAGACCACCCACAAACTGCCAGTAACCGGATTGGCAGTTGCAGACACAGTCAACCGAAACCAGTTTCGGCAGCATTGCTTTTCCTAAAGGGCTATTCTTGTGAATCCAGAACCGAAATTCACTCGCAGGTTCCGACGGTGGCGCCGTCGAAGCAGGCCCAGAAAAATTGTTTTTATTCAGTTGGATAAGTCTAGATAAGGTGATGCCGCGATGGCGCACTTGTTCGCGCTCGGGCCCACATAAACAGGTTGCCTATGCCAGCCGCTTTCTTTCATACCGAAAGCGGTGTTTGTTTTGCGGAAGTGTCTGGATGACCCGCACCTCCTCGATCGCGCCAACATCGGTGCCGTGCAGAACCGGCTGGAGACGGCGGTGAACAACCTGTCGGCGAAGAGTACCAATCTGCAGGCCTCGCGCAATTGAGTCCAGGATACGGATTTTACTCAGGGATCCAACAGCTTGGCCAATAGCCATTTGCTGAACCAGGCCGCGCAGACGATGCTGGCGCGGACCGAGCAGTGGGCCCAGCATGTCACGCAGTTGCTGCAGTAGGGCCGGAGAGCCATCTCTCAACCATTGGGGCTCGTCAGCAGCGGCGGAGTCGGCAAAGGGTCGCCCCTTTTCATTTGCCATATATCTTTTGCGTCTGCGGTTTACGCGCCGCCCCTCGCTTGCTATCGGGCCCCTTCCAGTGCGCGGAGCGGTGGCCGAGTGGTCGAAGGCGCACGCCTGG
>JAIXQM010000005.1 GCA_027485735.1 Sphingomonadales bacterium | reverse complement strand
CTGGCCAAATGGCATGTGAAACTTGGGCAGACCGTGAAATCCGGCGACATCATCGCCGAAATCGAAACCGACAAGGCCACCATGGAAGTGGAAGCCGTGGACGAAGGCACGGTGATCGAACTCGCGGTGCCGGAAGGCCTGGAGAATGTGCCGGTGGGCACGGTGATCCTGCGCCTGGCCGGGGAAGGGGAGGCGGCTGCGCCGGCGCCGAAGGCTGTGCCTGCTCCTGTTCCTGTGGCGGCACCTGCAACGGTTGCAGCACCGGCTCCGGTTGCAGCCCCGGCTGCGCCTGCACCAGCGGGCGACCGCGTGATCGCCAGCCCGCTCGCCCGGCGCATCGCTGAAATGAAAGGCGTGGACCTCGCCAGCATCGCCGGCAGCGGCCCACGCGGCCGCATCGTGCGCGCCGATGTGGAAGCGGCCAGCGGCAAGCCCGTCGCTGCCACTACCCCTGCGGCCGTCGTGGCTGCTCCCGCTTCGGCAGCGGCACCTGCTCCGGCGGCACCTGTCACCAGCGATATTCCGCACAGCGTCGAGAAACTCGGCAATGTCCGCAGGGTGATCGCCCGCCGCCTGACCGAGGCCAAACAGTCGATCCCGCACATCTATCTGACGTTGGATGTCGAACTCGATGCGCTGCTGAAATTGCGCGGCGAACTCAACAAGGCGCTGGAACCCCGCGGCATCAAGGTCAGCGTCAACGATCTCGTCATCAAGGCGCTGGCACTGGGCCTGCGCCAGGTGCCGAAATGCAATGTCTCGTTCGCCGGCGACAATCTGCTGGTTTATGATCGCGCCGATATCTCGGTCGCCGTCGCCGCGCCGTCGGGCCTGATCACGCCGATCATCGTAGGCGCCGATGGCAAGGCCGTCAGCCAGATCGCGGCCGAAATGAAGGCGCTCGCCGAAAAGGCCCGCGCCGGCAAGTTGCAGCCGCACGAATATCAGGGCGGCACCGCCAGCCTGTCCAACCTCGGCATGTTTGGCATCAAGCAGTTTGATGCCGTGATCAACCCACCGCAGGCGATGATCCTGGCCGTGGGTGCGGGCGAGAAGCGCGCCGTGGTGAAGGGTGACGCGCTGGCCATCGCCACGGTGATGACCATCACCGGCAGTTTCGACCACCGCGCCATCGATGGCGCGGACGGCGCGGCCTTGATGAGCGCGGTGAAGGCGCTGATCGAAAGCCCGCTGGGGCTGGTCGCATGACCACCACCCACGATCTCGTCATCCTCGGCTCTGGTCCCGGCGGCTATGTGGCTGCCATCCGCGCGGCGCAGCTCGGCATGAGCGTCGCCATCGTCGAGCGGGAACGGCTCGGCGGCATCTGCCTGAATTGGGGCTGCATTCCGACCAAGGCGCTGCTGCGTACGAGCGAGATCTACCACTATATCACCCACGCCGATGCCTATGGGCTGAGTGTGGAGAAGCCGTCGTTTGACTTGAAGAAGGTCACCGACCGTTCCCGCAAAGTGGCGGCCCAACTGAACAGCGGTGTGAAATCGCTGATGAAGAAGAACAAGATCGAGGTGGTCGAAGGGCAGGGGCGGCTGACGGGGGCCACCACGGTTTCTGTCACCACCGCCAACGGCGAGCGCGTGCTGACGGGCAAGAATGTCATCGTCGCCACTGGCGCTCGTGCCCGCGATCTGCCGGGCGTGGAGGCGGATGGCAACCGCGTGTGGACCTATCGCCACGCCATGGTGCCGCCGGTGATGCCGATCAAGCTGCTGGTGATTGGTTCCGGCGCCATCGGCGTGGAGTTTGCCAGTTTCTACAGCGATATGGGCGCGAAAGTGACCGTGGTCGAAATGCTCGATCGCATCCTGCCGGTGGAAGACGAGGAGGTTTCGGCCTTCGCGCAGAAGGCGCTCACCAAGCAGGGCATGACCATTGTGACCGGCGCCAAGGTGTCGGACGTGACGCCCGGCCCCGAAGGCGTGAAAGCCACCATCACAACGGCCGACGGCAAGGCGAGCACCGACAGCTACAGCCATGTCATCGTTGCCATCGGCATCGTGCCCAATACCGAGAATATCGGCCTGGAGGCGCTGGGTGTCGCCACCAACCGCGGCCATATCGTGACCGATGGCATGTGCCAGACCAACGTGCCCGGCCTTTATGCCATCGGCGACGTGACGGCCCCGCCCTGGCTCGCCCACAAGGCCAGCCATGAAGGCATTATTGCGGTCGAGCATATCGCCGGCGGCCATCCCCACGCGATGGACGTCGCCCGCATTCCGGGCTGCACCTATGCCCGCCCGCAAGTGGCCAGCATCGGGTTGACTGAAGCCAAGGCGAGAGCCGCCGGCCACACGGTGCGCGTTGGCAAATTCCCGTTCATCGGCAATGGCAAGGCCATCGCACTGGGCGAAGCGGAAGGCTTCGTGAAGACCGTGTTTGATGCCACCACCGGGCAATTGCTTGGTGCGCACATGGTGGGCGCCGAGGTGACCGAGTTGATCCAGGGCTATGCCATCGCCATGGGCCTGGAAACGACGGAGGCAGAGTTGATGCACACCATCTTCCCGCATCCGACGCTCAGCGAAATGATGCACGAAAGCGTGCTCGACGCCTACGGCCGGGCGCTGCACTATTGATGAGCCTGCTGGCGGGCGTTGTTCTGGCCGCCGCCGGCACCGCCAGCCTGATGCCGCCGGGCTGGAGCGTGTTGTGCCCGCCCAAGTCCCGTCCCGATGAGATCGTGGTGTGTGCTGACCGTGAGCCAGCCCAATCGCCCTATCGCGCACCGCTGCCGGTGTTGCGGGATATTGGTGAGCGCGGCACTGCCAGTGTATCGGCCGAACGCAACAAGTTGCTGGGGCCGGATGTCGGCTCCGCCGGCACGTGCTCGGGAACCTGGGGCCCAGCGGGGCCGTTCGGATGCAAGTATAATGAGTTCAAGAACAACGTGAATCAGGCTGCCGGAAGCAGTGACCCGCGCGGCCGGGTCTATCGCGAACCGCACTAGCTGCGGCAGCCTGCCGCAGCCAAAGGTGACAGAAAGGCAATCTTTGGCCTTGCAAACAAGACCAAATCTATCTTATATCTGGCCTAACGGCGCGGCCCAAGGCAACTGCCCTTGTCGAAGGCCAAGCTGCTGCGGGCGTATCCGGCACTCCCCCCTGTTTGTGTCGGATACGCCCGTCTCTGCCGTTCAGGCGGATTTCAGCGCCGTGACATTCTCTTCTTCCCATTCCACCGACAGCGGCTCGAACTTGCCGGTTTCGTGGTTGAGCACCCGCAGCACGCCTTCGGCGATATCGAACAGGGCGCCTTGCAGGTGCAGTTGACCGGCCGCTTCGGCGACGGCGATGAAGGGGAAGCTGCGCAGATTGTCGATGGAAAGCCGGATCGCGGCCAGTTCCAGAGCGCTGCAGGCATCAATATCGGGTGAAAGTTGCGCCGCGGCGCGAATGGTATCCCTGGCCGGCGCGATCTGGTTCATCCAGCGATTGATGAAGCCGCCTTCGCCCGGCGCCGCATTGTCGAACGTGCCTTCAATACTGGCCTTGATGCCACCGCAGCGGGCATGACCCAGCACCAATATGTGATG
>JAIXQM010000188.1 GCA_027485735.1 Sphingomonadales bacterium | reverse complement strand
GCGGCCCGCAAGCGCGCAGCGCTGCCGATGAAGATCTTCATTGCGGTGTTGGCAGCGGCGCTTGCCCTGTCCGCCTTGCTGGGCGCCGCCATTGCGCTGAACAGCCGCGCGACGCGGCGTACGGCCGTGTTGATGCTGGTGGCTGGCACGGTGGTCCCGTTGGCGCTGCTGCTGGCCTGAGCCTATTTGCCGTAAACCGCGCGTTCGAACGCCCGCAGCACTTCCACCGTGGCCGGTTCGCCAAAGGGCAGATGCTGCATACACAACACGGCGGCGATATCGGATTCGGGATCGATCCAGTAATAGCTGTTGGCGATGCCGGCCCAGGCCAGCGAGCCTGCAGCGCGGCCATCCGGTCCGGGGTCCGGGTTGATCAGGAAGCCCAGGCCCCAGCCGCAATCCATCATCGGGAACAGATCGAAATCGCTGGAGAAGCCGGGCAGGTTGCTGGTCATCCGGCCTGCTGGCATGGTCACCTGGTTGCTGGCCATGTCGGTGACGGTTTCGGGGCGCAGGATGCGGGCACCGTTCAACTGGCCCCGGTTCAGGAACATCCGGCAAAAGTGCAGATAATCGCGCGCGGTGGAGATCAGGCCACCGCCGGCGCCCTGAAACTCGGCATTGTCCCCGCCGCCGAAATGCACCGGGAAGGGCATCAGGCCACCATCGGGGATGCGCACGTGCAGCGGCGTTAGCCGTGACTTCACCGCATCGTCGAAAGCGAATGTCGTGTCGTTCATGCGCAGCGGCCCGGTGACATGACGGGTCAGCCAGTCGCCCAGCTTCATGCCCGAGGCGGCTTCCACCGCCAGCCCCACCCAATCGGTGGAGATGCCATAGAGCCACTGCGTGCCGGGATCGGCCAGTAGCGGCGCCTTCAGGCTGGCCAGGCTGCCCGGTGCGGCCGGGTTGTGCTGGCGAAACTGGGTCAGCTCCGCCGACATGAATTCATAGCCAAAACCTGACGTGTGGGTGAGCAACTGCCGCAGCGTGATCGGCCCGGCGGCCGGCCGGGTGACCGGTTTGCCCTCGTCGTCAAAGCCTTCCAGCACGTCCGGGTTGGCGAGCTGCGGTAGCAACGTGCCGATATCATCATCAAGGTTGAGCCGGCCCTGTTCCACCAGCTGCATGGCGGCGACGCTGGCGATGGCCTTGGTCATCGATGCGATCTGGAACAGATCATCCTGACTCAGCGGCGGGCCGCCGGGGCCCTTGGTGCCCACCGCCACTTCCGCCAATGTGCCGCTGCTATTGCCGACGACGGCCACGGCCCCAGGCACGTTGGCTGAGGCAAGCGTGGTTTCGAGTGCCGTCTTGATCCGTTCGAGCATGGGAGCCTCTCTTTCGCCGCCAAGCTTAGGGAAGATGCCCACCCACGGCCCCTCCCGCAAGCGGGAGGGGAGAAGGCTAAAAGCGCCCTCAATGCCGGAAGTGACGCATCCCGGTGAACACCATCGCCAGCCCGCGCTCGTCGGCGGCGGCAATCACGTCCTTGTCGCGGATGGAGCCACCGGGCTGGATGATGGCGGTGGCGCCGGCTTCTGCCGCCGCGATCAGGCCATCGGCGAAGGGGAAGAATGCGTCTGACGCCACGCACGAACCGATGGTGCGGGCCTGCGGCCAGCCGGCAGTTTCAGCGGCGTCGATCGCCTTGCGGGCCGCGATCCGGGTGGAATCGAGCCGGCTCATCTGGCCAGCGCCGATGCCCGCCGTGGCGCCGCCGTTGGCATAGACGATGGCGTTGGACTTCACGTGCCGTGCCACGGTCCAGGCAAACATCAGGTCGACCCATTCGGCGTCGGTCGGTGTGCGCTGGGTGACAACCTGGCAGCCGGCACGCAGCACGGCGCCATTGTCCCGGCTCTGCACCAGCATGCCGCCGGAAATCGGCTTCAGCATCAGTCCCGGCCGGCGCGGATCGGGCAGTTCGGCGATCAGCAGGCGCAAATTCTTCTTGCCCGCAAAGATCTTCAGCGCGTCCTCATCCGCACCCGGCGCGATCACTACTTCGGTGAAGATGTCGGTGATGGCTTCGGCGGTCGGGCCGTCGAGCGGCTGGTTGACGGCAATGATGCCGCCAAAGGCCGAAACCGGGTCGCACTGGAACGCCTTTTCATAGGCGTCAGCCAAAGTCGCCCCGGTGGCGACGCCGCACGGATTGGCGTGCTTGATGATGGCGCAGGCCGGGCCGGCATCCCGCCATTCGGCGATGAGGTCGAGCGCACCATCGGCATCGTTCAAGTTGTTATAACTCAGCTCCTTGCCCTGCACCTGGCGCGCCGCAGCAATGCCATAACTGCGGCCCTGCGGCAGGTAGAGGGCAGCCTGCTGGTGCGGGTTTTCGCCATAACGCAGCGTCTCCTTGCGGGTGAGCGCGACGGGCAGCACGGCCGGGAACATTTCGCCCTGATCGGCAAAGGCAAACCAGCTGGCGACCGCGGCATCATAGGCGGCGGTGTGCGCAAAGGCAGCGGCAGCCAGCTTGCGGCGCAGCGCCAGCGGCGTGGCGCCGTCGTTCGCGTCCAGCGCGGCGATGAAGTCGTCATACTGGTCAGGGCTGGTCAGGATGGTGACGAAATCATGGTTCTTGGCCGAAGACCGCACCATGGCCGGGCCGCCGATATCGATATTCTCGATGATCTCGTCCCGCGGCGCGCCCTTGGCCACGGTGGCGGCGAAGGGGTAGAGGTTGATTACCGCCAGATCGATGGCGCCGATGCCATTGTCGGTCATCGCCTGCACATGGTCAGCATTGTCGCGCAGGGCAAGCAGGCCGCCATGGACGCGCGGGTGCAGCGTCTTCACGCGGCCGTCCATCATTTCGGGGCTACCGGTCAGTTCGGCGACATCCTTCACCGCGTGGCCGAGCGCCCGCAGTGCCGTCGCCGTGCCGCCGGTGGAGACCAGCTCCACACCGCGTGCCGCCAGGGCGGCAGCCAGCGGTTCCAGCCCGGCCTTGTCAGACACGGAGAGCAAAGCGCGGCGGATGGGAACGAGGTCGGTCATGGGGAGCGGCTTTCAGCAATTGGCAGGGCATGGGGGATGAACAGATGCGCGCTCGCCTAGCGCCTCACTAGGCTATTTGCCAGCCCGCTTCAGGCTCCAATGCACATCGGCGGCCATTTTCTGGGTGCCGCCGGACACCACCAGCTGCTGGGTGCGCTGGATGGTGCCGGCCCCATCAACCCACACCGATGGTTCGATGGCCAGCCGGCCAGCACCGCTTTCCAGCCGTACCTTGAACGCCCAGATGCGGCCCGCAGGCGTCTTCAGCAAGGCACCCATGCCATCGGCGGTGGGCGTCGCTGAAACGCCGGGGCCGAGGTGGAAGCGAACGTCGAAATTGCGTTCGGCGCGGCGGCGCAGCAAGCCGGCAGGCGCTGCTTCGATCAGATCCTCGCCGGCCAGTTCGGTGCCGTCGGCGGTGAGGAACAGGCGCCGGCGCACCAGCATGCCGAAGCGCTTGGCATAACCATTGTGGCTGGTCTCGATCAACTGGCCTTCGGCGCTGCTGCGCAGGGCCAGCGTCACTTCCTCCACCCCGGCGGCCAGCGTGCCATCATCGCGGATGCGGGAGGAATTGGTGTCGGCAATCACCAGGGTCGAATGGGCGGCGGTGGTGGACAGGCCTGATGCCAGCGCCGGGGCCAGCGGCACCTCCAGCCCACGCACGCCGCCGCAATTGCTGATCAGCCGGTCGGGCCCGTCGCTCATCTCAAAGGCGAGGGTGCCGGCGTGGCCGCTGTTGGACAGGCGGGCCGATGGCGGCGGCCCGGCATCGATCACCACCACGCTGCGCCCGGCCGAGAGGCGGTGATAGCCGCTCCAGCGGCCGCCGCGGCGGATTTCGGTGCCTGTCGCCGCCTTGCGCGAAAGCCGGTCAAGGGCATCGGCGCCGATCACTGCGCCGCCATGCCACGCACCGATCTGGCCATCGCCCAGCATGAGCCCGCGCAGCGCCGGGGCGAGCCGGGCCAGCGTATCGGCAAATACCGGCGGCGCGCGGTTGCCCAGTGCTTCCGGCGCGCCGGCGGTGAAGATCAACAGATCGGCCAGCGTCAGGCCATCAATCGGCGCGCGGCTGGCGATGCCGCCGTCGGGCAGCACCAGCGCCGGCAGCAGTTGGTTCAACCCGGCCAGCGCCGCACTGGCCCGCGTTTCGCCGCCGGGAATCAGCGTGCCGGCGGCATAAAGCCCACAAAGAGCCTTGGCCTGCGCCAGGCCTTCGGTGCCACGCCGGGCGGCGCGATCAAGGTGGCGGGCCCAGGTCGCCATCGCCGACAGCACCGCCGAACGATAGATCTGGTTCGATGATGACAGGATCAGCGGCGCATGGCCAAGCGCCATCAGTAGCCGCGTGCCGGCCAGATCGGCGCGCCAGCCCAGCGCATCATATTCGCTAAAACTGGCCAGCCAGCGTTCGACCAGATTCTCGGCTGCACGCTTCGCCGCCTCGCGGTCGGGCAGGATGGCCAGATCGCGCAGCCATTCCCAGCCATGTGCCCATTCCAGCCATTCCGGCGGCGGGCCGGATTCGCGGAACGTGATGTCCCGCGTCATTGCCGTGTGGCCAGCGTGGATCAGCCGGCCCGCCAGGATGCGTTCACCGATATGAGGGTCGCCGGGCACCGGATCGGCCGGT
This sequence comes from Sphingomonadales bacterium, assembly GCA_027485735.1. Classification (GTDB taxonomy): domain Bacteria; phylum Pseudomonadota; class Alphaproteobacteria; order Sphingomonadales; family Sphingomonadaceae; genus Sandarakinorhabdus. The sequence goes on along the minus strand of JAIXQM010000188.1, from coordinate 3,002 downwards.
GCCGCCAGCAGTTTCAGCGGGAACCGGCCGCGCAGGCGAAAGCGATGCAGCGGCGTCGCATAGAGCCGGCTTGTCAGCCCCTGGGCCAGTTTTTCCGTCAGCGAAAGGCCGCGATCACCGCTGCCACGGCGCAGGCTGCCGTCCTCATCTTCCAGGTCAGGTTGAGGGGGCGGCTTTGCCATCAATGCCCCTTCAAGGCCGCGATATTGGCGGCATACTGCGCTGCGCCGCCCTTGAAGCTGGCGGTACCGGCGACCAGCACATCGGCCCCGGCGGCAATCACGGTGGCGGCATTGCCGGCATCCACGCCGCCATCCACTTCCAGATGGATCTGGCGCCCGCTGTCGTCGATCATCCGCCGCAGCCGTTCGATCTTCTTCAGCTGGCTGGTGATGAAGCTCTGCCCGCCGAAACCGGGGTTCACGCTCATCACCAGGATAAGGTCGATATCGCCCAGCACTTCGGCGACCAGTTCCACCGGGCTGGCCGGATTGAGCGATACGCCAGCCTTTTTCCCCAGCGCCTTGATGCGCTGGATGGTGCGATGCAGGTGCGGGCCGGATTCAGGGTGGACGGTGAGGATATCGGCGCCGGCTTCGGCAAAGGCTTCCAGATACAGATCAACCGGACTGATCATCAGGTGCACGTCGAATGGCAGATCGCTGTGCGGGCGCAGCGCCTTCACCACGGCCGGGCCAATGGTGATATTGGGCACGAAATGCCCGTCCATCACGTCGACATGGATCCAGTCCGCCCCAGCGGCGCTGATCGCGCGCACCTCTTCACCTAAGCGGGCGAAATCCGCCGACAGGATCGATGGCGCGATGCGAACGGGAAGGGTCATGCCCGTTATCTAGCAGGGGCTTTGCGGCTGCGGTAGTGGCTGGCCACCACCCGCTGCAACCGACTGTGGATGGTTCGCGTCGGCCTGTATCAGGCCTTCTGTTTGAGCAGCTTCGTCACCGTCTCGTCGAATTCGCGCTTCACCTTCTCGCTCAGCGCGCCCGTCGCTGGCCCGGCCCAGCCCACGTGCACTTCCTTCACCCGGCCATCGCGGCCGATGAAGATCGTGCTCGGCCACACCTTCACCGGCGCCAGATCGCCCAGCACTTTCTTGGTGTCTTCGGCGTTTGGTTGGCCGCCATAGACCATCGGGTAAGGCAACTTGTAGCGGGTCTTGAAGCTGGTGATCTGGCGCATCGCACGGGCCTGATCGGTGCCATATTCGAACTGAAGGCCGATCATTTCCAGGCCTTCCTTTTGCCGGCGCGCCGCGTAGGGGCCCATGAAAATCGCTTCGTCGTGGCAATTGGGGCACCAGGCACCGCCCAGCGTGATCACCACCACCTTGCCCTTGTAGCGGGGGTCGTTCAGGCTGATCATCTGGCCTTCCGGGGTCGGCAGGCGGAACGACAGCCGCTCACCGCCGGGTGCTTCGACCAGCACGGCGTTCATGGTCGCCTGCTTTTCCTTCTTTGCTTCCCACGGATTGCCGGCCGGCCGGCTGGTGGCCGCAAACGATGCGCCCTTCAGCGTGTCGCCAGCCAGCGTGCCCTGCCACAGGCTGGTGAAGCTGCCATCGAAGGTGGAAAGCTTGAGCTGGGTGCCGTTCAGTTCGCCCGACAGATAGCGCATGTCGCCTGTTGGCAGCTGCACCGTGCCCGATACCTGGGAACCCACTTGCTTCAGCAACACCAGGCCCTTCACCTTGTTATCGCCATAGGTGAGGTTCCAGCGGCCGGCCACGTTACCCGCCGGCTTTACTGCGGTTGGCGTGAAGCGCCAGCTGCCGCGCTGGGCACGGGCAGCGAGCGTGACGGTTCCGGTGGCACGCAGCACGGTCGCGGTCCCGGCCAGCGTGTCATTTCCGGCCGCTTTCAGCTCCAGCTTGCTGCTGTAGCTGGGGAAGATCAGCGTGATGCTGTCCCCCGTCACCTGCACCTGTTCGACCTTCAGCCGTTCCGGCGCGTTGACCAGCCACGCTTGCGGGCCGGTCTTGCCTTCGCGCACATCCAGCGTGAACGGCAACGGCCCACCGGGGTGGGCGTCAAAGCTGACGCGCCATTGGCCATAAAGGCCAACTGCAAGAGCCGGGGCAGCAGTCAGGCTGGCGATCAGGCCGGCGGTGAACAGGGTGCGAAATTTGGTCATCATGATCCCCCAAAACGCGATTGCCGGTTATCGTTCAAGCCGGCTTTTCTTGTCCTTGCCAAAGCTGGGCTTTCTAACGTGCGTCGCGTTCGGCGGCTTGGGCGCGCGCTGCATCTGCAGCCTGCAGCACCGCCCATGCCGCCTGCACGGCACGGAACCGCTCGGCCACCTCATGGCTGGTGCCGGCCACGTCGGGGTGGCTGGCCTTGGCCGCCGTACGCCATGCGGTCTTGACTGCATCGGCGCTGGCGTCGGCATCCAGCCCCAGCACCCTCAGCGCATCAAGTTCAGCGCGGCTGCGGCTGCCATCGCCTTCGCCGCCCCATTCCCAGTGGCTGGCGCGGCGATAATTGCGCTGCCGGTCTTCCGAAGCCGCGCGGGCGGCGGCCTCTTCTGGGGTCAGGCCGCGGAAATAATCCCAGCCGGCGTTATATTCGGCGGCATGTTCCTGGCAGAACATCCAGCGTTCCGGGCTGTTGGGCGCCTTGGGGGCAGGGCGGTCACCCACGTTGGTGCACCCGTCGCGATCGCACAGGCGCACTGTGGTGGCGGCGCGTTCAGCGCCATAATCCCGCCAGCGCGGGAAACCCCAATCATCGTTGCGCCGCTGTTTTGGCACGTGCCCGCGTCTCCTCAATCGCTCCTTCTATGCCATGCCGGCCGCCGTTGCGAGTCTGGACGGCTGCGGCACAAAAGGGCATGGCTCGCGCCAGATGTTGGCCTTGTTGACCACGCGGCGCTTCGGCCCCCTGTTTGCCACCCAGTTCCTGGGCGCCTTCAACGACAATCTGTTCCGTACCGCGCTGGTGTTCATCGTTGCCTATGATGTGGCGGCGGCTGATCCCAAACAG
>JAIXQM010000048.1 GCA_027485735.1 Sphingomonadales bacterium | reverse complement strand
GCAGCGGCTTGATGGCGATACGGTCGTGCTGCGCTACATCGGCCTGCTGAAGGGCAAGCCCAAGCAACTGCTGATCAGCGGCGCGCTGTTCGGCGAGACGTGGGACGATCACAGCACCCTGGTCAACATCCGCAGTGTCGGACGAGGGGCCGGCATCACCCGCAGCCTGAATTTCGGCGCGCACGATGCGGAAAAGCCCATCGCGCTGCCGGGCAGCTGAGGCGCCTGCGCGCTGTTGCCGCAGGCGCGTCACGCATTGCCGCCGCTTCCCTACGCCAAACAACGTAACGCCCCGCGCGGCGCTGTCATGCATCTGTCACGCGCAGGATTTGGCGAGAATCGGGTTTTAAAGGGCATGAAACGCTCCGGCCCACCGCCCGATCCGGCAGGGTTCGCTCCGGTGCAGTCCGGGCATTTCTGGGGGTCTTGATTGATGACGACGAACCACCGTGCTGTTGCCGATATCCGCCGCATGGCCTTGCTGGGGGTCGCCAGCCTGGCGCTGATCACACCGGCCTTCGCCCAGACCGCGCCCGCCGCAACGGCTGCTGCCGATCCGGCCGCCGAAGAGGCCGAAACCAGCGTCATCACCGTCACCGGCAGCCGCATCGCCCGCACCGGCTATGATGCGCCCACGCCCGTTTCCGTGGTCACCGAAGCCGAACTGAAGGCCGAACCGCAGGCCAATATCGGCGATTATGTGAACACGCTGCCTTCGGTGCGCGGATCGCAAACCTCGTCCACCAACTCCGGATCGCTGTCCAACGGCCAGGCCGGCATCGCCACGGTCAACCTGCGCAACCTGGGCGCGGCGCGCACGCTGGTGCTGATCGACGGGCAACGCTCGGTCGCCTCCTCGCCGGTGGGCCTGGTTGATACCCAAACCGTGCCGCAGGGCCTGATCAAGGGCGTTGAAGTCGTCACCGGCGGCGCCTCGTCGGCCTATGGTTCCGATGCTGTCGCCGGCGTGATAAACTTCGCGCTCAACCGTGATTTCAAGGGCTTCCGCGCTGAATATGAATTCGGCATCACCGATTATGGTGACACGCCCAACCACACGTTCCGCATCACCAGCGGCTTCGATTTTGCCGATGGCCGCGGCAAGGTGCTGCTGGCTGGCGATTATTTCACCCAGAAGGGCGTTGATACCTATGATCGCCCCTGGCAGGAAAGCGGCTTTTTCCAGATCGACAATCCGGCCTTCGTCGCCGGCAATGGCCAGCCCGAACGCCTCGTGGCCAGCGGCATCGGCACCTATCAGTTCACACCCGGCGGCATCATCAATTCCGGCCCGCTGCGTGGTACCTATTTCGGCCAGATCACCAACGGCCAGGCCAGCCTGAACCAGTTCACCTATGGCCCCAACCGCGGCCAGTGGATGGTGGGTGGCGATTTCCGGGTCAGCCGCGAAGGCCATTGGAACAGCAACAGCCTGTCGCCCGATGAAGAGCGCGGCAACGTGTTTGGCCGCCTCAGCTTCGAGGTGAGCAGCGCCTTCGTGCCCTTCGTGCAGTACAGCTATTCCGGCTACAATGGCCGCAGCTTCTACCAGCAGACGCCATCCACCGGCATCACCATCCAGCGTGACAACGCCTTCCTGCCCACCGCGCTGGTCACCGACATGACCGCGCGCGGCCTGACCAACATCTCGATCGGCACCAGCAATGCCGGCTTCCCGGCCGCTGGTTCCAACAACACCCGCGAAGTCTATCGCTTTGTCGCCGGCGCCGATGGCGCATTCGAAACCGGCAAGATCGGCTGGAAATATGCGGCCTATTATCAGGTCGGTGTTGCCAAGACCAACGAACTGCTCACCAACACCTGGCTCAACAGCCGGGTCAGCCTCGCGCAGGATGCGGTGCGCGCCCCCGCCGGCAATGCCGCCGGCATCGCGGCCGGCACCATCGTCTGCCGTTCGACTTTGACCGCCCCGACCAATGGCTGCGTTCCCTTGAACCGCATCGGCATCGGCGGCGTGACGCAGGCTGCCATTGATTATGTGTTCAACAACGGCCAGCAGCCGCAGCGCTTCCAGTCGTTGCGTCAGGACGTGGCGGCCATCAACATCTCCACCAACGAACTGTTCGACACCTGGGCTGGTCCGGTCAGCTTCGCCTTCGGCGGTGAATATCGTCGGGAACGGGTGAATGGCTCGGTCGATCCGCAGTTCAACAGCGGCTGGCTTTACGGCAACTATCTGGTCACCCAGGGTGCCTATGACGTGAAGGAAGCCTTCGTCGAAACCGTGGTGCCGCTGGCCAAGGGTCTGGATTTCAACGGCGCCATCCGCGTCACCGATTATTCCACTTCCGGCAGCGTCACCACCTGGAAGGCCGGTGCCACCTGGCAGGTGATCGATGATTTCAAACTGCGCGTCGTGCGCAGCCGCGACATCCGCGCGCCCAACCTCAATGAACTGTTCGCCCCCGGCACCGCCCGCACCAACACGGTGAACGTGCTGCAGCCCGGCGGCGCTCAGCGCACCGATCAGTTCCTCGAACAGACCACCGGCAACACCGCGTTGCAGCCGGAAACCGCACTGACCTGGGGCATCGGCGGCGTGTTCACGCCCAGCTTCCTGCCCGGCTTTGCCGCCTCGGTGGATTATTTCGACATCGATCTGTCGGGCGCCATCGCCACCATCACCGCACAGACCATCACGTCGCTGTGCATCGAACAGAACCGCCAGGATCTGTGCCAGTTCATCACCTTCAACGGTACCCCCGGCGCCGCCAGCCCGATCACCTCGATCAAGCTGGTGCCGTTCAACTTCGCTTCGGTGAAGGTGCGCGGGATCGATCTTGAAGCCAGCTATCGCTTCGATCTGGGCGGCGGCAAGGCCACGCTGCGCGCGCTGGCCAGCCATTATATCGATAACATCATCGATAACGGCATCGACGTTGCCCGCGATCTGGCCGGCCAGAATGCCGGCGGCGGCGATGCCACGCCATCGTGGAACTATCGCCTGACCGCCAATTACGAGATCGACAGCTGGAGCTTCAACCTGGTTGGCCGCGGCTTCTCGGGCGGGGTGTATGATAACAACTTCATCGAATGCACCACCGGTTGCCCGGCGTCCACGCCGCAGGCCCGCACCATCAACAACAACCAGATCGCCGGCCAATGGTATGTGGATGCCTCGATCACCAAGAAGGTGAAGCTGGGCGGATCAAAGGTCGATCTGTTCCTGTACGTCCGCAACCTGCTGAACAGCGATCCGGTGCTGGTGGGCAACGGCCCGACCGGCAACAACACGCCGGCCTATCCGCAAACCAACCGCAATTTGTATGATGTGCTGGGCCGCGTGTACCGTATGGGCGTGCGTTTCGAATATTGATCAAGCCAACAGGGGGGCTTTGACGATGAAGACTGCCAAGATGATCGCCGCGTTGCTGGCGGCAAGTGTGATGGCCAGCCCGGCTCTGGCGCTGGCCACGCCGGCCCAGAAGAAGCTGAGCGCCGAACTGGTCGACGCGCAGACCAAGCTGGCGCAGGAAATGGTGGACATGGTGTTCAGCTATGCCGAACCCGGTTTTCAGGAACACAAGACCAGCGAGTATCTGACCGGCATTCTTGAAAAGAACGGCTTCAAGGTTGAACGCGGTTCGGCCGGCATCCCGACCGCGTTCACCGCCACGTGGAGCAACGGCCCCGGCCCGAAGATCGCGCTGGGCAGTGACATCGATGGCCTGCTCGGCCTGTCGCAATATCCCGGCGTCGTGCAGATGAAGCCGATGGTGGAAGGCGGCCCCGGCCACGGCGAAGGCCACAACAGCGGCATGCCGATGATGATCGTCGCCGCCATCGCCGCCAAGCAGGTGATGGAAAAGAACGGCATCAAGGGCACGCTGATGCTGTGGCCCGGCGTGGCCGAAGAACTGCTCGCCACCAAGGCCTATTATGTGCGCGCCGGCATGTTCAAGGATGTCGATGCGTCGATCTTCGCTCACGTTGGCCGCGATTTCGGCGTGAGCTGGGGCCCGGCCGGCAACAACGGCATGGTCAGCGTGGAATATACGTTCAAGGGCAAGACCGCCCACGCCGCCGGCCAGCCCTGGGACGGCCGCAGCGCGCTTGATGCGGTTGAACTGATGAACATCGGCTGGAACATGCGGCGCGAACATTTGCCCGTCACCCAGCGCAGCCATTATGTGATCACCGAAGGCGGCGGCCAGCCTAACATCGTGCCGGAAAAGGCCAGCGTCTGGTATTACTTCCGCGAAGGCAGTTTTGCGAAGATCCGCGGCCTTTATGAAATCGGCAACCGCATCGCCGATGCCGCCGCCATGGCCACCGATACGACCGTCACCAAGCGGACCCTGGGCTACGCTGCGCCAAACTATGGCAACAAGCCTTTGGCCGAAGCGCTGTATGCCAACATCAAGACCGTGGGCCTGCCCAGCTGGTCTGCGGCCGATCAGGGCTTTGCCAAGGCGATGCAGCAAGCCAACGGCCAGAAGGTGGAGGCGCTCTCCACCACGCTCGCCCCGCTTTCGACGCCCGATCTGCGCGGCGTTTCGATGGGCGGCGGTTCGGATGACATTGGCGACATCATGTGGACGGTACCCACCGTCACCATCCGTTTCCCGTCCAACATCCCCAACGCCATCGGCCACAACCGCCAATCGGCCATCGCCATGGCCACGCCGATCGCCCACAAGGGCGTGGTGGTTGCCGCCAAGGCTGTCGCCATGACCATCCTCGATCTGGCGACAACGCCCAAGATCATCACGGATGCCAAGACCTATCAGCAGGACGTGCAGTTCAAGAGCGACAAGTACGATCCGCTGCTGACGCCCGAGGACAAGCCGGCGATCTGGCTGAACGCCGACATCATGGCCAAGATGCGCCCGCAACAGGAAAAATTCTATTACGACCCGGCCAAGTACAAGAGCTACCTGGAACAACTGGGCATCAATTACGAGGATTTCGCCAAGGTGAAGTGAGCCTTGCGCAATCCGCAAACCGAAGGGCCGGTGCCGCGAGGCGCCGGCCCTTTTCGTGACGGTTCCGTCTGGCTTACAGCGGCGGCCCCGGCGGCAGCGGGTTACGGCTGCGCGGGCCCTTGCCCCAGGGAACGCCAACCGATTTGGGCGCCTTGCCCGCCGGATCGGCGAGATAGGCGCTGATGTCGGCCGCCGTCTGCTTGTTGAACGCCGCGCCCAGCACATCACCGCCCTTTGCCGGCAGGGCCTTGGCCAGCCCATCCAGCGTCTGCAACGCCAGCGCGCGGGCTTCCGGCGCAGTGGTGGACGACGCGCCCAGGATCATCAGGCCATCCAGCACCGCCTTCTGCATCACGCGCAGCAGGGCCGGATCGCCCGATTTGGCGCTCCAGCTCGCCGCCATCAGCGCGTCGATCAGCTCGGGCAGCGTCACACCGTCTGCCCCGCGCGCCTGCAACGAAACCAGCCGCGCCGCGCGGTCGGGGGCGAGCAGGGGCTCCACCACCAGCGCGGCGGCGATCCGCGCGGCCTGCAACTGGTTGAACACCGGATCGTCGGACAGATCCTCAAGATTGCGGCCCGGATCGGGCGTCAGTTCCGTCAGCAATTTCTCCGGCATCGCCAGTTCGGCCGGCTGCAAACTCTCCAGCAGCCGTCCCAGCGTGTCGCGCTGCAACTTGGCCGGGATGGCGCTGGTCGCCGGGCCGGGCTCGCCCTTCACCTTGATGTCGGTATAGAGCCCGCCGATATATTTCACGGCCGATTCAACCTGATAGCGGTGATGGAGATAGACCATCCACAGCCGCAGATTGCGTAATTCCCCGACCGGCTCACCCGGCAGCAGCACGCTTTCTGGCCCATAATTGGCCAGCATGATCCGCCGCGCCGCCAGCGCTTCGGCAAGGCCCTCCGCCGGGGTTGCGCGATCGTCATACCAGGTCCAGCGCGGATCGGTTTCGGGCACATAGAGCAGGCCCTGTTTGCGCATGTCGGCAATGATCGCGTCCAGCCCGGCCTTCTCGTCCTTAAGCGGCGTATAGGCATAACGCGCCATCATCGTGTCGTACGCGCCGATGGCCTTCTGGAAACTCTCGCTCAAGTCGAGCTTGCCGCCCTTCACCGTCACCCGCGGTGTCGGATATTCCATCACCGATGCGCGGTTATTGAGGCTCGACGCGAAATTATGCCCAAAGCCCAGCGCATGGCCGAATTCATGGGCGGTCAGCAGCGCCTGGCGCAGCAGCACCATGTCGCGCTGGCCCTGCGGCATCGCGGCGAACTGGCCGTTCACCAACGAAGCATCCGCCACCGTCACGCCGCTGCCATCGCCCGGCAGGCCGCCGGCATAGGCATCCCAATAATTGCCCACGGTGCGAATGCGGTGGCTGTCCATCCGCACCTTGGCGCCCAAAATCTCACCGGTGCGCGGATCGCGATAGGAACCGCCCGACGAAAATCCGCGCTCATCGCGGTTGATCCATTGCATGTAGTTGTAACGGATATCCTGTGCATCCATGTCTGCCGGCGCGTCCTTGGCCACCAGCGCGTTCTTGAAACCGGCCGCTTCATAGGCCTTGTTCCACCACAGCAGGCCCTGCTTCATGGCGTGGCGCACCGGCGCCGGGATGGCCGGATCGAACCAGACGGTGATGGGCGTCACCGGTTCGGAAAGCGCCGCCGTCGGATCCTTCTTCTCCAGCCGCCAGCGCGTCACCCACTCGGTATCGATGCCGCCCGAAAACGGCGCGCTGAAATCCTTGAACTTCAACGTGGAAACCCCGATGCGCGGGTCCGCCACGCGCGGGGTGTAGCCGGTGGGCGGCGCCTTCAGGAAACTGTGATGCACCCGCATCGTCACCTGGCCGGGCGTTGGTGCCACCTCGCGCACCAGAGCGCCAGGATTGTCGGCGGTGAAAGTGGCGAAAATCTCCAGCTCGGTATTCAGCGGATAGGCCTTGGTGCGCGCCGCGTTCAGCGCCGAACGGCCAGCATCAAACTTGTACGCGCCCTGGTTGGCCCGGCGCATGATCGCCTCCACGCCCGCCGCATCGCGCATCACCAGCGCGGTTGCATCAACCACGATCTTCCCGCCGGCATCGCTCTCGATCGGCAGGCTGGCGATGATGGAGGTGGGGAAACTGTCCTTCACGCCCTGGCTATGTGCGGCATCGCCGGCAAGGCTGCGGAAGGCCAGATTCTGCTCCTCCACCAATATCTTGGCTCCCACGCGGCGGAAGTGGATCAGGCTGCTATCCATTGTGCCGCGATCAAACGGCAACTCCACCGATCCGCCGCCGCTGGCCAGGCTGACGTAATAGAGAATATCCGTATCCAGCGCCGGCACCGTGAGCAGCACGCGGCCTTTCGCGGCATCGATGCTCACCGGCATATAGGCCGCATCCTGCGCCAGAGCCGGCGCCGCCACCAGCGCCACAGCCGCCGTGCCCAACAAATACCGCTTCATGTCTGCCCCCATTGATCAAATCCCCGGCAGAGTGGCACCCGAATGCATCTCACGAAAGCCGGTTTTTGACGCAGGCCCAGCCCTGCGCCACACTCGCCACGCATGAACCCGCCCGATCCCCTGATGCGCTTCATCGCCGCCGTGCACGACGCCCTCGGCCAGCCCGCCGCCCACGAAACCGTGAGCGCCGCCCTCGCTCGCCTCGTCGCCCACGATGATTGGCTACCCCCCGCCTATGCCCAGCCGCACCCCGAACGTTATCAGCAATATCTGCTTCACGCTGATCCCACGGGGCGATTTTCCATCGTCAGCTTCGTCTGGGGGCCGGGGCAGGCGACACCAGTGCATGATCACGGCGTGTGGGGCGCTGTGGGCGTGCTGCGCGGCGCCGAGATCAGCCAAGCCTATGTGGCCGACGTTACCATCCCGCCGCGCCCCATCGGCCGACCCCACATGCTGCTGCCCGGCATGGTCGAACGCGTCGGCCCGGAACTGGGCGACATCCACAAAGTCTCAAACGCCGCCGAAATCGTCTCGGTCAGCATCCACGTTTATGGCACCGATATCGGCCGCCACCCGCGCCACGTCTATCCGCCAGAGGGCGGCATCAAGCCCTTCATCTCCGGCTACGCCAACGGACTGGAGACGCCAGCGTTTTCGTGAAGTCGGACAAGAGGCCTCCGGCGGGCAGGGGCTGAGCCCCTGCACCCGCTTTCGCTATCCGCCCCTGCGGCTGCGCGGATAGAGGCTGCCTGAAAACAAACGGGTCCAGGTCTGCGACCCTGGCCGCCGGAGGCCACTTTTCCTTCTCTCCGTTCAGCGCACGCCGATCACCCGCCGCTGCCCATCCAGCCGTAAGGTGAGGCCAGCGTGGCGGGGCGTATCCGCCAATTGCCAGCGGGTGAGGCGTTCGTAGTGGGCGCAGAAGCGGGTGATGGCGGTGGGGGACATGCCTTTCCGGCCGGTGGTGCGGGTGAGGCCGGCTTCCTGCTGGGCGCGCCAGCGGGGGACGGTTTCCCAATCGGGGGCGGCGAGGAAGGCGAGGGCGTCGAGCATCGCCCAGGCGCGGGCATAGCTGCCGGCCAAGGCCTGGTTGATGTGGGTGCGCCAGAGGGCGTTGGGGTCTTCGGCGGCTTCCAGCGCGTTCACTGGTTCGGCGAGCAGGGCGGCGGGTTGCGGGCGAGCGCCGATGCACCAGCCTTCCAGGATCAACACGTCGATCCGATCAAAGCGGCGCCAGTGCTGCGGGGGCAGGCGGTCGTCGGCCAATTTGTCGAACACCGGCAGCGAAACCGGCCGGCCGGAACGGACGCGCAGCAGCACGTCCAGCAGCAGCGGCAGATCATGCGTGCCGGGTGGCCCGCGGGTGGCGAACAGCGGGTGGATTTGGGCGGCCAGCGCCTGCCGGCGGGCCTTGGAGAGGTAGAAATCGTCGAGGGACATGGCAACCACGCTGCCGCCAGCGTCCGGCAGCGCGCCGGCACCGTTTGGCAGCGCGCCGGCACAGAACGGCAGCCGCTGCGCTAGTTGCGCTGCCAATGTGGACTTGCCCGATCCTTGCGCGCCGGCCAGGCCGATGATCAACGGGCCATGCCCCAGCCGGGGTTTCAGCCAATCGAGGAGCAGGGGCAGGGCGTCCATGCCGCCACGCTGCCCCGGCTTGGGCGGGCCTGCAACCCTGCCCATCAGGAGGGCTTGCAGACAAGGCGCTGGCAGGGCCTGATGGTGGCATGAACGATTGGCCTGATATCCGCGCCGCAGTGGCGAAACTCTGCACTGGCTTCCCCGGCGAATATTGGCGGGCGAAAGACAAGAACAGCGACTATCCCATTGAATTTGTGGAAGCGCTGACGCGCGAGGGCTGGCTTTCGGCGTTGATTCCGGAAGAGTTTGGCGGCTCTGGCCTGCCGCTGTCGGCGGCCTGCGCGATCCTGGAAGAGATCCACGCCAGCGGCGGCAATGGTGCGGCGGCGCATGCGCAGATGTATGTGATGGGCACGTTGCTGCGCCATGGTTCGGCGGCGCAAAAAGCCCAATATTTGCCGGCCGTTGCGCGGGGCGAGCTGCGCCTGCAGGCCTTTGGCGTGACCGAGCCAACGTCGGGCAGTGACACGCTGTCCTTGCGCACGACAGCAGTACGGGACGGTGACAACTATCTGATTAATGGTCAGAAAATCTGGACAAGCCGGGCGGCGCAGAGCGATCTGATGGTGCTGCTGGCCCGCACCACGCCCAAGGACCAGGTGGCCAAACGCACCGAAGGCCTGTCGGTGTTCCTGCTCGACATGCGGGACTGTCCCGGTCTTTCGATCCAACCCATTGAAACCATGATGAATCATGGCACGACGGCGGTGTTCTTTGACAATGTGCGCATCCCCGCCGCCAACCGCATCGGGGAGGAGGGGCAGGGCTTCCGCTACATATTGTCGGGCATGAATGCCGAACGCATCCTGATCGCAGCCGAATGTATTGGCGATTCGCGGTTTTTCCTTGATCGTGCAACCAGTTACGCGAAGGAACGCCAGGTGTTTGGCCGCCCGATCGGGCAGAACCAGGGCATCCAGTTCCCGCTCGCCCAGGCCCACGCCCGCGCCCATGCCGCAAAGCTGGTCGTCGCCGATGCCTGCCGCCGGTACGAGTCCGGCGAAGTGGCCGGTGCAGAAGCCAACATGGCCAAGATGCTGGCCGCTGAAGCAAGCTGGCAGGCCGGCGAGGCGGCGATGCAGACTTTGGGTGGATTCGCCTTTGCCGCCGAGTATGACATTGAGCGCAAGTTCCGGGAAACACGGCTTTATCAGGTCGCGCCGGTCTCCACCAACCTGATCCTCGCCTATATCGCCGAGCATGTGCTGGGCCTGCCGAAGAGTTATTAGGGTCAGAACCTGCCAATTCCATGCCCCGGCACGGCGACGAGCGCCCCGGCTTGAGTGAGCAAGTGCAGTGGCGGTAGCAGAGCTACCGTCCAAGCGCAGCGAGCGCTGTGCCGGGGCGCTCGTCGTCGCCCTTCGGGTTGCCCGCAGAAGCGAAATGGCGTCGTTGTGGCCGCTTGCCGGGGGGCGAAGCCCCGCCTGCGCGTCCACGCCTAGCCATTTCGCTTCTGCGGGCAATGACGGGGCATGGAATTGGCAGGTACTGACCCTTAGGCTGGCAAAAACCGCAATCGACGGCGGGGCCCACAAGCGTAGGGTGCGCCGGTCAATCCGAGGAGAAATTCAATGGCTGAAGCCTATATCATCGATACCGTTCGCACCCCGCGTGGCATTGGCAAGGTGGGGAAGGGCAGCCTGGCCGACATGCACCCGCAGCACCTCGCTGCTGCCGTGCTGAAGGCGGTTGCCGAGCGTAACCATCTGAATACGGCTGAAGTTGATGATATCATCTGGTCCACCTCCACCCAGAAGGGCAAGCAGGGCGGCGATCTTGGTCGCATGGCGGCGCTTGATGCCGGCTATGATCTGAAGGCCAGCGGCATGACGCTGGATCGCTTCTGCGGCGGCGGCATCACCTCGGTGAACCTGGCCTCTGCCCAGATCATGAGCGGCATGGAGGATCTGCTGATCGCCGGCGGCACCGAGATGATGAGCTATACCGCCACCATGGCCCAGGAAGAGCGTGCGGCCGGCCTGGCGCCGATGATGATGGGCAGCGGCAATGCCCGTCTGCAGGCACACCACCCGCAAAGCCACCAGGGCGTGTGCGGTGACGCCATCGCCAGCATGGAAGGCATCAGCCGCGCCGATGTCGACGCGCTGGGCCTCGAAAGCCAGAAGCGCGCTGCGCAAGCCATTGCCGAAGGCCGCTTTTCCAAGAGCGTGATCCCGGTTTATCGCGAAGATGGCACGCTGGCGCTGGACCATGAAGAGTTCCCGCGCCCGCAGACCACGATGGAAGGGCTGAGCCAGCTGGAGCCGAGCTTCACCAAGATCGCGGACATGCCGCTGGATGCGCAGGGCACCACGTTCCGCAAGCTGATCAATGCGAAATACCCGGATCTGAAGATCGAGCATATGCACCACGCCGGCAACTCGTCGGGCGTGGTCGATGGCGCCGCCGCCGTGCTGCTGGCCAGCAAGGCCTATGCCGAAAAGAACGGACTGAAGCCGCGCGCCCGCATCGTGACCATGGCCAACATGGGCGATTGCCCCACGCTCATGCTCAACGCGCCGGTGCCGGCCGCCCGCAAGGCGCTGGCCAAGGCCGGGCTGACGGTGGATGATATCGACCTGTGGGAAATCAACGAAGCCTTTGCCGTGGTTGCAGAAAAGTTCATCCGCGATCTGAAGCTGGATCGCGACAAGGTGAACGTGAACGGCGGCGCCATCGCGCTGGGCCATCCGATCGGCGCCACTGGTTCGATGCTGATCGGCACCGTGCTGGATGAACTGGAGCGCCGCGATCTGAAGCGCGGCCTGGTCACCATGTGCGCGGCCGGCGGCATGGCGCCTGCCATCATCATCGAGCGCATGTGATTGCAGAGCGGGGGAGGGGCTGATGTACCAGCTCCTCTCCGGCCTGCGCGTGGTGGAAGCGGCGGCCTTTGTCGCCGGGCCGACCGGGGGCCTGTATCTGGCCCAGATGGGCGCCGAGGTGATCCGCATCGATCAGATCGGCGGCGGCCCGGATTACAAGCGCTGGCCGCTAACCGATGCGGGCGACAGCCTCTATTGGGAGGGGCTGAACAAGGCCAAGCGTTCGATCCAGATTGATCTGTCGCGCGCTGAAGGCCGCGAACTGGCACTCGCCCTGGCCACCGCGCCGGGCGACGAGGCCGGCCTGTTCCTGACCAATTTTCCGGTGGATGGCTTCTTGTCTCACACCAATCTCGCCGCGCGCCGGGCGGATATCATCACCGCCCGCATCATGGGCTGGGCCGATGGCAAGCCGGCGCTGGATTACACGGTGAATGCCGCCGTGGGTGTGCCAGCGATGACCGGGCCGGTGGGCGATACGCGACCTGTGAATGCCGTGCTGCCGGCCTGGGATCTGCTTGGCGGCACGTGGGCAGCGTTTGCGATGGTCAGCGCGCTGCACCGCCGCCGGCAGACGGGGGAGGGCGCGGAGATCCGTGTGCCACTCTCCGATCTCGCCGCCACCTCGATGTCACATCTCGGTTTTGCCGCCGAAGCGCTGTTGCAGGGTGATCGTGGCCGACTGGGCAATGATCTTTTCGGCGCGTTCGGGCGGGATTTCGCCACCGCCGATGGCCAGCGCATCTACCTCGTTGCCATCACGCCGAAGCAATGGCGCGGGCTGGTGGCCGCGCTCGGTTTGAGCGAGGCCATGGCGGCGGTGGAGGCCGCTAAAGGCGCCGATTTCACGGCGGATGAAGGTGCGCGATTCAAGCACCGGGCGCTGCTGTTCCCGCTGTTCGAAGCGGCGATGGCGGCGCAGACGCTGGTCGATCTTGGCCCACGCCTTGATGCGGCGGGCGTGACCTGGGGGCCGTACCAGACGTTGGCTGAGGCCGTGCATGGCGATGCCAGGCTGTTCACCGCCAATCCGCAGTTCCAGACCATGAAGCACAAATCCGGCCTGACCTATCCCGCCGCTGGCCCGGCCGCGACGCTGGCCGGCGAAGCGCGCGGGGCCGTGCGGCCGGCGCCGCAATTGGGGGCCGATACCGATCACGTGCTTGGCGAGGTGCTGGGGCTGTCCAGCAGCGCCATCGGCGCGTTGCATGACAAGGGGCTGGTGGCATGACGCCCGAAGACATCGCCCATTGGCAAAGCTGGTGTGGCAAGCCGGAATGGCGCGAGGAGGTCTTGCACGGCCCGGATGTGGTGCGGCTGGCCGAGGCGTTGAGTTGGGACGTGGAGACGCTGGGCTGGCCGCCCTTGGGTCATCTTGCGCTGTTCCTGCCGCCGCCCGGCCCGCGCGGGGTGGATGGCCACCCGGTGCGTGGCGGCTTCTTCCCGCCCGTGTCGCTGCCGCGCCGCATGTTCGCCAGTGCGGACTATCAGTTTCACCGCCCGCTGATCGCCGGCATGCCCGCCATGCAGATGCGCGTGCTGGAAAGCCTGACGGCCAAGACCGGAAAGACCGGCACGCTGCTGCTCGGCCAGGTGCGGATCGAGATCTGGCAGGAAGGCGAGAAGGCGCTGGAAGAGGTGCAGACGATTGTGTGGCGCGACGATGGCCCGCCCGTGCCGCTGCCCATCCCCGCAAGTTCGCCGCCCTCGTATGATGCCGTCTTTACCCCCGGCCCAGTCCAGCTCTTCCTGTTCTCGGCCGCCACCGCCAACGCTCACCGCATCCACTATGATCTGGCCTATGCGCAAGGCGAGGAAGGCTATCCCGGCCTTGTCGT
>JAIXQM010000095.1 GCA_027485735.1 Sphingomonadales bacterium | reverse complement strand
ATCAACGGCGCCAGCTACGTGCGCTGAGGACAGGACTGAACATGCCGAATGTGACCGTGGTGGGTGCCCAATGGGGCGATGAAGGCAAGGGCAAGATTGTCGATTGGCTCTCTGCCCGCGCTGATGTGGTGGTGCGCTTTCAGGGCGGCCACAACGCCGGCCACACGCTGGTTGTGGGCGAAAAGGTCTACAAGCTGTCGCTGCTGCCTTCGGGTATCGTGCGCGGCACCCTGTCGATGATCGGCAATGGCGTGGTGTTCGATCCCTGGCATTTCCGCGACGAAGTCGCCCGCATCGCCGGCATGGGCGTGGATATCACGCCAGACAATCTGGCCGTTTCGGAAACATGCCCGCTGATCCTGCCGCTGCACCGCGATCTGGATGCCTTGCGCGAAGATGCAATGGGCGCTGGCAAGATCGGCACCACAAGGCGCGGCATCGGCCCGGCCTATGAAGACAAGGTGGGCCGCCGGGCGCTGCGCGTCATCGATCTGGCGCATCTGGATGAAATAGGCCCGCAGCTTGAACGCCTGCTCGCCCATCACAATGCCCTGCGCGCCGGCTTTGGCGTTGCGCCGGTGGATGCCGCCGAACTGCAACAGCAACTGGCCGATGTGGCCCCGGCCGTGCTGCCCTATATCCAGCCCGTGTGGAAACGCCTGCGCGACGCGCGCTGGCGGCGCGATCGCATATTGTTCGAAGGTGCGCAGGGCGTGTTGCTCGATGTCGATCACGGCACCTGGCCGTTCGTCACCTCCTCCAATGTCGTTGCTGGCCAAGCCGCGGCGGGTTCGGGAATGGGGCCGGATGCCACCGGTTATGTGCTGGGGATCACCAAGGCCTATACCACCCGCGTTGGTTCCGGCCCCTTCCCCACCGAACAGGAAAACGCAATCGGCCAGCGCCTGGGTGAGCGCGGCCATGAATTCGGGACCGTCACCGGCCGCAAGCGCCGCTGCGGCTGGTTCGATGCCGTGCTGGTGCGCCAGGCGATTGCCGTTGGCGGCATCACCGGCATGGCGCTCACCAAGCTGGACGTGCTCGACGGGTTCGACACGGTGATGATCTGCACCGGCTACCGCCTTGATGGCCGCGAACTCGATCATCTGCCTGCCCACCCGTCCGAACAGGCGCGGGTCGAGCCGATCTACGAAGAATTTGAAGGCTGGAGCGAATCGACCGCCGGCGCCCGCAGCTGGGCGCAGCTGCCAGCGCAGGCCATCAAATATATCCGCCGCATCGAGGAATTGACCGAATGCCCGGTGGCCTTGGTCTCCACCTCGCCTGAGCGGGAAGACACCATCCTGGTGAAGGACCCGTTCCGGGACTGATTTGTAAACCTTACGTTAAATGTTCTTGCATTATCGTAAATTTCTAGCAGAGTGTCGGTATGTCATGTGCCGCACTCGTTGTTGCTTTAATCCGCGAGGGTAAAGTCAACGCCAGACGAGACGGACCCGACCAGCGCGATGGCGGCAATCGTCCGGCTCGCACCCTGGCCAGGCCTTGCGACCACAAGACATCGACGTACCGGAAGTGCCGGTCAACTGCAGGTCCGGGTGGGCCTGCGTGACCGGCCATCCCTAAGCCCGTCGCGACCATCTGCGGAACTCTGTCCGCTCCGTGCGGGCGCACAGCGCCGCAGATGGTCGCGATACGCTAAGCCGGCTGTTCCTGGTTCGGACAGCCGCAGGGGTTGAAACATCCTGTGCGCCGTATGCGGCCACCTGAGGCCGTGCTGCGTTACGCAAACTTGGGGTGTTGGCGTTCAGAATGTTTGCGGGGGGTATCATTGCGGGGGCCATGCTGGGCAGTTTTACCTGTTTGGCGCCGGTTCACGACAACGCCAGCACGGTGCGTTGTGCCAATCATCCGGAGGTGATCCGGTTGATGGGCTATGATGCACCAGCGATGCCGGCGACGTGCCTGCCCAGTGAAATCTGCCCACCCGGCGATCCCTTTGCGGCCCGCGATGCCTTGCGCGGCCTGACCATGGGCCGGCCGCTCGACTGCGAGGCCGCAGGAACCGACAACCAAGGCCGCACTCTCGCTCGCTGCCGGGTCGAAACCATCGATCTTTCCTGCGCCATGCTGGCGACGAATCATGCCGTGCTGAGCAAGACGGCCGGCGATTGCAATTGCACGCCGGTTCGCCGCCGCCCGGTCTTGCTGCAATCGGTCCGTTATGAGCCGGGCGCGCTGCCCGCTGGGCTGCCCCAATCACTGCCAAACCCACTGCCGGCCGGCTCCCGGATCACTCTGGATCTGGGCGACTCGAACGCTGCCAACCGCCCGCGATCGCCTGCACCGGTAGTGAGGGATGCAACACCGCTGCGTGAAACGCCCTGGTCTCTGCCAGTGGCGGGCGCGTTGGTGATGATCGGTCTGTGGATGGCGATGGCCAATCTGGCGCTGCTGCAAATTGCCCATGAACGCTGGCCCTCGCGCGATCGCTGGGGGGCGCCGATGGACAGGCTGGACCCCTGGCTGTTCCTGGGGCTGGCCGCCGCCGGTGCTTCACCCGCGGCGTGGACGGCGCTGTGGACCCGCCACGCCGGCCGCCAGCAGGAAGCGCTGCTGCCCCGCCTGCTGAACATAACCGGCATCCAGATCGGGCTGGTGATCGGCGCCCTTTGGTGGTGGATCGCCGGCTGAGCCAACTTGCAAACGGGCTTGCGGCCGATAAACAGGCTAAATGCCCCTGCCCATGATCTTCCTGGCCGCCGCTGCCGCCAGTTTTGTCTGCGAAAACCCCAGCCATCATGATGGTGACAATGTGCGGTGCGCAAACGTACCCGGATCGATGCGGCTGCAGGGCATTGACGCGCCTGAAATGCCAGGCGCCTGCCGACCGGGCCGCAGCTGCGTGGATGGCGACCCCATTGCCGCCCGCGATTATTTGCGCAGTCTAACCGAGGGCAAGACCCTGCAATGCGTGCAGGAAGACACGGACAATTATGGCCGGCGCATCGTGAACTGCAACGCCGGCACGATGAACATCAGTTGCGCGATGATCGAATCCGGCCATGCCGTGCCGCGCTATGCCCCGCTGGATTGCAGCGGACCGTCGGTAGCACCGGAAATCGCCCCGGATGTGATGGTTGAATCAACAGCTGAACCGAAGTCCCGACCAGAACCGGAACCGCCACCCGTGATCGTGCCCGCCAACCTGCCGGCGCGGCCGGGCACATCGGGCCTTGATATTGGCATGGCGCCCTTCGTCCTGCTCGGCCTGCTGCTTGTCAATCTGATCACATGGGCATTGTTTGCCATCGACAAACGCCGCGCGCAGGCCTTCCGTTCGCGCGAACGCATTGCCGAATCCACCCTGCTTGGCTGGGCGCTGGTGGGCGGCAGTCCGGCCGCATGGCTCGCCATGAACAGGCTGCGCCACAAATCGGCCAAGGACAGTTTCAAGCAGTCGCTGCTGCTGATTTCGGGGCTGCAGATCGGGGCCTTGATCGGCTTGCTGTACTGGCAGATTTCCGGATGAGCGGGATTGTGTTGCATCCGGCCAGCGCTGCCGATCTCGATCTTCTGGCGCAGGGCTTTGCGCCACCCGGAGCCGGCTTGCCCGAAGGCGGCATCGAAACGCCCGAAATCCTGGCCATGCTGCGTGATCTGGCCGCCACCATCAGTCCGGATTTTGAGCCGGCAGCGTGGCTCGTGCTGGCCGGCGGTGAGATTGTCGGGCTGTTGTCGCTGGTGAAGCCGCCGGCCGATGGCGTCATCACCATCGGTTATGGCGTCGCACCGGCCCGGCGCGGGCGTGGCCATGCCACCGCAGCGGTGCGCGCCCTGTGTGAGTGGGCCCGGCAGGATGTGCGCGTGGCAGAAGTGTTTGCCGAAACCGGCGAGAATAACCGGCCATCGCAGCAGGTGCTGGCTGCCAATGGCTTTGCCTGGACCGGCCGCCGCGACGATCCGGATGATGGCCCGCTGCTGTGCTGGTCGCTCACTGTCGGTTGAGTGGGTCGATTGCCCTGACCAGTGATTTCGATTGGCGCCGTCTGCCCGCCTGCCCTATGCGCAGGCTATGAGCAGCCATGATTTCGACTTGTTGGTAATCGGTGCCGGTTCCGGCGGGGTGCGCGCCAGTCGCATCGCCGCCGGCCATGGCGCGCGCGTGGCGGTGGCCGAGGAATATCGTGTGGGCGGTACCTGCGTGATCCGCGGCTGCGTGCCCAAGAAGCTGCTGGTGTACGGATCGCATTTCGCCGAGGATCTGGAAGATGCCCGCCGCTTTGGCTGGCAGATCGAGGGCAAGACATTCGATTGGGCTGTGCTGCGGGACAATGTGGCAGCCGAAGTGGATCGCCTGAACGGGCTCTATCAGAACACGCTCGACAACAACCAGGTCACGACCTTGTTGGGCCATGCCCGCATCGTCGATGCGCACACGGTAGAGGTCGACGGCCAGCGCCATACGGCTGGCACCATCCTGATCGCCAGCGGCGCGCGGCCCTTCACGCCTGATATTCCGGGCGCGGAACATGGCATCACCTCAAACGACGTGTTCCACCTGCCCACCCTGCCCCGCCGCATGGTGATTGCCGGCGCCGGTTACATCGCCACCGAATTTGCCGGTGTGTTCCACGAATTGGGCGTGGACGTGACACTGATCAACCGCAGCGAAACGATCCTGCGCGGCTGGGAACCGGCGCTGTCCGATCGCCTGTTGCAGATCAGCATGGCCAAGGGGCTGAACTTCAAGCTGAACTGCCGGCTGGAACGGGTGGAAAAGACCGAAGCCGGCCTCGTGCTGCACTTCGCCGATGGCAAGACCAAGGAAACCGATGTTGTGCTGTGGGCGCTGGGCCGGGTGCCGAATGTCGAAGGCCTCGGGCTGGAGGATGTGGGTGTGGCGCTGAACGAGAAGGGCGCGATTGCCGTGGATGCGGACAATCGCACCAATGTGCCCACCATCTTCGCCGTGGGTGACGTGACCGATCGCGTGCAGCTGACTCCGGTGGCAATCCGAGAAGGCCACAGCTTTGCCGATCGCCAGTTCGGGGAGAAGAACTGGCATGTGGATTACAACGCCATCCCCTCGGCGGTGTTTTCCAATCCGCCGTTGGGCAGCGTGGGCATGACCGAAGCCCAGGCCCGCAACGCCTATGGCCAGGTGAAGATCTACACCTCCGATTTCCGGCCGATGAAGAACGTGCTGGCCGGCCGCAATGAACGCGCGTTGTACAAGCTGGTGGTGGACGCCGCCTCAGACCGGGTGGTAGGCGCCCACATGATCGGCCCGGATGCGCCGGAAATCCTGCAGGCGGTGGCCATCGCGGTGAAGGCCGGGCTGACCAAGGCGCAGTTTGATGACACAATGGCGCTCCACCCGACGATGAGCGAAGAACTGGTGTTGATGAGGTGACTTGCTCACCCTGGTGATTTGCCGCAAAGCACCGTCATCATGACGAAGATCTGGACCCCCGACAGCTGGCGCGCGCAGGAAGCCCGGCAATTGCCCACCTACCCCGATGCCGATGCGCTGCGGGCGGTGGAAACCGAACTGCGCTCCTATCCGCCGCTGGTGTTTGCCGGCGAAGCCCGCGACCTGACGACACGGCTCGCCGATGCGGCATCTGGCAAGGCCTTCCTGCTGCAGGGTGGCGATTGCGCCGAAAGCTTTGCCGAATTCCATCCCAACACCATCCGCGACACCTTCCGCGTGCTGCTGCAGATGGCGGTGGTGATGACTTTCGCCAGCAAAATGCCGATCGTGAAGGTGGGCCGCATGGCAGGCCAGTTCGCCAAGCCGCGATCGGGCGATTTCGAGGAAATCGATGGCGTGTCGCTGCCCAGCTATCGCGGCGACAATGTCAACGATATCGAATTCACCGCCGACGCACGCATGCCCAACCCGCAGCGGATGATCCGCGGCTATATGCAATCGGCGTCGACCCTGAACCTGCTGCGGGCCTTTGCCAGCGGCGGCTATGCCAATCTGCACCAGGTGCACAAATGGAACCTGGATTTTGCTGCGCGCAGCCCCTGGGCCGAACAATATGCGCAACTCGCCGACCGGATCGGCGAGGCGTTGGACTTCATGGAAGCCATCGGCCTGTCACCCGATACCGTGCCGCAGTTGAA
This sequence comes from Sphingomonadales bacterium, assembly GCA_027485735.1. Lineage (GTDB taxonomy): Bacteria > Pseudomonadota > Alphaproteobacteria > Sphingomonadales > Sphingomonadaceae > Sandarakinorhabdus. Next base: position 8,188 of record JAIXQM010000095.1, on the reverse strand, counting down.
GGGCACCAGCTTCTTCACCAGCCACGAGGCGCTGCTGCTGGGCTATGAAGAAGCGATGACCCGGCAGGACAGCCTGACCGGCGACTGGTACGACACGTCGGCCCATATGCTGTGGATTGGCGACCGCACGCGCTTTGCGGGCAGTGCGCATGTGGAGTTCCTGCGCGGCGTGGGCAACCCGCTGGGCCTGAAATGCGGGCCGAGTTTGGAGCCGGATGACCTGATCCGCCTGCTCGATACGCTGAATCCGGGGAACCAGCCGGGCCGAATCACCCTCATCACCCGATTCGGCCATGACAAGGTTGAGGCGCATTTGCCCCGCCTGATTCGCGCTGTGAAGCGAGAAGGTCACAATGTTTTGTGGAGCTGTGACCCTATGCACGGCAACACGATCAAGGCCGCAGGTGGCCTGAAAACCCGTCCGTTCGACCGAATTCTGACTGAAGTGACCGGATTTTTCGCGGTTCACCGCTCGGAAAATACCCATGCCGGTGGCATCCATCTGGAGATGACTGGTCAGGACGTCACGGAATGTACGGGAGGTGCCATCGCCATTTCGGACGAAGGCCTTGGCGCCCGGTATCAGACCCAGTGCGACCCCCGCTTGAACGCAAGCCAAAGCCTTGAGATGGCATTCCTTATTGCCGAAGCCCTGAAGGCCGAACGCGAGGCCCTGGCGCACAGCGCCGCCGCCTGAATTGCCCCCTGAAATCCCGGAGCCGGTCACGCCCGGCCAGCCTTGATTGGCTGGCCGGGCGTTGCTTTTTGACCTCGGTTTTCGGCACGACCGTTCAGGCTCTGGTCAGGGAAAATTAGTAATTCCACATCGAGAGTACGTAACGAATATCGTTGATGAAGATTCATCACGACGACGTTCTGTCGTTTACATTTTTATCACCAATACGGACTAAGCAGCCTGTGAAACCGGATGTTCTAGCGCTTTAGAACATTTGGTTAATGAATGTTTTTATTTGAGTTTCTTAGCCCAGGTAAAAACTTCGTTACTAGTTGCTTGGCGTAACCCCGTGTTCATTATTTTGTTGTGTGCGTTAACCGCAGTAACTTTTGCGTTACGCATGATGCCTGAAAGGCTCAACCACGATGTCTGTATTGCTGCACCGAGTGGCGTTTGAAGATGGCTTGGCCATCGCCCAATATGAGTCAGCCCAAGACGATCAGATGGCCTTTGGTACGCTTGGCGTTCGCGATGGTGCTCCGGCAGTGGCAGCGCAGGCCGCCCGCCCGGTCACTGAATTGCTGGTACAGTTCCGCCCCGGCGCCAGCGCGGCCGATCAGGCCCTGGCAATCAACAATGCCGGCGGCAGCGAAGCCAGCGTGATCCGCAGCGCCGCCGATGGTGACCTGCTGGTGATCAAGGTGGGCGGCGGACGCAGCGCCGAAGCGGTAATGGACGCGCTGGCCAACAACCCCATTGTGGCATTTACTGAAGCCAGTTCGGCCATCGCAGTGCAGGGCAGCAACGACACGCGCTACACCAATGGTGGTCTGTGGGGCATGTATGGTGACACCACCAGTCCGGCCAACCAGTTCGGCAGCCAAGCCGGCGAGGCCTGGGACCGCGGCTTTACTGGTTCCACCAAGACGGTGATTGGCGTCATCGATACCGGTATCGATTACACGCATGCTGATCTTTATCTCAACATCTGGCTCAATCCCGGTGAAATTCCGAAGAATCTTGGTTTGGTCGATACCGATGGCGATACGCTGATCACCTTCCGCGATCTCAACAATGTCGCAAATACTGGTGCCGTACGCGACGTCAACGCCAACGGCCGCATCGATGCCGGCGATCTGTTGAACGACACCCGCTGGGAAAACGGCGTCGACAATGACGGAAACGGCCGCATCGACGATCTGGTTGGCTGGGATTTTGTCAACAACGACAATGACCCCATGGATGGCAATGGCCACGGCACGCACGTTGCCGGGACCATCGGCGCCATTGGCAACAACGCGCTGGGTGTGGCCGGCGTGAACTGGGCCGTGCAGATGGTTGCCCTGAAATTCCTGCCCGACAGCGGTTCGGGTTCCAGTGCCGCCGCCATCAGCGCCATCGATTATTACACCAACGCGGCCAAGGCCCATGATGCCGGCGCCGGCAACTATGTTGGCACCAACAACAGCTGGGGCGGTGGCAGCCAATCGACGGCGATGCTGGATGCCATCGTGCGCGCCGCGAGGCAGGATCTGCTGTTTGTGGCGGCAGCCGGTAATGGCGGCGGCGATCAGGTGGGCGACAACAACGACAGCGTGGCCTATTTCCCCACCAACTATTCCACGCAGGCCGCTGCTGGTTGGGAAACCGTGGTTTCGGTGGCCAACATCACGTCCACCGGGAACCGTGCCGGCTCGTCGAACTTCGGCAAGCTCACGGTTGATCTTGGGGCACCCGGCAGCTCGATCGTTTCGACCACGCCAGGTGGTAATTATGCCGCTTACACTGGCACCTCGATGGCCTCTCCGCACGTGATGGGCGCGCTCGGCCTGCTGAGCAGTGCCAACGAAGGCCTGACCGGTGCCCAGCTGCGTGCGGCGCTGTTGAACAGTGCGGAAGCAACAACGTCGCTTACCAACATCACGGTTACCAACGGCCGCCTCGACGTCAACGATCTGATCACGCTCGGCCTGGGCCAAACTCCGACGCCCACTCCTACCCCCACTCCTACCCCCACTCCTACCCCCACGCCGACTCCAACGCCGACGCCGACCCCAACTCCGCCGCCGTCTCCAGACCTGGTGATCTTTGGCACCGACAATCCAGACACGCTGACCGGCGGCGCTGGCAACGACACCATTTCCGGTGTGGCACTCACCAGCACCAAAATCGGCAGCCGCTCGGTGGACATTCTGACTGGCGGTGCCGGGAACGATCTGTTCATCCTGGGTGATGCGCGTGGTGCATTCTACGATGATGGACGCGCCGACAATCAAGGTTTTGGCGACTATGCCCGCATCACCGATTTTTCCGAAGGCGATCGCATTCAGTTGGCACCCGGCACCTATTTCCTGATCGCCGGCACCCTCAACGGGATCAACGGCACGCGGATCTTCCACGACATCAACGGCACCGGCAGATACGACAGCCCCGACGAGGCGATCGCTTTCGTGGAGGGCAGCAAAACGCTGACCATGGCCGATATCGTGTTCTCGACAGCGTCCCCGTCGCCGCCACCGACACCGACGCCCACCCCGACGCCTACCCCGACACCGACGCCTACCCCGACGAATGTCATTTACGGCACCGACAGTCCGGACAAGGCGATCCTCGGCACGACCGGTGACGACATCATCTCCGGCGTTCCGACCAACAGCACTGCGCTGGGCACTTTCACCGTGGACATCATCACGGGTAACCTCGGTAATGATCTCTTCGTGCTCGGCGACGGACGCGGCGTTTTCTACAATGATGGTCGCTGGGACAAGAATGGCGCCGGTGACTATGCCCGCATCACCGATTTCAGCGCTGGTGATCGCGTCCAACTGACGGCCGGAAACTACTTTCTGAACCAGGGCACCGTGGGCGGCTTCACCGGCACACGCATCTGGTGGGACAGCAACAATAACGGCAAGCTGGAAACGTTCGACGAGCTGATCGCGCTTGTTCAGGGCAGCAAGACCATCACGGCGGCGGATTTCGTCTTCGTCGCTCCCGGCTCTAATGCCGTGGGCGATATCGATCCGGTTGGGCTGGAAGCGAGCGCCATCGATGTAAGTGCCTTCACGGCGACTGGCGGCGGCGACATGCTTGCTGCTTTTGGTGGCGGGCCGTCATGGTTCAGCGATCTTGGCTCAGCCCAGCTTGGCTTTGCCCATCTTCATCAACAGAATATCATGATCGCTTAACGGGTCACGGCGCACGCGCCGTGCGGGGCGAGGTCGGCCAGGGACGCCTGGCCGGCCTTTGCCGTTTGAGCGGCGGCCACCTTTGCGCCCCCTGCCCTCTCGCTTCTGGCAATGGCGCCGGTCCCCGCGGGCCGTGATGATGGCCTGTCATCAGACAGGAACCAATCATGAGCTTTCCGTTGCCCAACGCGTCACACGATCTTACCGGCCAGATTGCCATCGTTACCGGCGCTTCGTCCGGGTTAGGCGCGCGCTTTGCCCGGGTGCTGGCGGCGGCCGGCGCCAGTGTTGCACTGTGCGCGCGCCGGACTGACAAGTTGGACGCGCTGGTTGCCGAGATCACCGCAGCCGGCGGCACCGCCCGCGCCTTCCAGATTGATGTGGCGGATCAGGCGCAGTGCCTTGCGCTTGCCGAAACGGTGGAAACCGCGATGGGGCCGGTGTCGATCCTGATCAACAATGCCGGCATTCCCGATGCCGCCCGCGCCCACAAGCTCAGCCCCGAACTCTACAATCAGGTGATGGCGGTGAACGTCAACGCGCCGTGGCTGCTGTCCACCAGCCTTGCGGCCCGCCGCATTGCCGATGGCAAGCCGCTGCGCATCGTCAACATCGCGTCGATGGCGGCGTTTGAATATCAGGGCCATGGCGCCGCGCTCTACAGCATGACCAAGGCCGCCGTGGTGCGGATGACCGAGGTGCTGGCCGTGGAATGGGCGCGCTATCCGATCAACGTCAATGGCATCGCGCCGGGTGCCTTTGCCAGCGAAATGATGGACGGCATGCTGAGCCGGATGGGCGACATCACGCAAAGCTTCCGTCGCAAGCGGCTGGGCGATCCGGCAATGATGGATTCCACCCTGCTCTATCTCGTCGCCCCGGCCAGCGAAGCGGTGACCGGCACGGTGATCAAGATCGACGATGGGCAATCGAACAGGTGAGCAGCATGACCTATGAGACCATCAGCATCGAACAGCGCGGCCCGGTTGACTGGCTGACGCTGAACCGGCCCGACGCGATGAACAGCATCAACAACCAGATGGTGGCCGACCTTTCGGATTATTTCGGCCGACTGTTCAACGCCCGCCACACCCGCATCGTGGTAATGAAGGGCGCCGGCCGCGCTTATTGCGCTGGGCTCGACATCAAGGCTCAGGGCACCCAGGAAGCGCCCTTCGCCGGCGGCTTCGGCTTTCAGGGCTGGCTGGCTGATGTGTATGTGAAAATGCGGCGCTGCCCGCAGCCGATCATCAGCCTGATCCATGGCGCGGCCTGTGGCGGCGGTTTCGCCTTTGCGCTGGCCAGCGACATCCGCATCGCCGCGGAAAGCGCCCGCATGAATGCCGCCTTCATCAAGCTGGGGCTTTCCAGCTGCGACATGGGCACATCCTATTTCCTGCCGCGGCTGGTGGGGGCCAGCCTGGCGGCCGAACTGATGATGACCGGCCGATTCATTCATGCGGACCGCGCCCTGGCCACCGGCCTGGTGAGCCAGGTGGTGGCTGATGTGGAACTGGAAGCCGCCGGCGAGGCACTGGTGGCGGAAATGCTCGCCACCTCGCCCATTGGCTTGCGGATGACCAAGGAAGGCCTGGGCTTTGCCATCGATGCTCCCAGTCTGGAGGCGGCGATTGCACTCGAAAACCGCAACCAGCTGATATGCGCGGCCAGCGATGACTTCAAGGAAGGGCTGGCGGCGTTTCTGGAAAAGCGCCCACCGAATTATTCCGCCTAGGCGCCGATCCGCGCCATCAAGCCGATGGGATCGCCCTTCTTGACAGCCTCCCAACGCTTCAATGCAGCCTCGCTGCAATAGCGGCCCTCGCCCAAATCAGCCCGGTGGGCGCCTTGGGTCGCGGGCACGCCGGTGCGCACACTGCCTGTGGCCAGCGCCACCACGACCCGCACTGGGCCGGCGCGAGTTTCGATGAGGCCGCACACGCCGGGCTGGCCTTCGTCATCAAGCCCGGCGAGCGGTGCCAACAGCGTGGCATTGGCATGGCCGGCGGCGTGTAGCATGGCTTCGGCGCGGTGGGCTGCAAGTTGTTCCGGCCCGGGTTCCGGGGCGCAGGCGGCCAATGGCAGGAGAAGCAGGATCAAACGGCGCATGCAGAAGCGATAGCAGAGTCCGCCATGGCCTACCCCACTGACACGGAGTCGCGGCTTCAGGCCGGCTGGCTGGCCATTTTCTGCAGCATTTCACCCATCATCTGGTGCACCATCTCAATGGCCTTCAGCGGGCGCACCATCACCTTGAAATGGGTGATCTGGCCGGCATCGTTCCAGGTGATCATGTCGATGCCATTCACCTTGATGCCATTGATCGTATTGGCGAATTCCAGGATGGCGCTGTTGGCGTTCATCCACTCGCCGCGATAAGTGAAACTGTCACCACCCAGCACCTTGTCGGCACTGGCAAGATATTTGAACACGATCTCGCGGCCTTCCTGCGGGGTGTGCACCACCGGGCTTTCGAACACGCAATCGGGATGCAGCATGTCCCACAACACCTGATGGTCGGGATTCTTGATGTGGGCATGCCAGCGGGCGAGATTCTCGGCGGTGGTGGGCATGGGTGGGCTCCTTTGATGCGGAGCTTAACCCGGAAACCCACCCCCAGCCCCTCCCGCAAGCGGGAGGGGAGCTACTCCGCAGCCTCCGGCCGGAACACCGCCGCGCCGGGCAGTTCCTTCACCTGGGCCGAACCGCGCTTTTCGCGCACCCACTGCATCACGCTTTCGATGCCCAGATAGACGACCGGCGTGATGAACAGGGTGAGCACCTGACTCACCACCAGGCCACCCAGCACGGCAATGCCCAGCGGCTGCCGCAGTTCGGCACCGGCACCGATGCCCAATGCCAGCGGGGCGGCGCCGGCCATGGCGGCAAAGGTGGTCATCATGATCGGGCGGAAGCGTTTGGCAGCGGCTTCACGGATGGCGTGGGCCGGCGTCCAGCCATGGGCGCGCTGCCCGGCCAGGGCGAAATCGATCATCATGATGGCGTTCTTTTTCACGATCCCGATCAGCAGCACGACGCCAATGATGCCGATCACGTCCAGCGGCATGTCGAACAGCCACAGGAACATCACCGCACCGATGCCGGCCGCCGGAAGACCCGAAAGAATGGTGATCGGGTGAACGAAGCTTTCATAAAGCACGCCGAGCACGATGTAGATGACGATGATCGCCGCCAGGAACAGGATCGGCATCGACTTGGTGGAGGCTTCGAACTGCTGGGCATTGCCGCCCAGCGCGCCCGACACGCCGGCGGGCTGGCCGATCTCGGCGGAGGCTGCTTCAATCAGTGGCTTCACTTCGCTCAGCGCAACGCCAGGCAGCAGGTTGAACGAGAGGGTGACCGCCGGAAGCTGGCTCTGGTGCGAAATGGTGAGCGGCGCGCCACCAACAGTAACGCGTGACACAGCCGACAGCGGCACAAGTGTACCCGAACTGCCGCGCACGTTCAGCCGCCCGATGGCATCTGGGTTGGTCTGATCACGCGGATCGATTTCCATGATCACCTGATAATCTTCAGCGTCGGTAAAAATGCGGCTGATCTGCTGGTTGCCATAGGCGGCAAGCAGCACGCGGCGCACGGCATCCACCGGCACGCCAAGCCGGGCGGCGGCGTCACGATCAACCTCGACAAAGGCCTGGCGGGCACCGCGCTGATAATCGCTGTTCACGTCCACAAGGCCGGGGATGGTACGCATCCGCTGTTCGAGGCGGGGGGCAAAGGCGTAGAGTTCATCCTTATCCACGGCCGAGATGGTATATTGATAGTTGGTCGCGGACGGCCGGCCACCCAGCTGCAAATTCTGCTGCACATTGGGGAAGGCGGAATAGCCCGGAATACCAGCGGTTGCCTTACGCAGGCGGGCCAGCACGGTTTCGATGTCGTCGCGTTCTTCACGCGGTTTCAACGGCGCAAAGATGCGACCGCCGCCGGAACCGCCCATGCCAAGGATGGCGTTGACGCGGGCGACGGCAGGATCGTCCTGCACCTTACGGGCGGCAATGGCGTGCTTCTTGGCCATTTCGTCATAACCAAGATCGGGCGCGCCTTCCGTACCGAAGAACACCACGCCGGTATCTTCTGACGGAAAGAAGCCCTTGGGCACAGCCATGAAGCCCCACACCGCCACCGCAACGGAGGCCACGGTCAGACCGCCGATGACCTTGCGGTGCTGCAGGGCCCAATCGAAGGCCTTCAGATAGCGTTCGGTCAGGCGGGCAAAGGCCGCCGTGGTGATGCGGGCCACGCGACCCGGTTCCTGGTGCCCGGATTTGAGCAAGCGCGCCGCCATCATCGGAATGAGGGT
>JAIXQM010000177.1 GCA_027485735.1 Sphingomonadales bacterium | reverse complement strand
GGGTGACGGATCGAAAGCCCCTCGCGTTCGACGACGTTGGTACCCGACACGGCAACATCGAGCAGAAGATCGACAAGATGGTCTTCGAGCAGGTTGATTTCGTCGATATAGAGAAAACCACGATTGGCCTTGGCGAGCAGGCCGGGTTCAAAGCGCTTTTCGCCCGTGGCCAATGCACGTTCGAGATCGAGGCTGCCGACGACGCGGTCTTCGGTGGCGCCCAACGGCAGATCGACGAATGGTACGGCGCTTTCCTCGATATGCTTGCCAGCGCGTTCGCGGCAGCCTTCGATGCAGGGGCTGCGATCATCGGGGGCGCATTTGTAGCGGCAGCCGGGCACGACCTTCATCGGCGGCAACAGGCCGGCCAGCGCTCGCACGGCGGTGGATTTGCCGGTGCCACGATCACCGAACACCATCACGCCGCCCAGCCGCGGTTCAACGGCGGCCAGCAGCAGCGCCTGCTTCATCTCTGCCTGGCCAACAATAGCGGTGAACGGAAACGGGGTGCGGACCGGATTTGCCATGGTCGTTGCCTTAAGCGGCGGTGCGCCTTGCTGCAAGCCGGCCGACGATGAGCCGCAGCAATTGCGTACGTCGATGTTAACGATAAATTAGGATTTACTCTTTCTTAGTTCCGTATTAATCACTGACGGAGTTTGTTAGCGAGGGGTGTGTTATGCGTGTCATTCTTGGTGCGGCGTTGTCCGCAGTTCTTCTGGCCAGTGCGCCAGCCATGGCGATCACCAATCTGGTGTCCAACGGCAGTTTCGAGGCCGGCCTCGCCAACTGGACAATCGGCGGCAGTGACGGCCAGAATTTCCCGCCAGTCGCCATTTTCTACAACAGTGCAGCGGCCTATCCGATTGGTGCCTTTGGCGAATCGGTCCCGCCCGATAACAGCGTCTCGCTCAGCCCGGATGCCGTGGGCCAGCGCGCCGCCTATTTCGTCACCGATCTGGCGCGCGCCCAGTCGCTGTCGCAAACCATTTTCCTCACGCCCGGCCGCTATGAATTCGGCTTCTCGGCCTTCGCGCCGCAGAACGGCTACAACAACGCCGGCGATGCCCGCTTCCAGGCCAACATCCTGGGCACCACGGTCGCCAATTACCTGGTTTCGACCGGCCCGGTGCGCACCTGGCAGGCCTTCACCGGGCAAAGGAACATTCAGACCGCTGGTCTGTACACGGTCAATTTCCAGTTCGACACCAACCTCAATCCGTCGAAGGACATTGTGATTGACCGCGTTTACGTGGCGGCTGTGCCGGAACCGGCAAGCTGGGCGATGCTGCTGGCGGGCTTTGGCCTGGTTGGCCTGATGCGCCGCCGTTCGCACAGCGCCACAGTGGTTTCGGCCTGAACCTTCACGCCACGGCTGACAAAAGAAAACCCCGCAGCGCCCGACGGCCTGCGGGGTTTCTGCTTATCGGGACACGCGGATCCAAGGCTCAGCCGAATGTCGCGTCAATACTGCGCGGCGGCGTGCTGAACCACTGCGGCCCAGCATCGGTCATGTGGAAGCAATCCTCCAGCCGGATGCCGAACCGACCGGGCAGATAGAGGCCCGGCTCGTTGGAAAAGCACATGCCCGGTGCCAGCGGCGTTGCCTCGTTGTGCACCAGGTTTACCGGTTCATGCCCGTCCATGCCGATGCCATGTCCGGTGCGGTGCGACAGGCCGGGCAACTGGTAACGCGGCCCGAAGCCTTTCGATTCATAGAAGGCGCGCACGGCGTCGTCCACGGCTCCCGCCGGCGTGCCCAACTGAGCTGCAGCGAGCGCACGTTGCTGGCCTTCCGCCACGACATCCCACACCCGTCGCACGTCGTCGGGCACGCGGCCGAACACGAAGCTGCGCGAGATGTCAGAGGCATAGCCGCCGACGCTGCAGCCGCAATCGATCAGCACCACCTCGCCCTCGCGCACGGCCTGCGGCTTGGCCGAGCCGTGCGGATAGGCCGACGCCTCGCCCAGCAGCACCAGCCCGTCGCTCGACTTGCCGCCCAGCGCTGTAGTGGCGGCATTGATCAACGCTGCGATGTCACCCGGGGTCATGCCAGCGCGGATGCGCTGCCAGGCCCAACGCTGGGCGGCCAACGTCACGTCACTGGCCGCCTGCATCAATGCGATTTCGGTCGCGGTCTTCACCATGCGGCAGGCGCGCACCACCGGGTTAGCCGACGCGATCCGCGCCTGCGGCAGACGCCGCGCAAGGCCATCACTGATAAAGAAGCGCACCGTCTCCTCGATGCCGATGGCGGACGTGGCGCCGCCGGCCTGGCGCAACGCTTCGGCGACGAGTGCCAGAGGGTCCTCGTCCTCCTGCCACACGCGCACGTCGGCCTGAACGCCCAGACTCTGGCGGACCGAGGGCTCTTCGAAAAAGGGCGTAACGATCACCGGCTGGCCGCTGGCCGGGATGATGGCCGCTGTCACCCGCTCGCTGCGCCACCACTTGATGCCGGTGAAATAGTCCAGGCTCGATCCGGGCTCGACGACGATCGCCGCCATGCCCACCTTGGCCATCAACGCCTGCGCCCGGACGATGCGAGCGGCGCGTTCGGCCGCGTCGATCGGCTTGAGGCCGCTGGTGATTGGCGTGAGCCCGCTGGTGTCGATGGCGGCAGCGCGCAAAGATCCCGGCAGGGCAGCCAACCCGGCAAGACCAAGGGCAGTGGCAGCGAAGCGGCGGCGGTTCGGGCGAAGATCGATCATCACCCAAACCTCGCAGCTTGAGTCATAAAAGCAAGAGGGGGCGCCGCCAGGCCGGCGACGCCCCCACGTTTCAGAAATCCTGACGGATCAGAAATCCTTGCGGAGCGTCACGAAAAACTGGCGCGGCGCGGCCGGCAGCAGCGTCTGGTTGTCGCCAGAGAAGCCGAAGCCGTTGGAACCGATGGTGGCGACATAACGGCGATCGAACAAGTTGGTGACCGTGCCTTCGATCGCCAGATTGTTCAGCCAGCGATTGTCGCTGGTGAAGCGATAACCGAGCTTGCCATCGACCACGACGCGGCCGGAGACTTCGCGATCGTTGGAGAAGGTGAAGAACCGGCCCGACATGGCGTTGGCATTGGCGCGACCGTAAAAGGCGCCATCGTCATAGGCCAGTTCCAGGTTGGCGATGCTGCGCGGGCTGTCGACCACCGTCTTGCCGCGAATTGCCTGCACCACGGCGCCGGCGGCATTGCGAACGTCATCGCGGTAGGTGTTTTCGTTGTACGCATAGCTGGCGGTGACGGTGAGCGCCTTCACCGGCCGCCATTGCAGGCCGATTTCCACACCCAGCGAGCGCACATCGCCGACGTTGGACAGCAAGGACGCGTTGCCGACAATGCCCGGACCCTGCGGGATGGAGAGCAGTCGGTTGGAGAAATTGACCAGGTAAGCGGCGATCACGCCGTTCACCTTGCCTTCGCCAAAGCGGAAGCCGCCTTCGAAGGTGTTGGTCTTCTCCGGGCGCAACTGGCTGGAGATCACACCAAAGCCGGCTGCCGAGGTGGCAAACGGCCCGGTGGTGGCCGCAGCCGTGAAGGCGCGCTGGTTCTGGGTGAAGCTGGCGAACAGTTCGTTGCCGCCGCCCAATTTGTAGAGCAGGCCGACCTGCGGCAGGAACAGATCCTCTGCCTTGATGCGGCCCAGCGCCAGCGGGCCTGGCACCGGATTGATCGCTTCGGCGCGCAACTTCACGCTCTGGCCCTTGAAGCCGGCGGTGACGGTGAAATCCTCGGTCACTTCCCACTGATCTTGAACCGCGAACTGGAAGGTGCGGGTGTTGTAATCGTTGTTCCACTGCGTGAAGAACGGGTTCGATTGATACGTCAGGGCGCTGGTCAGCGGCACGGTCTGGCTGGTGCCCATGTCGTAGAAGCGGCGAGCCTGTTCGAAATCGTTGTTTTCGTACCAGACATTCAGGCGCAGCGTGTTGCTGCCGAACTCGGCCGTCAGATCGCCGATCACGCCGATGCGCGCGATTTCATATTCGGTGGTGCGGAAGCTGAGCGGCAGGCCGCCCGGGCTGGCGCGATACGGCGTGATCCACGAACCCTGGCCCTTGTTGCTGTGGTAATAGGCCTGGATGCCGCCCTTCACCTTGTCGGTGAAATCATGTTCGACGCGGCCACCGGCCAGCCAATCGCGGCGCAGGCCGGCAGCATCATAATAGGTATCGTCGACAAAGCGGATCGGCGCCGGATAGGTGGTGCCGAAATTGTTGGGCGCGACCACCACGCCGGTGTCGCCGCGGTTGGCACCGACAAAGGCGATGCGCACGGCGGTGGGCCAATCATTGGCGATATTGTCAAAGAACGGACCGAGACGACCCAGCATTTCCTGGTTGAAATCCTGGTAATCGCTTTCCTTGCGGTCGCTGAAGTTCAGGAAAGCGCTGAAACGGGTCGAGGCGGTCGCATCGGTGGCGATCTTGGCGTTGATCTGGGTCGAGCGCTGCGGACCAAAGCCCTTCCACTTGTCGGCACTGATGTGCGCGCCGCTGATATAGGCCGACACACCGCCGAGATCACCGGTGTCGAGCGTGCCGTAAACGCGGAACGTGTTGCTGTCGCCATAGGTGGCGTTGCCGGCAATGCCCAGTTCCTGCTGCGGCGCGCGGCTGAAGAATTCGATGGTGCCGCCCAGGTTGGAGGTGGAGGCGGTGCCGAGCGCGCCGGCGCCCTGGCTGACGCGGGTGGTGCCGATATTGTCGGCGATGATGGCGCGGCTGATGTGAAGGCCGTTGGTGTTGCCATAGCTCATGTCGCCCAGCGGCACGCCATCCAGCGTGAAGCCGAGCTGGTTCTGGTTAAAACCGCGCAGGGTGATGCGGGTCGACCATTCATAGACGCCGAACGGATCGGCCGACTGGAAATTGACGCCCGGCAGCTTCTGGATGGCGACAAACGGGCTGCCGCCCGGAACGGTCAGCTTGATGTCATCGGCCTTGATCTCGGTGACCTGACGCACTTCACCCTTGCCGTACACGACGATCTCGGCATCTTCGACCACGGCATCAGCACCGGCGGCCTCAGCAGCCTCGGCAGCGGCGGTGACAATGATGGGTTGGGCAAACACCGGCCCGGCGAGGGCGGCGCTGGCGAGAAGGGCGAAACGGTGGAGCGAACGGCGCATGATCTGGGTTTCCCGGTTGTTGATTGCCGGGCAGCCGGTGACAGGTGAATGTTGCGCCGCGATGCCAATCGGGTGACGTCATCGTTGCAGTAAGATGACAGGTTGATGGCGTGACCCGAAGGCCACAACGATTGTCAGTCGAACTTGCGGCCACGGACCACTTCGACATCGCTGCTCATCAGCAGCAGATGATGGCTTTCCAGCAGGGGCGCCAGCCGGTCGATGAAGGCGGCGGCATGATCCTGGCTGGTGATGGCCAGCAGCATCACCTTGGCCGTGGCACCTGACAATTGATCATCACGCCATCGGCCATGTGCGCCAGCACCGCCGGCAGTGGGCAGCAACGTGTAATGAACGATGCCGGCCTCGGCCGCCAACGCCACAATGGCGGGGATCAGCGGCTCATCAGCCAGCACCTCGATGCGGCGGCGGTGGATAGTTTCGGTCATGACGCCAACAGTGCCGCGAGCCAGCCATAGAAAGCAATGCCCAGCGTGAGGTTGAACGGGAAGGTGACGGCAAGGCTCATGCCCAGATACAAGCCCGGATCAGCCGCCGGCAGGGCAAGGCGCATGACAGCGGGGACGGCGATATAGCTGGCGCTGCCCGCCAATATGCCAAGCGCGGCGGCCGAGCCGGGATCAAGGGCCAGCGCCGTGCCCAGCACCACGCCAAGCGATCCGTTCATCACCGGCAGCGCCAGCGCCAGCAAGACAGTGCGCAAGGTGAGTGCGCGCCTGTCCATCAGGCGGCGAGCGGCGATCAGACCCATGTCGAGCAGGAAGATGCACAACATGCCGCGGAACGGCACATCGAACACCGGGGCAACGGCTTTCAGCCCCTCCTTGCCGTCGATCAGGCCGATCAGGAAACTGCCGAGCAGCAGGATCACGGAGCCATTGAGGAAGGTTTCGTGTAGCATGCCGCCACGCGGTGCGAGGCTGTCCTTGCCCGCTGTACGCGCCAGCAGCAGGCCGGTGATGATCGCCGGGGTTTCCATTACTGCCAGCACGCCCACCATGAAGCCGGCCGGCGCCATGCCAGCCTGGCGCAGGATTTCGGAACCTGTGGCAAAGGTCACGACGCTGACGGAGCCATAGTGCGCCGCCACCGCCGCCGCATTGGTGCGGTCAAGTTGACCTAGGGTCCTGAGCAGCCAGAAGGCCGGCAGCGGCAACAGGAAGCTGAGCGCCAGGCCAGCACCGCCTGCCAGCACCATGTCGTGGGTGAAGCCCGACTCTGCCACCTCACCACCGCCGCGCAAGCCAATCGACATCATCAGGTAAAGCGAGATGCCCTTGGCCACCGCTTCCGGAATGGCGAGATCAGAGCGCGCGAGGGCCGCCATCGCGCCAAGCAGGAAGAACAGCACGACCGGCTGCAACAGGGCATCAACGGCCAAGGCGCGGCTCCGGGCGGTTCAACATGGACGCGCCGTAATCTTTGTCTGGTTGCAGGGCAAGAGGGGTATTCACCCCACGAAAAAGCCCGGCGGTTTTGCCGCCGGGCCATTTCACGACAAGGCCGACAGCTCAGGCTGCTGCTTCAACCCGGTGCAGGGCGCACTGGCCCCAGATATCCGAAAGCGCCTTCACCAGCCGTTCGATGTCGTCATCGCTGTGCACAGGGCTGGGCGTGATGCGCAGACGTTCGGTCCCAACGGGGACGGTGGGATAATTGATTGGCTGCACATAGATGCCATGATGTTCCATCAGCCAGTCGCTGATCATCTTGGCCTTCTTGGCGTCGCCCACCATCACCGGGATGATGTGGCTGGGATTGTCGAGCTGCGGAATGCCGGTGGCACGCAAGGCGGCACGCACCTTGGCCACCCGCTCCTGCTGACGCTTGCGCTCGAACGGGCTTTCTTTGAGATGCTTGACCGAAGCCAGCGCACCGGCGGCAATCGACGGGGGCAGCGCCGTGGTGAAGATGAAACCGGAGGCGAAGCTGCGCACGAAATCGCAAAGCGCCTTGGACGCCGCGATATAGCCACCAACGACACCATAGGCCTTGGCCAGCGTGCCTTCGATCACGGTCAGTTCGTCCATCAGGCCTTCGCGTTCGGCAACGCCGCCGCCGCGCGGGCCATACATGCCAACGGCATGGACTTCGTCGATATAGGTCATGGCGCCATGCTTCTTGGCCACGTCGCAGATGTCCTTGATGGGCGCGATGTCGCCATCCATCGAATAGACACTTTCAAACGCCACCAGCTTGGGCACTTCCGGACCATACTGGCTCAGCAGCCGGTCCAGATCCTCCGCGTCATTGTGCTTGAACACGTGGCACTTGGCGCGGCTGTGGCGGATGCCTTCGATCATGGAGGCATGGTTCAGCGCGTCGGAGAAGACAACGCAGCCGGGAATCTTGGAGGCCAGCGTGGACAGCGCCGCCCAGTTGGAGACATAGCCCGAAGTGAACAGCAGCGCATCTTCCTTGCCGTGCAGATCCGCCAATTCCAGTTCGAGCT
Organism: Sphingomonadales bacterium; assembly: GCA_027485735.1. Classification (GTDB taxonomy): domain Bacteria; phylum Pseudomonadota; class Alphaproteobacteria; order Sphingomonadales; family Sphingomonadaceae; genus Sandarakinorhabdus. The sequence goes on along the minus strand of JAIXQM010000177.1, from coordinate 1,219 downwards.
GGCGGTGCACGTGCATGGTGCCGGAGATGTTCCGGGTGCCGCCAGCGCCGGCGCCCGACCGGTCCAGTTCTTCATGCATAGCGGCAAGCACATCCGGGTGCTGGCCCATGCCGAGATAATCGTTTGAGCACCACACCGTCACATCCTGGGTGCGGCCGTCCTCCAGATAGCGGGTGGCATGCGGGTAATCACCCTGGTGCCGCTGCAATTCGGCAAACACGCGGTAATTGCCGCGTTCTTTCAAGCCGTCCAGCGCCGCCTGGAAGTGAGCTTCAAAGTCCATTCATCTTCTCCCGGCGCCGTTCATTGCACGGCGTTTTGTCGCACCGCAAGCGGATTCGTGTCGGTTTGAGCCGACATTGTGACAGGTTCGTTAGCCGATTTCTGCAGGCGCTGTCTCGCCTGTTCGGGCATCGCCCAGCGGAAGATTGCCGTGTCCTGCCACGGCACCACCAGGAACCCATGTTCAAGGAAGGCTAGCGCCACTAGGGCAAAGGCGAGCGCATAGCCAGTGGCAATACCGCCGCGGCTGCTGAGCGCCAGATCAGCCAACCACGCCGCCAGCACGGCAATGCCCGACACAGACAGGATGAAGATCCAGCGCGGCGGCGCGATGCGGAAATAGCTGGCCAGATAGCGCATGTGATCCGGCATCATCTCGGTCGACAGATGGGGCACACCAGCGAAAATATTGAACTTGGCCGAAAGCCGCATGACGAACAGCAGCATGAAGGTGAGCGTCGCGGTCTGGTTCGGCTTGCCCCAGGTGGCCGCCGCCATGACCAGCAGACACACGAACATCGCCACTTCATGATAGATCAGGGTGGCGGCCGCCAGCCGGAAGCGCTGCCAGCCGTGCGCATCGGGCGGGCAGGGATTGCGGTTAGGTCCAGTGACAAAGCCCATCAGGAACGACAATTCGTGCCAGCCCCACAGCACAAGGGCGCAGGCAAAGGCCACATAGGCCGCCCAGGCGCTGGTCTCTTCGGCCGTGGCGATGATGCCGCCCATGGCAAAGCCCGACGCGACCGAAGCCAGCGTGATGCTCACCGGCCAGGTGTGGTTGGGCAGCTTATCCAGCCACAGCACGAAGCCGGTGGCCACAAACCACAGCACGGTCGCAAACAGCAGAGGCAGTGCAAACTCGGTCACGACCCGCCCGCGCTTACCAGACCGGCGCCATGCGCACGTTGGGGGTGACCGCCATCTTGTCCACCGG
>JAIXQM010000096.1 GCA_027485735.1 Sphingomonadales bacterium | reverse complement strand
TGGTGAATGGCGAGGAGGATCTGGCCGCCGCTGCCGATGGCCTCACCCGTTATACGCTCTCGGCCGTGGCCGGCGACACGCCGCTCGATCTGAAGGTGCCGGCAAAGCCCAATGGCAAGACGTTTCTCGCCACCGTCAATGCCGCCATCGAGCGCTCCGGCGACACCCTGCTCGCCAACCGCGCCGCGCAATTTGCCGATCAGGGCCTGGGCAAGAGCTGGGAAACACTGGCGCCAGAACAGCAGAAGCTGTGGAACGACAGCCTGCCGGCACTGATCCACGAATTGCGCGACGGACTCACCGCGGGCGACGGCGTCGATGGCTGGGTCTATCCGCCGTTCAACATGGCGCTCTATGGCGAGGATGATGATCTGCGCGCCCGCGTCGCGCTGGGCGGTCTCGCCGCGCTGCCGCGGATCGAGGCGATCTATGTTTCGGCCACCAAGGATGGCGAAGGCCGCCTGCTGAACGGCGCGAAGAGCTGGCGGGTGAAAATGCCGGGCAATCTGCCGGTGGGCGCTTTCTGGTCGCTGACCATGTACGAACAGGCGCCCGATGGCCGGCTGTTCTTCGTACCCAACGACCTCAATCGCTTCGCCGTGGGCGACCGATCCCAGCATTTGCGCCCGGAACGCGACGGCAGCATCGAGTTGTTCGTGCAGCATGGCAAGCCGTCGGGTGAGCGGGTGGTGAACTGGCTGCCGGCGCCCAAGGGCAAGTTCGTGCTGATGTTCCGCGCCTATCTGCCCGGCGCGCCGCTGCTTGATGGCAGTCTGCGACTGCCACCTGTGACCGAAGGCGAGATGATCCCGTGAGCAATCAAGTGGCTGCGCCGCGGGCCGGCAAGCACCTCTTCCTCGATATCCTGCATTCGGAGGGTGTGGAGATCATCTTTGGCAACCCCGGTACGACCGAGTTGCCACTGCTCGATGCCTTCGTGGTCGAAGATCGGCTGCGTTATGTGCTCGGCCTCAACGAGGTGGTGGTGATGGGCATGGCCGATGGCTGGGCCCAGGCCACCGGCAAGCTGGCCGTGTGCAACCTGCACGCCGCGCCGGGGCTGGGGAATGCCATGGGCATGCTCTACAATGCCGCCAAGGCCGGTGCGCCGGTGCTGGTGACCGCCGGCCAGCAGGACATGAGTATCCGCCTGACCGAGCCCTTGTTGTGGGACGATCTGGCCACCATGGCGCGCCCGCTGTGCAAATGGTCGTTCGAAGTAAACAGCATCGAGGAATTGCCGCGTGCCGTGCGCCGGGCGGCCAAAGTGGCGCTGACGGCTCCCACGGGCCCGGTGTTCCTGTCCATCCCCGGCGACGTGCTGACGGCAATGGCGCCTGAAGGCCTCGACATTGGCGAACCAACCCGCATCGGTGCCGGCATCCGCGGCGATGCGAATGAAATCGCCAAGGCCGCCGCGCTGATTGCAGCAGCGGAAACCCCGGTGATCTTCACCGGCGATTGCGTGGCCAACCGCGACGCCTTTGCCGAGATTGTCGCATTCGCCGAAGCTGTGGGGGCGCCGGTCTACATGGAGGGCATGGCCAACCGGGCCGCCTTCCCGTCGAACCATCCGCTCTATGCCGGCACCGTGCCGCGCATGACACCGGCGCTGCGGGCCACCATGCAGAACCATGATCTGCTGATCAGCATCGGCGCCGACCTGCTCACCCAAAGCCAGGCCACCGGGGTGGAGGCGCTGGCGCCCGGCACCAAAGTCGTTCACCTCGATGACGAACCCTGGCAGATCGGCAAGAATTTCGCCGCCACTGCCGCCATTCAGGGCTGCCCGAAGGCAACGCTGCCCGAATTGACCGCACTGGTTCGGGGCAGCGGCGCGTCTCGCCGGGCAGGCGTTGAAGCAAAGATTGCCGAAACCAAGGCCGTGCTGTTCGCCAAGGCCGAAGCCGCAATGGATGCCAGCCCGATGGACCCGATGGCCGTGCTGAAACGGCTGGGCGAGGCGATGCCGGATGACGCCATCATCATCGAGGAGCTGCTGTCCTCCGGCATGAACACGGTGCGCCAGTTGCTGCCCGCGACCCGGCCCGACTCCTGGTTCGGCATGCGCGGCGGCGGCATTGGCGTGGCACTCCCCCAGGCCGCTGCCATGCAACTGGCCAATCCCGGCCGGCCGGTGGTGGCGCTCACCGGCGATGGCAGCCTGATGTATTCCGCGGCCGCGCTGTGGACGTGCGCGCACTATATGCTGCCGGTCGTCACCATCGTGTTCAACAATTCGAGCTACCGTATCCTCAAGCAGCGCACCCGCGCCATCGGCGATCACAGCGCCCGCGAAGGCATATTCGTGGCGATGGACCTGACCGAACCGGCGATCGATTTCATGGCGCTGGCGACGGCCCACGGCGTGCAGGGCGTGCGGGTGGACAATATTCCGGCGCTGATCGATGCGTTCAAGGCCGCGCTGGCCAGCGATGCGCCGACCTTGATTGAAGTGCCCGTCGCCAGAGCACCTTAAGCGGTCAATCGCGCCGCGTGCCAGCGCAGGTGATCGGCGACGAAGCTCTGCACGAACCAATAGCCATGGTCGTATCCGGCATGGCGGCGCAGCGTCAGCGGGATGCCGGCGCTGGTGCAGGCTGCGTCCAGCCGTTCGGGCTGCAATTGCTCGGCCAGGAAGGCGTCTGCCTCGCCCTGATCAACCAGCAGTTCCGCCACGCGCGCTCCGCCATCGATCAACGCGCAGGCATCGTGCGCCGCCCACGCGGCCGGATCATCGCCCAGATAGGCCGGCAGCGCCTTGCGCCCCCAAGGCACCTGCGTCGGCGCGACGATGGGCGCAAAGGCCGAAACGCTCTTGAACCGGCCCGGATGTTTCAACGCCAGCGTGAGCGCGCCGTGGCCGCCCATGCTGTGCCCAGTGATGCCCTGCCGAGCCATGTCGGCCGGAAACTGCGCACCGATCAGCGCCGGGAGCTCGTCGATCAGCCATGTCCGCATCCGGAAATGCGCCGCCCATGGTGCGGCCGTCGCATCCAGGTAGAAACTCGCCGCCTGCCCCATGTCCCACGCCGGGTCATCGGCCACAGCTTCGCCGCGCGGACTTGTATCGGGCGTCACCAGCATCAGGCCCAGTTCCGCCGCAAGACGCTGGGCGCCGGCCTTGATGGCAAACGTCTCTTCGGTGCAGGTCAGCCCGGCAAGGCACCAAAGCACCGGGAACGGGCCATTACCCGGCGGCACGAACACGCCAAAGCGCATCGCCGTGCCGGTGCTGTTGCTCACATGACTGTGAAAACCCTGCACGCCGCCATGGCAGGCCGCGCGGGCCAGCGTTTCCATCAGAACACCACGACGCTGCGGATGCTTTCCCCTGAATGCATCAGATCGAACGCCTTGTTGATGTCTTCAAGGTCCAGCACGTGGGTGATCATCGGATCGATGGCGATCTTGCCGTTCATGTACCAATCGACGATTTTCGGCACGTCCGTTCGCCCCTTGGCGCCGCCAAAGGCGCTGCCCTTCCACACCCGGCCGGTGACGAGCTGGAACGGGCGGGTGGCGATTTCCTTGCCGGCTTCGGCAACGCCGATGATGATGCTCTCGCCCCAGCCGCGGTGGCATGCTTCCAGCGCGGTGCGCATCACGTCGGTGTTGCCGGTGCAATCGAAAGTGTAATCCGCGCCGCCATCGGTGAGCGCCACCAGATGCGCGACCAGATCACCCGACACATCCTTCGGATTCACGAAATCGGTCATGCCGAACTGGCGGCCCCAGCCCTCGCGGTCCGGGTTGATGTCCACGCCCACGATCTGATCAGCCCCCACCAGCTTCAGGCCCTGGATCACGTTGAGGCCGATACCGCCCAAGCCAAAGACGATGCAGCGCGCACCGGGTTCCACCTTTGCGGTCTTCACCACCGCGCCCACGCCGGTGGTGACACCGCAACCGATGTAGCAGGCCTTGTCGAACGGCGCGTCGGTGCGGATTTTCGCCACGGCGATTTCCGGCAGCACGGTGAAGTTCGAAAAGGTCGAGCAGCCCATATAGTGGAAAATCGGCTGGCCCTTGTACGAAAAGCGCGTCGTGCCATCGGGCATCAAGCCCTTGCCCTGCGTGGCGCGGATGGCGGTGCACAGGTTGGTCTTGCCGGAAAGACAGCTTTTGCACTGGCGGCATTCCGGCGTGTAGAGCGGGATCACGTGATCGCCCGGTGCCACGCTGGTCACCCCGGCGCCAACCTCGCGCACGATGCCGGCGCCTTCATGGCCCAGGATCGACGGGAATATGCCCTCGCTGTCCTTGCCTTCCAGCGTATAGGCATCGGTATGGCAGATGCCGGTGGCCATGATTTCCACCAACACTTCGCCGGCCTTCGGGCCTTCCAGGTCAACCTCGACGATTTCGAGCGGCTGGTTGGGCGCGAAAGCGACGGCGGCGCGGCTTTTCATGACAATATCCCCTGATGAATGCAGGCCACACCTGCCGCCAAAGTCCCGGTTTGCCAAGGTGGCAGGCTTGCATTTTTGATGTGTTCAGGCCATGGGGCAGGGCCGTCGCCGTGGGATGCCACAGCAGGCGCGCTCAACACAGGATCATTCATGCACTTTGCCAGCAGGATTCAGGCTTAACATGCCGAAAGAGGAAATCATCCGGATCGAAGGTGAAATCACCGAAATCCTGCCCGACGGGCGTTTCCGCGTGAAGCTGGAAAACGAGCACGAAATCATCGCCTACACCGCCGGCAAGATGCGCAAGAACCGCATCCGTTCCATCGTGGGCGACCGCGTGCATGTGGAAATGACGCCCTATGATCTGGATAAGGGCCGCATCGTGTTCCGTGAGAAGACCACGCCGATGCCGATGAACCAGCGGCGTTTCTTCCGCCGCTGACAATTTGACATGGCGAAGGCCGGCTGGGTCATCGCTGAACCGGCCGCTGTTGGCGACTGTCTTTCCAATTAACCAAAACCACGACATAGATGTCGCGTTGCAACATTTGTGTGTTACGGTGGTTTATGGCTCGGTACATTGTTTCTGCGTTAAAGGCTGTTGCCACCCCGACAGGCGCGGTGCTCGATCGCATCGTTGGCCCGGGCTGGATGGCCACGCCGTCCTCCCTGCTCGATCTGATGGCCGAAGGCAGTCATGAATTCGTGCTTGATGGTGGCAGCCATTCACTGGCGGCTCGGCGCGACCCGGCCGGGAATATCGCCATCCTGGTGGTGGACAATCAGGGCCGCGAAGTCGAGCCGAGCAGCCTGCCGCACTGGCAGATGGAAATGCACCGCGGCACCCAAGTGAAGGCGCAAAGCTGGTGGCAGCGCCTGCTCGACCCAGACGCCCGCTGATCAGCCCGATTACCCTGATAACCGACGCACGCGATCGCCCGGCTTCAACCCGATCCGTTCTGCTTCACCCGCCGCCAGTTCGATCACGTCAGCCGTGACCCCGGCGGAATTGAGCACCTCGCGCGAATAAGGCTGGCCACGCCGCACGTTCAGCACCCGCCCCGCCGCAGAGACATAAATGATGTCCAGCGGCAGCGGCGTATTTTCCATCCAGAAACCGGTGGCGCGGGGGGGCTTCATCGGGAAGGCCATGCCAGTGCCCGGCGCCATGCGATCGCGGAACATCATGCCGCACGCCTGTTCTTCGGCCGTTGCTGCCACTTCGACCTTGTAGACGAACCGACCCTTGGCCGTTTGAAACGCCACAGGGACGATGCGCAAGCCGCTGTTGGGGCAAGTCGCAGCGCCTGCCGGTGCCAATGGCACCAGCGCGGCAAGACTGAACAGGAAGGCGGCGGAGCGTATGGAGTTGATCACTCCGGCGTATTAGCCGGTTGTGCCGCAACCGCCAATGGCCCCTTATGCCCAGGTGCCACCCGCACTTCCAGGGCTTGGCCCGGCTGCAATTCACCCAGCCCGGCCCTGCGCACGGTTTCCATGTGGATGAAAATATCCTCGATGGAGCCCGGCCGCACCACGAAACCATAGCCTTTCAGCCGGTTGAACCACTTCACCAGCGCCGGTTCGAACGGTCCGGCGGCGGCCAGCATGGCCTGCGGATTGACGCGATCGGCCGCGCGGGCGGCGGCGGTTTCCGGATCCGGACCCACGGCAGTGGTGAGATCGAGATCGGTGATGCGCCGCGCCTGGCGGCCGCGATCCCGCGCGACCACAATGCAGGTAAGCGTGGCGCCTTCCGGCAAGGTGCGACGACCCAGCTCGCGCACCAGGCTGAAATGCACCAGCACATCCGCACCATCGCCCGCCGATGGCACCATGAATCCATAGCCGCGGACCGGATCGAACCACTTCATCGTGCCACGCACGATGACTTCATCAGCGGCAAGCTGCGTCGCTTCTTCGGCGCCCTTCATCAAAACCCCCAGACCCTACAACGCACGA
>JAIXQM010000185.1 GCA_027485735.1 Sphingomonadales bacterium | reverse complement strand
TCGCCACTCTTGAACCGCAAATCCCAGCGGCGGCCACCCACGAACACGGCGGCATTCACGTCACGGCCCAGCGGCGTTGCGGCGATCAGTTCCAGCGCGTCGCGCACGCGGGCATTGGCACCGGCACCAACCAGGATCGGGAGATCGTTCCAGCGTTCCAGGCGCTCGCGAGTCAGCACCTTGCCGGTGATATCGATGGCGGCCAGACGCTGGTGATACTGCCAAAGCGCGACGGGTTTGCGTTCCTTCACCTCGATCACCAGCGTATCGGGCAGGCGGCGCTGCACGCTGGCATCGGCCAGCCACGGCAGCGCGCGCAGCCGGTCGCGCACATCGTCCAGATCGGTGGCGAGCATGGCGTTGCTCGGGCCATTCAAGACGGCGGCATAGATCGCCAGCCGCTCCTGCTCACGGGCGCCGGTCAGTTCGACATGGCGCACTTCCCACCCTTGCGCGGCGGTCCATTCCACAAAGCCGCTCCAGATGCGCTGCGGCACGCCCACGGCGACCATCACCGCGATCGCAATCGCCAGTAACACCGCGCCACCGATACCCAACTGCTGCCGGGTGATTTTCTGTGCGCCAGACACGCGCGTCGGCCGATTCTGCGCGGCTTTCGGCGGCTTGGCGCCGCGCTTCAGAACGGCGGCGGTCATGCCTTGGACCCCTTCCGATGATCGTGAAGCGCCATATCGATCAGACGCTGCACCAGTTGTTCGTAACCGATGCCGCGATACTTTGCCTGCTCCGGCACCAGGCTCAAGGGCGTCATGCCCGGCTGGGTGTTGGTTTCCAGCAGGAACAGGCCCTTAAGGCCCTGTGCCGGGTCCCAACGGAAATCGGAACGGCTGGTGCCCCGGCAGCCCAGTGCCCGGTGCGCGGTCAGCGCATGGGCGAGGCAGGCCGCTTCGATTTCGGGCGGAAGCTCAGCGGGGCAGATGTGCAGCGTCAGGCCGTCGGTATATTTGGCTTCGTAATCATAAAAACCGCTGGAGGTCTGCAATTCGGTAACGGCCAAGGCTTCGCCGCCGATCACTGCCACGGTCAATTCCTTGCCGGCCACAAACGGCTCGGCCAGCAGTGTTTCGAATGCAGCCCAAGGCCCTGGCACGTCGCGCCGGATGGGATTGCCGTAATTGCTGCTATCCGTGACGATGGCGACGCCGACGGACGAGCCTTCGTTGACAGGCTTCAGCACATAAGGCCGGGCCAGCGGATCGCCGTCGAACAGGCTTTCGCTGGTGACGACCTTGCCCTGCGGCATCGGCACGCCCGCCGGCACCAGCACTTTCTTGGTGAGTTCCTTGTCGATGGCGATGGCCGAAGTGGTCAGCCCGCTGTGCGTGTAGCAAAGGCCCAGCAGGTCCATCAGGCCTTGCACCGTTCCATCTTCGCCTGGCGTGCCGTGCAGCGCGTTGAACACCACATCGGGCGCGGCCTCGATCAGGCGCTGCGCCACGTCGCGGCCCATGTCGATTTCGGTCACGTCGTGGCCCAGGCTGCGGCAGGCCTGCGCGATGCCGCGGCCGGAGGTGAGGGACACCTCGCGCTCCGCCGACCAGCCGCCCATGAGCACTGCCACTTTCATTGGACCCGCCCCACCCGCTGGATTTCCCACTCCAGGTTCACGCCCTGCGTGCGCAGCACATGGGCGCGCACCAGTTCGCCCAGCGCCTCGATATCGGCGGCGGTGGCGCGGTGGCTGTTGATCAGGAAATTGCTATGCTTCTCGCTCACTTCAGCCCCGCCAACCCGCAGCCCTCGGCAGCCGGCATTGTGCACCAGTTCCCAGGCCTTGTGCGGCGCCGGGTTCTTGAAGGTGGAACCGCCGGTGCGGGTGCGCAGCGGCTGGCTGGCTTCGCGGGCGGCGGCGATGCGGTCCATCTCGGCCTGGATGGCGGCCTTCTCGCCGGGCTGGCCCTTGAGGCGGGCGGCCACCACGATCTCGCCGTCTTGCAGGTTGCTATGGCGATAGCTGTAATCCAGCGCCGACAGGGCGCGGGTTTCAATGCCGCCGTCGCGGGTAACCACCATGACGTCGACCAGCACATCGGCCACTTCCCGGCCATAAGCGCCGCCGTTCATTCGCACGAAGCCGCCCACCGTGCCGGGGATGCCGCGCAGGAATTCCAGCCCCGCCACGCCGGCATCGCGCGCGGCGCTGCTCACCGCAATGCCCGATGCGCCGCCGCCGCAAGTGAGCGTGTCGCTTGTCGCGCTGACCTTGCCGAACGCCTTGCCCAACCGCACCACCACGCCCGGCACGCCGCCATCACGCACGATCAGATTGCTGCCCAGCCCCAGCGCCATCACAGGCACATCGGCAGGCAGCGCCTTCAGGAAGCTGCGCAGATCATCGGTATCGGCCGGCTCGAACAACCAGTCGGCCACGCCGCCGGCCTTGAACCAGACGAGCGGGGCCAGCGGCGCAGACGCCGTCAGCTTGCCGCGCGCGGCTGGAGGGGCGGCGAGGGCGGTCATCCCGCCTTCACTTTGCCAATCGCTTCGGCGAGGCCGGCGGCCCACTTGGTGATGTCGCCAGCGCCCAGGCAGATGACCTGGTCACCCGGCTGCACCACGCTGGCCAGTTTCACCGCCAGATTGTCGGCGCCTGTCACCGTGTCGGCGCTCGGGTGTCCGGCCGCGACCAGCCCGGCGGCGAGCGAAGCGGCGTCCACCCCTTCGATGGGTGCTTCTCCGGCAGCATAGACGGGTGCGACATAGACCATGTCGGCATCGTTGAAGGCGGCGCAGAAGTCCGCCATCAGATCGCGCAATCGCGTGAAACGGTGCGGCTGCACGACCGCAATCACGCGCCCGGTTGCGCCTTCGCGGGCGGCGGCGAGCACGGCGCGGATTTCCACCGGATGGTGGCCATAATCATCGATGATGGTGGTGCCGGCCACTTCGCCGACCTTGGTGAAGCGGCGCTTCACGCCGCCAAAGCGGGCCAGGCCGGCACGCAGGCCGGCATCATCCACGCCCAGTTCCAGCGCCACCGCGATGGCGGCAAGCGCGTTCTGCACATTGTGGCGGCCCGGCATCGGCAGCACCAGATCATCAATGCGGCGCTGGCCGTCGCGGGTGCGGACCAGCACGGAGAAACGGTTGCCGCCCGGGACCGGCGTCACGTCCAGCCCGCGCACATCGGCAGTGGCGGCAAAGCCATAGGTGATGATCCGCCGGTCCGACACGCGCGGGATCAGCGCCTGCACTTCCGGGTGATCAATGCACAGGATCGCGGCGCCATAGAAAGGCACGGCGTGGACGAAGCGTTCGAAGCCCTGCTTCACCGCTTCGAAATTGCCCCAGTGATCCAGATGTTCGGGATCAATGTTGGTGACGATTCCGAAGGTGCCGGTCAGCCGCAGGAAGCTGCCATCGCTTTCATCGGCTTCCACCACCATCCAGTCCGACGCGCCAAGGCGGGCGTTGGAACCGATCGAATTGATGATGCCGCCGTTGATCACCGTGGGATCAAGCCCGCCGGCATCCAACAATGTGGCGACCATGGAAGTCGTGGTGGTCTTGCCGTGGGTGCCGGCGACCGCCACGCAGCTTTTCAGCCGCATCAGTTCGGCCAGCATTTCGGCGCGTCGCACCACCGGGATGCGCTTGGCACGGGCGGCAACGACTTCGGGATTGTCGGCCTTGATCGCGGTGGAGGTGACCAGCACAGCGGCATTGGCGACATTGTCCGCCTTCTGGCCGATGAAGACCTTGATGCCCTTCTTGCGCAGGCCTTCGACCACATAACCTTCGGCAGAATCGCTGCCCTGCACGTCAAAGCCCAGATTGGCCATTACCTCGGCAATGCCGGACATGCCGATGCCGCCGATGCCGACGAAGTGGATGACGCCGATATCGGTGCGGAAACCGGGGCGCAGGCGGAGATTTTCGGGAGCGGGGTTCATGCGATCAATCCGGTGGCAATGACAAGATTGGCCAGGCGTATCGCGGCCTCCGGATGACCGGCGGCGCGCGCTGCGGCGGCGGCTTCGGCCAAGCCCTTCCGGTCTGTCAGCCACCCCGTCAAGGCCTCTGCCAGTTGCTCTGGCGTAAAATCCTGTTGACGGATCATCTGCGCCCCGCCGGCTGCCACCAGGGCGGCGGCATTGTCGGCCTGATGATCATCGGTTGCGATCGGCAGTGGCACCAGAATGGACGGCCGGCCCATAACCGCGAGTTCCGCCACCGTCGACGCGCCTGACCGTGCGATGACGATATGGCTGGACGCCATTTCGGCGGGGAGATCGGGGAAGTAAGCGGCGATGGTCGGCTCGATCCCGGCGTCGCGATAGGCCGCCAGCATCTCTTGCGCGTCCTCGTCGCGGCCCTGGTGGGTGATGTCCAGATTGGCGCGGACAGCGGCCGGCAGCAGGCGGACGGCAGCCGGCACAACCCGGTTCAGAACCGCCGCTCCCTGGCTGCCGCCGGTCACCAGAAGCTTCAAACGGGCAGCATTTTCGTCGAAGGGAATGTCGCGGGCCGCCAGCACTTCGGGGCGCACCGGGTTGCCGACGAAATGCGCACGGCGCTGCCAGCTGCCTTCCATCCGGCGCACCCGCGGGAAGCTGGTGGCGATGGCGCGCACCCGCGGCGCCAGATAGCGGTTGGTGCGGCCGAGCACGGCGTTCTGTTCGTGAATCAGGCAGGGCAGGTAGAGCGACAGGCCGGCGAGCAGGCCCGGCAGGGCGGGATAGCCACCAAAACCGATGACGGCGCGGGGGCGCATCTCCTTGAAAAGCTTGCGTGCGGCGCTGCGGCCTTTCCAGATTGAGAGCGCCACCTGCGGCAGTGACCGCCAGCCGCTGCGACCGGTCGAAGCCGCCTCCACCTTGGTCACCGGCACGCCCGGAAACAGGCCAGGGAAGCGCAAGCCGCGTTCATCCGTCACCAGATGAACCTTGTGGCCCCGCGCCATCAGCTCCAGCGCCAGGCAATGCGCCGGCACCATGTGGCCGCCGGTGCCGCCAGCGCACAGCACATAAGTGCCGCCGGGGCCGGGAGTCATCTGGCGGGGATTGTCCGTCATGCCGCGCGCAGGCTGCCGGGCGGCCGCGCCCAGGGCTGGCCCTTCAGGAACGGGTTGCAGCGGGTCAGCGCCAGCAGCAGCCCGGCTCCGACGCAGATGGCGAGATAAGAGGAACCGCCGTGGCTGATGAACGGCAGGGTCATGCCCTTGGACGGCAGTAGTGCCAGATTGACCATCATGTTGATCGCCGCCTGGAAGCCGAATTGCGCGGCCAGGCCGGCGGTAGCGAGGAACACGAACGGATCTTCCTCGTCCATCGCCACCAGCAGGGCGCGCACCACCAAGCCCATGAACAGGCCGGCCAGCATGAAGCAGGCGATCAGGCCGAATTCCTCACCAATGACGGAGAAGATATAGTCGGTCTGGGCTTCAGGCAGACGGAACTTCATGCGGCCTTCGCCTGGCCCGGTGCCCAGCCATCCGCCGGCGCGAAAGCAATCGAGCGCCTTGTCGATCTGGAAGGTGTCGCCGGTGCCCAATATCCATTTGTCGATGCGGGCGGCGAAGTGATCAAGGGTGAAATAGGCCGCGACTAGCCCGACGATGCCCAGCCCAGCCAGCGCGCCGACAATGGTGAGCGACAGGCCGGCCAGCATCGCCTGGGTGAGCCACACCGCCGAAATCAGCGCCGATTGGCCGACATCCGGCTGGGCGATCAGGCAGATCAGCGCCATGCCGAGCAGCCCCAGACTGATCTGCATGGTGGGCAGGCTGCGGTCTTCAACCTTAAGGCTGAGCAGCCAGGCTGTGGTGACGATGAAGCAGGGCTTGAAGAACTCTGACGGCTGGAACTGGAACCCTGGCAACTGGATCCAGCGCGCCGCGCCGTTGGCACCGCCGCCGATGAATGGCACCAGCAGCAGCGCGACCAGGCAGCCCAGTGTGCCAATGACCGCCAGCCGCTTCAGCAGGCGCATGTTCAGCATCGAGGTGGCCAGCATCAGCGGCAGACCCAGCGCCACCCAACCCAACTGGCGATAGAGGAAATAGAGATCGTCAAAGCGCAGCGCGGTGCCCGAAAGCCTGCGGGCAGCGGCCGGGGAAGCCGCCGCCACGGCAACGATGCCGGCGGCGACCAGCGCGAAGATGATGATCAGCAGCGTCTTGTCGATCGTCCAGAACCAGCGGCCGATGGTGGAGCGGTCCCCGCGCGTAAGCGCGGCGGCAAGCGTGCGATTGGTGCTGCGGCTGGCCATCTGGTCCCCCCTCAAAGTGCCGCGACCGCTGCCCGGAAGGCAGCGCCGCGGTCCTCGAAATCCTTGTATTGATCGAAACTGGCGGCAGCCGGGCTGAACAGCACGACCTCGCCCGGTTTGGCGGCGGCGAGCACATCCGCCATGGCCTGCGCCAGCGTGCCCGACTGGGTGAGAGGCACCTGGCCCTGCAATTGTTCGGCAAACTTCGGTGCCGCTTCGCCAATGAGATAGGCGCCCACGACACCCCCCAGATGCGGCAGGATTGCCGATAGATCGGCCTTGCCGTTTGCATCCAGCTTGGGCCGGCCACCAGCAATCCAGTGGATGCGCGGATAGGCGGTCAGCGCTGGGGAGGTGCTGTCGGCGTTGGTGGCCTTGCTGTCGTTCACCCACAGCAGGCCGCGCTTTTCACCCATCGGTTCCATGCGGTGCGCCAGCGCCTGATAGGTGGCCAAGCCACGCGCGATCACGTTGTCGGCGATACCGAGCGCGCGCGCCGCCGCGATGGCGGCGCGCGCGTTTTCCAGGTTGTGCGGTCCTTTCAGCGCCGGCCAGTCGCTTTGCGGAGAGGGCAGCGCCACATCCTCGATGAGCAGCACCGGGCCCGAAGCCACCGACCACGCGGCCTGCGCAGCCTTGCCCACGATGGCCACGCTGCCGGGTTTCTGCATGGCAAACAGCCGCGCCTTGGCGCCGGCATAGCCGGACATGGTCCCGTGCCGTTCCAGATGATCGGGTGTGATGTTGGTCAGGATGGCGACATGACAGGCCAGGCTGTGGGTGATCTCGAGTTGATAGCTCGACAATTCCAGCACCCACACGCCGCTGGCCGGCAGGGGATCCTGTGCCATGATGGGCAGGCCGATGTTGCCGCCCATGGCTGCGGGGATGCCGGCAGTGGTGCACAGATGATGCAGCAGCGCGGTGGTGGTCGATTTGCCGTTGGTGCCGGTGATGCCAACGATGCGCGCGGCTGGCTGGCTGAGGGCAAACAGCTCGGGATCGCCAAGCACCGGCACGCCATAGCGAGCAGCGGTGGCGAAAATCGGTGCGGAGTGGGGCACGCCGGGCGACACGACAATAGCTGCGAGCCCGGTCAGATCAGCCGTGTTCAGATCGACCAGCGCGCCCTCGTACGACGCCCGCGCCGCTTCGCCATCATCCCACGCCCACACTTCACCGCCAGACGCGGCCAGCGCAGCGGCCACGGCGCGCCCCGTACGGGCCAGGCCCAGCACGCCCCAGCGTTTGCCGGCAAAGGCGGGCGAGGTAATCACCGGCGCAGCGTCCTCCCCCCCCGTGCGCCACGGTTACGCAGCAGCACACGCGGTGCGGGGTATGCAGGTTCAAGGAGGAGGACGCTGCTGACGAACATGGCCATCACCGAAGTTTCAGTGTCGCCAGGCCCGCCAAGGCGAGCAGGATGGCGATGATCCAGAAGCGAATCACCACGGTCGATTCTTTCCAGCCCTTCTTTTCATAATGATGGTGCAGCGGCGCCATGCGGAACACGCGCTTGCCTGTCGTCTTGAAGCTCGCCACCTGAATGATGACTGAAAGCGTTTCGAGCACGAACAGTCCGCCGATCACCAGCAGCACCAGTTCGTGATTGGTGATCACTGCGATAGTGCCGAGTGCGCCGCCCAATGCCAAGCTGCCGGTGTCGCCCATGAACACCATCGCCGGTGGCGCATTGAACCACAGGAACCCCAGACACGCCCCGATCAACGCCGCGCAGAACACCGCCAACTCGCCCGAACCGGGCACATGGTGGATGCCGAGATAATCCGAAAAGCGGATGTTGCCGACGAGATAGGCGATCACAGCAAAGGCCGCCGCCGCGATGATGACCGGCATGGTGGCGAGGCCATCAAGGCCATCGGTAAGGTTCACGGCGTTGCCGAAACCGGTCACGATGAAGGCGGCAAAGGCAATGTAGAACAGGCCCAGATAAAGCCCGGCATCCTTCAGGAACGGCAGATAGAGGGTGAAGCCGGTGCGGCTGGCGATCCACGAGCAGGCGAGGCCTGCAATCAGGAACTCCATGGCCAGGCGGGTCCGGCCGGAAACGCCCTTGTGGCTCTGCTTGGTCACCTTGTCATAATCATCCATGAAACCGATAGCGCCGAAACCCAGCGTCACCAGCAGGCTGGCCCACACGAAGCCATTGCCGAAATCCATCCACATCAGCGTGGAAATGGTCATGCCGATCAGGATCAGCAGGCCGCCCATCGTCGGAGTGCCGCGTTTGGTGAGCAGATGCCATTCCGGGCCGTCTTCGCGGATCGGCTGGCCCTTACCCTGCTTGGCGCGCAGCATGTCGATGAAGCGGGGGCCGAGCACCAAGGCGATGGCCAGGCTGGTCATCAACGCCGCGATCGCCCGGAAGGTGATGTAACGGAAGATGTTGAACAGGCCTTCATAGCCGGCGAGATCGGCAAGCAACTTGATCATGGCATCATGTCTCCGCTGGCCAGCGCCTGGATGACGCGTGCCAGCCCGATCGAATTGGACCCCTTGACCAGCAGCACATCATCGGCGGCGATCATCCGGGCGATTTCGGCGCGCGCGGCATCAGCATCGGCAACGTGGCGCACATCGATGCTGCGGCCCAGCGCCGTGGCCAGCGGTTTCATTTCCGCGCCGACCAGCACGGCGGCAGCAACGCCGGCTTCCCGAATATGCGGCGCCAGCCCGGCGTGGAATTCATCCGACAGCGCGCCCAGTTCCTTCATGCTGCCCAGCAGCGCCAGGCGGCGACCGTGGCGCGCGGGCGCAACCGCCTTCAGCACGGCGAGGCTGGCCGCCATGCTGGCCGGATTGGCATTATAGGCTTCGTCGATCACGATGGCCTGACCGGCACCGGCGGCCACCCGCAGGCGGCGGCCGCGACCGGGCAGATCATTCAGTTCGGCCAGCGCCAGGCCAGCCAGCGCCAGATCACCGCCCGCTGCCTGCACCCCGGCCAGCACGGCCAGCGCATTATTGACCCAGTGGCGGCCTGCCATGCCGATCTTGAAGGTGAGCGTGTCGTGTCCGATACGCGCCGTTACGCAGCTGCAATCGGGGTGCAGCGCCACTTTCTCGGCGTGCACATCGGCGCCGTCGTTCAGTCCGAAGCGCACCACCTTGGCGCCAGCATCGGCGGCGGCGCGGGCCAACAGATCGGCATGAGGATTGTCGTGCGGGATGATGGCGGTGCCGCCCTTTGGAAGCCCGGCAAAAATCTCGGCTTTCGCCATCGCGATATCGGTTTCGGTGGCGAAGAATTCGCGGTGCGCCGAAGCCACCCAGGTGACGATGGCGATGTGCGGGCGCACCAATTGCGTCAGTTCGGCCAGTTCGCCGCTGTGGTTCATGCCCATTTCGAACACGCCAAAGCGCGACGCCGCCGGCATCCGCGCCAGCGACAGGGGTACACCGGTGTGATTGTTGTAGCTTTTCACGCTGGCGTGCACGGCATCCGGCGCAAAGCGTGACAGAGCCGCCTTCAGTGCTTCCTTCACCCCGGTCTTGCCAACACTGCCGGTCACGCCGATGCGGGTGGCGCGGCTGCGGTCGCGCGCGGCAGCGCCCAGCGCGTTCAGGGCGACCATCGTGTCGGCCACGCGGATATGCGCTGCGTCAACCGCCTCGCTCACCAGCAGGCCGGCGGCGCCGCGCTCCAGCGCCTTGCCAATGAAACGATGGCCATCGGTGGCTTCGCCCTTCAGGGCAATAAACAGGTCTCCCGCTACGACCTCGCGGCTGTCGAAGGTCACGCCATCGGCTGCGAAATCGCCCGCTGCCGCGCCGTGGCAGGCTTCGGCAATGGCGGCGCTGGTCCACAGGCTCACGCAGCGCACTCCCGCGCCACGGTTACATCGTCGAACGGCAGCACGCGATCCCCGACAATCTGGCCTTGCTCATGGCCCTTGCCGGCAATCAGCACGATGTCGCCGGCAAGGGCCATGGTAATGGCCGCAGCGATGGCCCGGCGGCGATCCGCTATTTCCTGTCCGCCGGGCGTGGCAGAGAGGATGGAGGCGCGGATGGCCGCCGGGTTTTCACTGCGGGGATTATCGTCGGTTACAACGACGACATCGGCATGGGCGGCCGCAGCCTCCCCCATCAGGGGACGCTTGCCGGCGTCACGGTCGCCGCCGGCCCCAAAAACGATGATCAGCCGGCCCGTCACATG
>JAIXQM010000174.1 GCA_027485735.1 Sphingomonadales bacterium | reverse complement strand
GGCGAAGTGCTGGCGCTGGCCGAAACCACCGACAGCGCCGGGCGCACCGCGCGCGCCACGCAAAGCCTGTGGCTGGCCGGCGACGATGATTGGTGGTTCGGCGGCGACAATGGCGACCGCATGGACCTGGTGCCGGAAGCGCCCGAAGTCGCTGCCAATGGCACTGCCCGCCTGCAGGTGCGGATGCCGTTCCGCTCCGCCACCGCGCTGGTGACCGTACTGCGCGGCGGCGTGATGGAAAGTTTTGTCACCACATTATCGGGCAAGGACCCGGTGGTGGACGTGAAGATGAAGGGCGATTACGCGCCCAACGTGTATGTCTCGGTGCTCGCCGTGCGCGGCCGGGTGGCGGGCTGGCGGCTGTGGCTGGCCGATCTGGCGCGGCGCTGGAACCTGCCCTGGCTCAGCCGCGAGGCGGCCTCTCCCACTGCGCTCGTCGATCTCGCCAAGCCCAGTTACCGGCTGGGGCTGGCGCAGCTGAAGGTGGGCCATGATGCGCGACGGCTGGCGGTGCAGGTGACGCCCGACAAGCCGACCCATGCGGTGAAAGAACAAGCCAGTGCACTGGTGACGGTGAAGCCGCCGGCCGGCACCCGCCTTCCTGCAGATGCCGAAATCGCCTTTGCCGCCGTGGATGAAGCCCTGCTGCAGCTGAAGGACAATGAAAGCTGGAAGCTGCTCGATGCGATGATGGCGCCGCGGCCACTGGGCGTCGTGCTCGCCACCGCTCAGGGCCAGGTGGTGGGCAAGCGCCATTATGGCGCGAAGGCGGTGGCAGCCGGCGGCGGCGGCGGCGCGCTGGCCGTGCAACGCCGCGATTTCCAGCCGGTGATCGCCTGGGCGGGCCGCGTGAAGCTGGATGCCAATGGCCAGGCGCGGGTGCCATTCCGCCTGAATGACAGTCTGTCGGGCTTCCGCCTGGTGGCCATCGCCAGCGCCGGGCCGGGCCTGTTCGGCACTGGCAGCGCCAGCATCCGCACCACACAGGATCTGCAGATACTGCCCGGCATCCCGCCGCTGGTGCGCACCGGCGATGCCTATGTGGCGACGATGGTGGTGCGCAACACGACAGCGGGCAGCCTGCCCGTCACCATCACCGCCAGCGCTGGCGCCACCCGCTGGCCCGCCAGGCCTATCACGCTGGCGGCGGGTACCGCGCAGACCATCGCCTTTGCCGCCACTGCACCCGCCGCGGGCACGTTGACGTGGAAACTCGCCGCCAGCGGTGGCGGCGCGGCCGATGCGGTGCAGGTTGAACAAATCGTCGAGCCCGCCGTGCCGGCTGCCGTGATCACCGCCGCCCTCACCCGCGCCGGCCTGCCGATCGCCGTGCCGGCGCGCGCGCTGCCGGGTACGGCCTTTGTGACGGTCGCGCTGTCGCCGTCGCTGGGTGGCAATTTGTCGGCCATGCAGTCCTATATGGCCGCCTACCCCTATGACTGTATCGAGCAGCGCCTGTCGAAAGCCGTGGCGCTGGGCGACAAGGCGATGTGGGATCGCGAGGTCGCCGGGCTGTCTGCCTGGATCGACCCGCGCGGCCTGCTGCGCTTCTTCCCCAACACCAACATAAGCGGCGATGCGGACCTCACGGCCTATGTGCTGCGCCTCTCCCGCCTGTCAGCTTGGCCGCTGCCTGCCGCCGAAAAAGCGCGAATGCTGGGCGGCCTGCGCCCTGTCGCCGAAGGCCGCGTCGCGGGTGACCGGCTTGCCGCGCTGGCGGCGCTGGCCGGTGAAGGCGAGCCCGTCGGCCGCATGCTCGCCGGTTTCAGCGCCACGCCTGATCAGTGGGGCCCGGCGGCACTGCTGGATTGGCGGGCGGTGCAACTGGCCAGCGGCAATGGTCCGGCAGCGGCACAAACGCTTGCTCGGCTGCGCGCCCGGCTGGATGACCGCGGCACGGTGATGCGCTTCACCGGCCCGGCCGACGATTGGGGCCTAATGAGCGGACGCGATGCCGCGCTGGCCAGGCTGTTGCTGCTCGCCAGCACCGATCAGGCCTGGGCCGGCGACGCCCCGCGCCTCGCCCGCGCCTTGGTGCAGGGCCAGCAACGCGGCCATTGGGACACGACGCCGGCCAATGCACTGGCCCGGCTCGCGCTGGCCGGCTTTGGGGCCAAGTTCGAGAAGGAAGAGGTGAGCGGGCGCACCACGGTGGCGCTGGGCGCGGCGCGGCAGATGGTGATGTGGCCCAACCCAGCCCCTGTCCGTCTGCCCGCCGCCACCGCGCCGCTGGCCATCAGCCACGCCGGCAGCGGCCAGCCGTGGGCGATGGTGTCGCTCAGCGCCGCCATTCCCGCGACCAAACCCGTCACCAATGGCCTGTCGCTGCGACGCCAGATCGTCCCCATCCGCCAGTCCGTGCCCGGCCGCTGGAGCCGCGGCGATGTGCTGGCGGTGCGCCTGACCATCACGGCGCGCGCGCAAACGGCCTGGGTGGCGCTCACCGATCCGGTGCCGGCCGGGGCGACCATCTTGGGCGGCGGCCAAGGTCAGGCTTTGGGTGGCCGCTCGGAACTGTTGGCAGAAGGCGAAGCCAGTTCCGGCCAGTCGCCCGACTGGGTGGAGCGGCGCACCGGCCATTATCGCGCCTATTGGCAGCAACTGGGCGCCGCGCCGATAACGGTGGAATATCGCATCCGGCTCGGCAGCAGCGGCCGCTTCACTCTGCCTCCCACCCGGGCCGAGGCGATGTATGCGCCCGATATCAACGCCCTGTTGCCGGGCAACGCCCTGGTGGTTGCCGAGCCGAAATGAGGCCAGACTTGCGGCGCGCGCGCGCCTTGCCCCTCGTGCTGCTGGCGTTGCTCGG
>JAIXQM010000030.1 GCA_027485735.1 Sphingomonadales bacterium | reverse complement strand
CTGGTGCCGTCCTGAATGACAAGGTCGTGACAGTTGCGGGTGTGACGGTCAACGACGGCAATAGCGGCGGCAACTACACCGTCACCTTTGCAAGCAACACCACAAGCACGATCGATCCCTATACGGTCAATCTGACCGGCTCGCGGATTTATGACGGCGGTACAGCCGTCGAGGCTGGCATCTTCACATTGAGCCAACTCGTCGGTCAGGAAAGCCTGAGCCTTTCGGGGACAGGAAGTGTCACCAATGCGCACGTGACGCTGGTGGGCCAGCAGCCACAGGCTCAATCTCTTGGCGCGCTCGGGACGCTCGATCTGGTTGATGGCATTGGAGCCGATGCCGGGCTGGCGCTCAATTACAAACTGGTTGGCGGTGCGCACAATGTCACGATCGCGCCGCGTCCGCTGACCTTCTCTGCGTCGGTGCCTGATAAGATTTATGACGGCAATACGGCGATCCTTGTTTCCAGTCTTTTGATCCAGAACCAGGTGCAGGGTGAGCAGCTTGATCTGGTTTTCAATCCATTCGCGAATTTCAGTGACAAGGCGGCTGGCCAGAACAAAACGGTGACGATCTCCAGCATTCGTGTGCAGAGTTCGCCGACGGCGTTGAGCACCGATTATGTGCCACTGCCGATGACCTATCAGACGACTGCGACGATTTTTAAGAAGGACGTCACCGTTGTTGGCGTTGTCGCGACGGACAAGGTCTATGATGGGACAACGACGAACGTCATTAACACAAGCGTTTCCGCTCTTGCCGGACTTATCGGCAACGACGAGGTTCGTATTTCTGGCTTGACTGGAACGTTTGCGACCAAAAATGTCGGCAGCAATATTTCGGTTATCGGTAGTGCCGTTACGTTCAGCGGCGCGGATGCGGGTAACTATAACCTGATCCAGCCGACGGGCTTGACCGCGAATATTACGCCACGGACGCTCGTGGTGGCAGCATCAGGCATCAGTCGTGCCTATAACGGGACAATCGATGCTGGGATCAATCTCACCGACAATCGTGTCGCAGGCGATGCCATTGACTTCGGTTACACTGCATCATTCCTCGACAAGAACATCGGTACCAACAAGTTTATAAGCATCGCGATCTCCAGCTTGGGCGGGACCGATGGCAGCAATTACGTCCTGTCTGCCAATCCATCGGCTTTTGCTGATGTTACGCGCGCTGTGTTGAGCTTCACGCCGATCGTCACAACCAAGACCTATGATGGGCTGACGGGCGCGACGGTCAGTCTTGCCACCAACATCGCTGCTGGCGATCCGATCTCGGTGAATTTCTCCGACGCGCGCTTTGACACAGCCAATGCCGGCACTGGAAAGACGGTTACCGTTACCGGCATTTCGGTCATGGGTGACCTGTCGAACTATCAGTTCCTGCCATCGGCAACGACAGCAACCGGCTCGGGCACCATCACGCCGTTCGTGGTCGATCTGACAGGCTCGCGGGTTTATGACGGCAGCACGGCTGTCGATGCCTCCGCCCTGCGGATCGGTACCTTGCTCGGGAACCAGACGCTCAGCCTTTCGGGCACAGGCGCCATCGCCAACCGCAATGTCGGAACCGGCAAGCTGGTGAATGCGAGCGGGCTGACGTTGGTCGACGGGGCAGGGGCCAATGCCGGCCTCGCCTCCAATTACACGCTTGTCGGCGGCAACCAGGTGGTTAACGTCACGCCGGCCAGCCTGGTGATCACAGCATCCAACGCGGTGAAGACGTATGATGGCACGACATCTGTCGCCGGTGCTGTTCAAGCACCTCAGGCGATCGTTCAGGCAAGCAGCGGCACACAGCTCTTCGGGGCCGACAGCCTGAGTGGCGGAACGTTCGCTTTTGCCGACGCCAATGTGAGCCGTGACGCTGGCAATAACATCGTCAGCAACAAGGTCGTCACGGTTTCATCGGTAACCGTGAACGACGGCAACAATGGCGCGAACTATACGGTCAGTTATGGTGACAATAACACGAGCACCATCAACCCTTATGCGATGACCATCACGGCCCTGCAGCAGACTAAGGTGTATGATGCCTCGATCACTGCAGGCACCTCTGCCTTCTCCGTTGGACCAATGATTGGATCTGATGCGATCGCTTCGGTGACACTGGTTTACGCCGACAAGAATGCCAGCCAAGGCAACAAGCTGATCACCCCGAGCGCTGCAATCAGTGCTCCCGGCACCATCCTTGGCAACTATGCAATCAGTTACATCGCCGATACTGGCAGCAGCATTACGCCTGCGACACTTGCGGGCGTCTCGAGCATCGTCGTCGCCGACAAACTCTATGATGGAACAACTGCTGCAAACGTGTCCTCTGCGACATTCAACGGCATCTATGACGGGGATGATGTCAGCGTTGCGATCTCGGTTGGTTCCTTTGACAGCAAGGATGTCGGCGTTCGGGCCGTCGCAATTGCAAGTTTGACCCTGGGTGGTTTGGATGGGGGCAACTACCTCCTGCTGAGCAGCACGGGAACGGCAACCGGCCGGATCTTGCCAACACCGCTGACGATTTCGGCTTTGGCGCAGACGAAGGTTTATGACGGTACGACGTTGGTGCCGAGCCTGACGCTTGGAACGGGTTACAGCGCTTCAGGTCTGGTGGGCAGCGAAAGCCTGTCGGGTGTGACGCTGGCTTATGCCAATGCCAACGTCAGCCGTAATGGCGCCGGCGCTGTCCTCAGTGACAAGGTGATTACGGCCAATGGTGCCATTGCAGCAGCTGGTACCGATCTTGCCAACTATGCGGTCAGCTATGTTGGCAACACGGCAAGCACGATTACACCTTACGCGGTGAGCCTGACGGGCGGGCGGGTCTATGATGCAACGACGGCCGTGAATGCCTCGGTGTTGATCATCGGCACGCTGGTGGGCAGCGAAGGGCTCGGTCTGTCTGGCGCGGGTGTCCTGGCCAACAAGAACGTTGGCACGGGCAAGGTTGTCGGCCTTGGTTCGCTGAACCTGGTTAACGGCTCCGGCTTGGCGAGCAACTATACGCTGGTTGGCGGGTCCATTCTGGCCGACGTTACGCCTGCTTCTTTGACCGTAACGACGTCTGACGTGGTCAAGACCTATGATGGCAACCTGAGTGTTGCGGGCGCCACGGTTTCGCCAACGCCGGTGGTAAAGGCCGGCAGCAACACGCAGTTGTT